>JAHFPU010000040.1 GCA_023266635.1 Sphingobium sp.
CGGGGTGGGGGTGCTATAGTGTCTGCTCCTGATACATTTGGGACTTGCGCGCGTCCTTAGAGCGAATCGCGATGGGAATGAAAGCGGGAAATATTACGCCCGTTCATCCTGAGCCTGTCTAAGGGCGGCGCGCCACACCCAGTCGAGTGCCGACCCTGCACCAGCCGCATTTCCAGATCCGCGAACGAAAAGGTAACAATGGCTTTCGCTTTACGTGCCTCGCACGATTTGGCAAGCGCCCAGCATGACCGACTGGACTCCCTATACCGCCCGCGCCCGCGCCTGGTTTGAAGCCTTGCGCAACCGCATCTGCGCGGAATTCGAAGCCATCGAGCGCGAGGCTGGTAGCGACGCTGCCTTCCAATACACGCCATGGCAGCGCGAAGCGGTCGAAGGAGGCGCAGCAGGCGAAACGGGAGGCGGCACGCGCGGGCTGATCAAGGGCCGGGTGTTCGAGAAGGCCGGGGTCAACATCTCCACCGTCCACGGCGCGCTGGCCAGGGATTTTGCCGCCACGGTCAACGGTGCATCTGCCGAGCAGCCCGCCTTTTCCGCCACCGGCATCAGCCTCGTCGCGCATATGGCCAATCCGCATGTCCCCGCCGTCCACATGAACCTGCGCTTCCTGACTACCACGAAAGCGTGGTTCGGCGGCGGCGCGGATTTAAACCCGCCGCTGCCCTACGCCGAGGACACGGCGGAATTCCATGCTGCGCTGAAAGCGGCCTGCGACGCCCATGGCACCGACTACCACGCGCGCTTCAGCAAATGGGCGGAGGACTATTTCTACATCCCGCATCGCCAGTGCCATCGCGGTGTCGGCGGCATTTTCTACGACCATCTGGAGTGTAACGACGTGGCCGCATGGGAGGCAAACTTCGCCTTCACCCAGACCGTGGGCGAGGCCTTTCTCACAGTCTACCCCAGGCTGGTGCGGCGACGGATGGGGATGGAATTCACGCCCGACGACAAACGCTGCCAGCTCGAATGGCGCGGGCGCTATGCCGAATTCAATCTTGTCTACGACCGGGGGACCGCCTTCGGGCTCAAGACCGGTGGCAATATCGACGCGATCCTGATGAGCCTGCCGCCTGAGGCGGTGTGGAGTTGAATGCGGGGACGCTGGGCAAGCACCGACATCGCATTCAGTGACGAAGCGAAGTGGCGGAGCTGTCAGTCTAATGCGAACCGCTCTCCCACGGACAGAGCCCTCCTCGCGAGCGCATATCCGCAGCAGGCCGTCCGGCATAATCCTTGTCGATCTCGGCAATCAGCCGCGAACGCAATTCAGGCGCAAGCTTCTTGCGCATGACGCCGAGCACGCGGGGAGCCGCGACCAGGACGGCGCGCGCATCGTCTTGCTGCAACAGTGCGGCCAGCTTTTCAGCGGCTGTTGCCGCGAATTCGTCCTCGGCCAGCTGGTGAAAGTCGGTCCCTTCGTGCGCGCCGCCAACACTGCCCAGGTTCTGGAAATCATGGCCGGGCCGATCGGTGCCGAGGCGGGATGTTCGAGGAACGTGCTGCTCCTGCTCTTCGACCAGTTCGAGCAGGGGTGCGATATCCTTGCCGCTGTTGCGGAACAGCGACATCTTGGCACCGTCGACAACCATGACATGCGCGCCGTGCGGGATCAGCATTCGGGGGTTCCTCTTCGGCGTCAGCGCTGGGACTAATGTGGTAGGACGATCGCGATCCTCCCCGCGATAGGTAATGCTACGGAACGATAGGACTCTCCGACTCCGTCAGGGTCTGACTCTAGTGACCCGAATCTGAAGTTCGCTGAAAGACTTCTGTGGTTGCCGCCCGTGATGCAAGAGGTTTCCGATTGAATATGAACGTAATCGCGCGACAGGGCCCCGTTGATGGATTCATCCAATGTTCCGGGCTTGGGTATGCCAAGTATAATAACGCCAACGATTTGTGTCGAGCCGAGGTACCGCGCTACCACACCGCGCGGCTTGCGATCAGCATGCCGATCGTGCGCTTGGCCCATTCTACTTGCTCATCGAGCGAAGGCTTGTTGACGGCCAGCATGGCCGCAAGGAACCAGCCGCGGATACTCTGCAGAAGCGTCTCGGCCACTGCGACGGGGTTGCTGCAAGGGATTCCTTCCTGATGCGCTTGCTCGCGAATGAATTCGGCAACCTGAGCAACGCTGGCGCGCGTCCGTTCGATCGCCGCTGCGCCGAGCTCTGGAAAGCGGCGCGCCTCGCTTAGAATAAGCCAGTCGATTTCCAACTGCTCGGGATGCAGGCTGACTTCCAGCATGCGGGCGACGTACTGCTCGAGGCCTTCCGCAAGTCCTAAAGACCTCGCCTCAGCCTCCTGGAACCCTGATCGATTTGCAACGCGTCCGATCTGAGTCTCGATGATCGCGCGAAACAATGCCTCCTTGGTCGGAAAGCGCGAATAAAGGGTGGTTTTCGAAATTTGCATCGACTGTGCAATCGCGGTCATCGTCGTTGCACCATACCCATACTGGACGAACAGGCGGAGTGCGCCCTCGAGCAACTCTCCCTCGATCGATACAACCTCCTCGAGCCGAGGCCGTCCCCGCGCACGCCGCGACGCAGCCTCTGAGACCGTGGTCCCCTCGGCACCCGGCTTGCTCGAGCCACTATCCATGCGACGGCTATCCTGGGGAGGATTTGGTCTTGCTCGAGCTGTCCCGAGAACCCTCTTGCGGGGAGCATTGCATTTTTTGGACGCCATTGTACTTTATCTGCCTCGATCGTGAGGTTCTTTAGGGCAGTTCGTGATCATCGACAATCAAGCGAAACAATGGGGATTGGAGGCAGACTCGGTCGGCTTCGGCATTAGGGGACGTGCGGTCGCGCCCCCTCAGTGGGCGGCTATTTCCTGCGATGACTGACGAGATCGGCACCGCGATGCATCCTTCCCAATCGGCAACCACCTTTTGCCGGCTCTGCGAGCCGCAATGCGGGCTGACGGTTCGCGTCGGCGAGGACGGCGGCGTTGAGGTGCGTGGCGATCCCGAGAACCCGCACTCGCGCGGCTACTTTTGCGTGAAGGCGCGGGCGCTCGGAGATATGCAGACCGATCCCGACCGTCTTCGGCATCCCCTGCGTCGCGACAGACGGACCGGTCACTTCGAGCGGGTCGCTTGGGAGAACGCGCTCGATGAGATCGCGGCACGGCTCTCGAGCGTCGTGCAGGACAGCGGGCCCCGCGCGGTTGCGGCCTACCTGGGGAACCCGCAGGCGTTCAGCATTCCTCACGCCGCCTATGCCCGGTGGTTCCTGCGCGCGCTTGGCACGAACCATCTCTACACGCCGATGTCCCAGGACGGCGGCTCCCGACTGGCCGCTTCGGCGCTCCTCTATGGCTCGCCCATGACACTTCCAATTCCCGACCTTTCACGTACGCGGTTCCTCATCGTGATCGGAGCAAATCCGCTTGTCTCGAACGGCTCGGTCCTGTCGCAGGCCAACGTGGGATCCGAGCTGCGCGGAATCGTCCGCCGAGGAGGAAGGGTAGTAGTCATCGACCCGCGGCGCAGCGAGACGGCGAGAGCCTTCGAGCATGTCCCCATCCGCGGCGGCACCGATGCGTGGTTCCTGCTATCCCTTCTCCATGTGCTGTTCCGTGACGGTCTCGTCGATCGGGCATTCGTCGCTGCGCACACGACGGGTGCGGCCGAGCTCGCTGCCCTGGTTGCAGCGCACGATCCCGCTCGCACCGAGACCAAGACCGGAGTCCCTCCTGAGCGCACGCAGGAGTTGGCCCATGCCTTGGCGCGAAGCGGACCAGGCGCGATCTATGGTCGCACTGGAACCTGTACGCAGGCGTTCGGGACGCTCGTCAACCTGCTTCAGGACTGCGCGAACATCCTCACGGGCAACCTAGATCGACCCGGAGGGTGGGTCTTCCCCTTTGCCGCAGACCCGCCGCCGGGCGCTCCGAGCCAGGCCGCCCAAGGCAGCTACGGAAGCAAGCGATCCCGCATCGGCGGCTTCCCCGACGTGATGGGGACCCTGCCCGCGGCTCTCCTGGCGCGCGAAATCACGACCCCGGGAGAGGGCCAGATTCGCGCGCTCATCACATCCGCCGGCAACCCCATGCTTTCGGTACCCAGCGCTGGCCTTGGCGAGGCTCTGCGGTCGCTCGACTTGCATGTCTCGATCGATATCTATCTGAACGAGACGGGCCGCCACGCCGATTTCGTGTTGCCCGCTGCCACGATGCTGGAGCGAGAGGACATGACCGTGCTGGGGAGCCAGTCGCCGGCCCCATTCGTTCAGGTTACGCGCGCCGTCGTTGATCGCCCAACCGATGTGCGGGAGGAGTGGGAGATCTTCCGCGATCTCGGTAGCCGGTTGGATCTCGGAGAACCGCCGCCAGGCCCACAGGTTATCATGGAGGGTGCGCTACGCGGGTTGGGCTCTAGCTGGCAGGAGCTCGAAGAACACTACCCCCATGGCAAGATACTCGCCGCGCGGCCGCGAACGGGCGTGCTCGATCGTTGGATATCTCACGCCGATGGACGCGTGCATCTTTCGCCTCCAGAGCTGGCTGCAGAGCACGCACGTTTGATTGAGCCGCCGCGCGCGCCCTCCAACCTCCCGCTGCGCCTGATCGGCCTGCGTGAAACGCGCTCCCTGAACTCCTGGATGCACAATCTGCGTCGCCTAAGAGGCTCCCCGAAGGCCACCGCTCTTCGCATCCACCCTGACGATGCTGAGCGCTTCGGGGTAACAGATGGCGGCCGCGCCCGGTTGAGATCGCGTAGTGGTGCAATCACGGTGACTGTGTGCGTGACCGATGAGATGGTGCCGGGAACCGTCGCCCACCCCCACGGTTGGGGGCATGAAGGTGGTTGGCGGCTTGCCAACGCCAGCGACGCAGAGAGTTCGAACTGCCTGGCCGATACGGCGCCCGAGAGCCTCGAGCGGTGTGCCGGAATGGCAGTTCTAAATGGTATCCCCGTATCCATTACACCGCTGAAAAACAGGAAGTCATCCGGCTCCGCCCACGGAGCAGGAAAGTAGGGTACCAGAGCGATCGACTCCGCCGGGCAGGCCGTCCTCGTAACAGGAGAGCGGTGTGACTGATCTTGGGAAGCTATCTGCCAGTGATTTCAAACTGACCCACTACCGAAACGCGGTCAAACTCCCAACCTTGCAAATCTGAGTCAGTCATGCGTTTGCCCGCAACCCCGGAATGCCATGTGGCGAGCCGCGTCATACTGCGGCCAAACTTGGTATTCATTAGCGTGTGCAGCATCGCCACCACGGAGGTGAAGCGACGCGCACCACCGTCCGTTCGACCACCATATCTCGTCCGGCCAACCTGCGGCGCCACGCACTATGCGTGTTGATGTCGGAATGTAGCTTGTGGTTAGGCCACAACGTCTCTTTGGCGAAGTGTTGGCGTTTGATCCGTGAATGATTTTGGGACTGTGAATTGATACGTCACCGGGTTTAAGAATCAGGTCCACAGCTTTTGCTTCATCTACGAATTCTGAAGACAATCGGTTTTGAAAGCCGCCTGCAGCGTCAGCGTCTTGAATATGGTCCTTCACTTCGCCGCGATGTGATCCCGGAATCACCCGCAGACACCCGTTCTCAGGGCTGGACTCATCCACCGCAAGCCAGATCGACACGACGCCATCTTGCGGATCGAGAGGCCAGTACCATCCGTCTTGATGCCAGGGCACGGGTCTTCCATCGAAGGCCGGTTTCAGAAAGTAGGTCGACTGAAAAAGCGAGATTGAACGTCCCACGAACTGCTCGGCGATGTCGAGCAGTCTTTCATCACTGACAACACGCATCCAAAACGGATCTGACGCCGCCAGGATGGGAGGGATTATTTGTAGATTTTGCATCTCTGGATGACGGGCGAGGAGCCAGTCCAGATGCTGCCGCATCTCATCCAACAGCTCCGCATCGACGACATCCCGAACGATAACATAGCCGTTCTCGTCATAGTGCTCGCGTATCCGATTGGGCTTACCAGACATTGGCGATCCTTTCCCAAGCACCCGAGAAGGTGAAGTCACTCAAGCACGGCTTCCACTACGACTTAGCCAGGTCCGCGTAAGATTCGCCCTGGCATGTTCTTCCGAGTGGCACTCGCTATTGTGCGGCTAAGCAGCCGTGGCATGGTTCTCTGGACCAGCGCGAGAATGCGATTCGCCGCACCCGGCACGCATTCCGCAGACCCGCGCCGGAGGGCGGCGAGGGAGGCGCGAACGACGTCGTCCGGATCCGAAATTGCCATACGCGGTACGTTCGCAGTGTCGACTCCCGCTGCTTCGGCCCATGGAGTGGCTGTGAGGCCGGGCAGCAGACATTGAACAGTAATGGCTGTATCGCGGAGTTCCTCGTAGAGGGCGCGGCTGAAGCTCGTGACGCATGACTTCGAAGCGCCGTAGATCGCGTTGTAGGCGATCGGCGCCTCGCCGGCGAGCGATGACACGTTCACCACTGCACCGCTACCTCGTTTGAGCATGCCGGGCAGGCAGGCGTAGGTGAGGCAGACCAAGGCCTGAACGTTGACCCTCAGCAGCTCCACCTGGCGATCGAGATCGAGCTCCTCGAAGCGGCCGAAAGCGCCGAATCCGGCGCTGTTGACGAGTAGGTCCGGCACCCGGGAATGCAGCAGGCCGGCCAGGTCGGTCACCGACTTGTCGTTGTTGAGGTCGGCGACGAAGATTTGAACCTCGCTGCCGTTCCTCTCGCCAAGCTCGACTGCCAAGGCCTCCAGCCGCTCGCGAGAGCGTGCGACGATGACGAGGTCGTGGCCCAGGGCGGCAAGCTGCTCTGCGAAGGCACGCCCGATCCCCGACGAGGCACCGGTGACGACTGCGAGACGGCGCTCAGTCGGCATCGTCGAGCACCCAGCGCATGAAGCGGCGGAGCGGGTAGAAGCCGTCGTGGGGCAGGCCGTCGACACTGCGGCCGGTAATCTCGCCGAGGGTCGTGATGCGCTGGACTCCGGCGGAGGCCAGGGCGTCGCGGAGCAAGGGGACGCTGGCCGGCGGAAACACACCGACGGTTTGCGTGGCGACACCGGCGAAGCGTACTGCGTCGGCGAGTTCCGTTACAGCTACAACATTGACCGTCTTGGCGCTCAGGTGGAAGTCCACCGGCTCTTCCGATCGTATCACGATCCCTCCGCCATCGGCCTCACCGAAGATGCGGTAATACGGCGCCAGCTTGCGCAGCGCGTCTACTTCGATTTGCAGGTCGGCGGGAGGTACGGGACCACGAGCATCCGACAGCGGGCGCTCCTGGCGCAGCGCCAATTCGAGCCGGGCGCAAAACGAGTCGACCTCCTCGCGCTCGCCTTCGACGAAGACGATGCGGCTTGCTGCACACGCGTCCTGGTTGAACAGGGCGATGTCAGCGGCGGCGCGATCCGCGGCTTCGGCCTGCATCGCCTCGGTCGCCAGGGCGCTGCGCCCGACCATTGAGATCGAGACCTTGGGGTCGAAGGACACGACTTCAAATCCCGGGCCGGCGTACCGCAGGGCTCCGCGGACACTACCCTCTCCCCCCCAGACCACGAGCTTGTCGAAGTACTGCGCCCGGAGCAGAGGACTCTCGACGCGCTCGTCGCCTCCCTTCCAATAGACGGCTGAAAAGGAGCGCAGCGTCGGGTGGTCGGCATCGACCATCGCCATCGTGCGTAGCAGTGCGCTTGCAGTGAAGAGATCGTTGGCAGGGAGCTTGAGGAGGTGCACGCCCTTGCTCAATGCCCCTCGCACAATGGTGATTGCGGTCACTCCGGGAGTGTTTCCAGCAAGCACGTGAACGAGGCGCGGCGGGAACGCGCGAACCCGCGCAAGGTTGCCGTCGGGCTTGCGAACTTCCGCCCAGCCGTCGATGGGTCCCCAGCCCAGCTCCTGTTCGACCTGGAAGGCGAGGGTGTCACGCTGGAAGAAGTGCGGTAGGCTCCGGTAGGTGTTCTCTAGGATCCGCCGGCTCAGCGCATTCACGGAGAGGGTAGCTTCGAGCGCCTCTTGGAGCAGCCGATTGCCATCGAGACTGAGGGCCTTGCCCACCTCGACCAGGAAGTCGATCACTGTGCCGATCGGCGTTTCGAACGCCGGCCCCGGCTGCGAGCGAGGCCAGATGAGGGCGTCGAGGTCGAGCTTGGGCGTGACGAAGCCCTCGTAACGGAGGTCTTCGCCGAACGCGACTCGTCCACGCACGATGTGGGGAACAGCGAGAGGCTCGTCTTTTTTGTCCATTCCGGTCTTCCTAAATTGGCAATCACCGATGGTAATTTCTATTACCATAGCCACGGCGCCGCCAGCGCGCAATCGATAACGATCTCCGGGACCGTCCCTCAGGTGATCAAGCTCGACAGGGGAGAGGACTACCGGCTTGCCTGCCGGAGCCGGGGCGGTGGCGCTGTTGCTGGCCGGCGTGATTGGCGGGAGGCGCCGGTTAGCTTCCCGGTTCAGCGCGGCAGAAGAGGCGTTTTGCCTGGCGCTGGATTGTCTCGGTTACAGCTCGCTTCGAGCTTCGACTGCGGCCCGAGACCCAACTTGCGAGTTGGATCTGCTCCAGGGAACGGAGACTTGCTACCATTGTCCGCGGATCTTCTTGATGGAAGCAACCGGTTTTGATGCCACGACGCAGGAGCCTCTCGAGTAATTCGTCTCCGATTTCGGCCGCTTCTGAAAGCACGTGTCTACCGTCATCCATGCCCCACGTGTGTCCATCACGAAGCTGGATGCGCAGAAAGTCCCTGTGGTCCATCATGAACGTCGCCACCAAGGCGATGTACTCCATCAACATGCCCGAGGGGCTGCGAGCCTCGTCGGCAAGTGCCTCCTCGATGCGCGATAGCAGCTCTCGGCCACGGACCTCTTGGACGATGCGGAACAATTCTGCCTTCCCCTTGGCCACGGCATAGACGCTCCGAAGAGACACCCGCGCCGACGCGGCGATTTGCTCCATCCGAGTGTCCGCATAGCCGCACCCGGCAAACGTGCGCTCGGCGGCATCCAGGACCCGCTGGCGCTCAACTTCTTGCGGAGGCTTGCTCGTGAACGGCAGCTCCGTTGAGCTTGATTTCTTTTTGCGGCCACGTGTGGCGAGTTCAGACGAGGCGGACATGGGAACTGATATAAGGCACGATCTTGAATTCTCACAAGGGGGCAGTGCGAACGTCCGGAACTTGGGGCGCGCTGCCGCTTCCTTTCACACAGCCTGTCTTCTCCCGAACTCACGAGTCCTTGCGGATGACTCCGCCGATGAGGGCGGGAGGGCAAGGGCTGCGCCGTCACCGCGACGTGCTGCACTGTCAACCGGCGATGGCCAAGAGGCATGGCAGGCGGAGCCGACTATGCGCCCGGGCTCAAGGCCAATCATGGCCCTTCCCATCACAGATTCCGGCTGGTAATATCTGTTACCATCGTGTACCGGTCACTGCAACGAAAGCAACAGAAGCGAGAGGTCCCGGAATGCCAAAGACAGTTGTTTCCCTCGAGCTCCGCGGTCTCGGGTACCGGCTCGACAATGCTCCGCTCCTGAAGGGAGCCATCACGGTACAGGGAACCAACAGCTGGATCCGCCGCGTCGAGGGCACCGGGGTGGTCGCGAGTCCCGTGGCGGGTGAGGCCACGGTGTCCTTCGATCTGGTCTCGCTTCCGATCATCTTCAAGGAAGCAACCAAGGGAACCATCCGTATTACCGATCCTGCTGCGAAGATCGACGTGACCGTCGAGGTCGAGCTGTCGGAAGCGCGTGGCCGGCAGATCGTGCAGATCGGAGATCCCCACAGGCCTGATATCCCTTGCATCGAGCGGCAACTTGTCGGGGTGAAACCTGCCGAAGGGATCAACGCCGCGACCGGGACCCATCGCTGTGTCGGTTCCGATGGAAAGCCGTTCTTGTGCACATGGACCGTCGATGACGGGGGATCTCTGCCAGATACGCCAACTTTGCACGACGTGGTGCGAGTCGCGAAGCCTGGCTTTGGCAGTGACCGAAACCTGATGGCGTGGGCGATGGCCGAGTTTGGCGACTGCCTCTATGTCGGCACCTCGAACTGGAAGCTCGACTCGTTCAGTGACTACCAGAAGTGGGGCTTCGGGACGGGACCGATCGACAACTCGGAGGGCGCGGAAGTCTGGCGCCTCTCCTGCCCGCCCGGAGGGCATGGCGAAGACGGAACCTGGACCTGCGTACTTCGTGCCGGGCTTGGCGCTCCCTATAATCATGGCATTCGCAACATGGAGGCCATTGGTGGCCATCTCTATGCGATCACGGCCAATCATACCGATGGCTGCGAAATCTGGCGCACGCACGATGGTGAGGATTGGACGCCGGTGATCACCGGCGGCTTCGGCAGTCGCGCGAATACCTCCGGGCGCGGATTGGCGGAATTTGGCGACTACATATATGCAGGCACCGAGAACAAGGAGAGCGGAGCCGAGATCTGGCGGGCCCCGCTCGACCGCGCCGGCGACGCCAGCGCGTGGGAGAGGGTGCTGGGCGGCGACGTTTCACGCTCGTGGTATGCGTCGCTTGTTCTGTTCAACGGCCATCTCTACGCCGCGAGCCTCGCGGCCGACACCAGCCTCAAGGAATCCGAGGAAAAGGCCGGAATGGAGCGCGGTTGTTTCGTGGTGCGCACAAGCGACGGCATCCACTGGGAGGAGGTGGTCGAGGGCGGCTTCGGCAATCAGCAAAACATCGGCATTCTGTGTTGCGCCGTGTTGCGGGACCGTCTCTATTTCGGCACCAGCAATATCCAGGGCTGCGAAGTCCACAGCAGTGCCGATGGGGTCAACTGGGAGCTCAACCTGAAGTTGAAGGGCAGCGAGACCAGGCTAGCCGAGCCTGGCGAAGGCGACTGGCATGGCTGGGCTTTAGCTGCCTTCAATGACCGTCTCTACTTCGGCCTCGGCCGCCTCCATCACATCTGGTGGAGCGGGTGCGGGCTCTGGTCGACCCAGGACGGTCACGAATGGGTTCTCGAGATGGACGGAACCCTGCTCGCTCACTACGGCATACGCACCATGACCGAGTACCGCGACCGGCTCTACATCGGCACCGCATCGTTCCCCGACTGCGCAACCGTAATGGAAGCGCAGCGGGTCTGAAAGCGGTGCTTCCTCCCAGGCAAACGATTGCCGCGGGCATGGCGCTGGCCCGCGCCGCCCGTGACCGCGGTCAAACCGACGTCTACGACGCGTGTCGGCGCCAGGTCTCGCGTATGCGAATCCAGGGAGCGCTGACTTCCCTGGCCCGCGGCATCGACGACATCTTTTACCGGCGCTACCGCAGCACCGCGATTCGCGAGCCGGTTTTCATCGTGGCCCCGCCGCGCAGCGGAACGACGCTGCTGTTCAACCTGATGGCGCGCGATCAGGCCTTTACTTGCATGAAAACCTACCAGACACAGGTGCCGGCGATCTCCTTCGAGCACCTGATACAGCGCATCGCCCGCCTGGATCGTCCGCTCGGGGGCAGGCTCTCCCGGCTCCTCGACAAGTTCAACGAACAGGCCGCGCAGTTCGAGCATGTCCACCGCACCCGGCTGGAGGAACCCGAGGAAGACTCGTCGCTGTTCATGGCAGCACTCACCGAGCCGAATATCAACCTCATCTTTCCCTTCGGTCACGCAATGGCGGACCGCTGGTACCTCGACGATTTGCCCGAGCCCGAGCGAACGCGGGTGATGGATTACTATGTCGGAAGCCTGAAGCGCCATCTTTACGATGCGCCGGGGCGAAGTCTGTTGGTCAAGAATGCACATTCCGCGAGCAGGATCGCGTCGCTTCGCCAGGCGTTCCCTGACTTGCGGGTGATCAACATCGCCCGCCATCCCTACGAAACGGTGCCAAGTTCGGTGAGCCTGGTCGCCAACGGCTACCGCGTCATGACGGGGGTCGAGCCCGACACCAAGCGAGCGGAGTGGAACGCGATTGCCGATGCGACGATCGAGTATTACCGGCGCCTGCTGCGCTTCGAACGGTCGTTCCCAACCGACCAATGGATAACGGTGCGCTTCGACGAGCTGGTGCGCGATCCGTTGAACACCGTCCATCGCATCTACGCACAGCTCGGGTTGACGATGAGCGCCGAAGCGGAACGCGCCATCGGCGAGGAAGCGGCAAACAGCACGCGCCACCGCAGCCGCGGGCATTCCTACACTCTCGACGAATTCGGTCTGACGCACCAAAAGATCTACGAACCCCTGCAAGAAGTGTTTGCGCACTATGGCTTCGAGCCCTGACCACGGCGACCGGAGCCTTGATGAGGACCGCGCTCATCGGTACTCGGGGATCAGTTCCTTTCCGATGATCTCGATCGACTCCATGATTCGTTCGTGGGGCACGTTGCCCATCTGCATATGGATGATGATCTGATCGACGCCGACGTCACGGAACGAATCCAGCACCGGGCGGCAGTCGTCAGCGTTACCTGCCATGACGAAGCCGCTTTTTAGCAGGCCCTCGGCGACGACGTCGGGAGCGCTGGTGGTTGCCGCGAAGGTCCCCTTGGCCCCGTCCTCGGCCATGACGTGGGCGTAACTCGGGGTGGGGCCGCTCTCGGGCCAGCCGGTGATCATGTGCCTGCTGCCGTTTCGGTTGTGCTCGACAGTGCGGGACGCGGCGATGCGCCGGACCTCGTCGCGATCATGCCCGCACAGGCCGTTCACGAACCCGGCGGTGGCGTTGTTCACCGCCCCGCAGATCGGCTTCGCATCGCCGATATGCGCGCGATAGGCCTCCACAGATGTGCGGATCGACTCCGGACCTGGAGCGAAGAACAGCATCCCGAGCCCCTGCTGAGCTGCCCGTTCCGCGTTGCCGGGCCCGACCCCGCCCACCCACAGCGGCGGGTGCGGCTTCTGCACCGGGCGGGGGTAGACCGTTCGCTTCGGGAGCTTGACGAAGCTGCCCTCGAATTCGACCTCCTCCTCGGCGAGCAGGCGCGTGACGACCTCAAGGCCCTCGGCCCACTGCGCTCGTGACTCCTCCGGGTCGATCCCGAACCCGTACAGCTCTGCCGGCGTCGTCGATCGGCCCGAACCAAGATCGACCCGTCCACCGCTGAGGCAATCGAGCATAGCCACCCGCTCGGCTATCCGAACCGGGTGGTTGTAGCTCGGCGGGGTCAGGGAAAGGCCGAACCCGAAGCGGATGTGCTCGGTCTGGTAGGCCGCCGCCCCGAAGACGACCTCCGGAGCCGACATGTGGGAGAACCCACCGAGGAAGTGGTGCTCAGTGAGCCACACGTAGTCCCAGCCCAGGCGATCGGCGTGCACGATCTGGTCGACCGTGTGCCGGACGATGCGCGCCTCTTCATCCAGCTCGTCCAGCGGCACGAACATCTCGTAGAACAGACCGAACTTCATCGTCCTACCTCCATAGTTACCACGTCGTCCTTCGTGTCGGTTGTCATATGTTCAAGTATCCGCGCGCTTGGCCCATGCTATCAGACAGGCTGAGGCCGAAAATCCACGGTCGCTCGATCTCTCGACCGCGGCGCTCAGCGCAGACCGGCCTGTCTGTTATCCCGACCATGTGAGAGGAAGTTCGACGGGGGAGATCATCGCCGAAAGGTAGGACTGGACCTCAACGCCTTCCTTGACGCGAAACGTAGGAATGGCAGCAAGAAATTCTTCCATTGCGACCCGCATCTCTCTTTTGGCGAGATGCATGCCGATGCACATATGGGCTCCGAAGCCAAAGCCGACGTGGCGAGGCCTGCGATCAAGCTGGACTTCTTCCGGATCGGGGAATGCCTCGGGATCCCGGTTCGCAAGATAGGTCGCCATAAGAATGCGATCGCCTGGCATCATCGTGACACCGCCAATCTCAATCTGTTCGATGCAGGTCCGGGTGGTCGCGACGGCCGCATAGGCGCGCATGAATTCTTCGATTGCGTCCGGAATGAGTTCGGGACCCTGCCGCAACAGGTCCTGATGGTCCTGGTGTTCGGCGAGGTGCCGGAATTGCAGGCCGATGTTGGTGGAGACGGTATCGAGGCCGCCGACGAAAAGATTGAAGCAGAACCCCATCAACTGATCTTCTGTCAGACGGGAACCATCCGCCTCGGCATTGACCCCGAATGTTATGAAATCGTCTTTGGGGTTCTTGCGGCGATCACTGATTTCCTCGCGCAAATAATCAGTGACTTCTCGCGATGCGCGAATGATGGCCGCGAAATTGCGCTCGTGCATCAATGCATGTTCCCATGCGAGGAACTGAGCCATCTGGGATTGTGGCATCCCCATCAAGTCGAGAAATACGCGAATTGGGAATTCGAAGGCGAAATCCTTCATCAGTTCGCAAGCGCCGGCATCCCGGAATGCTGCGATGGACTCACGGGCGTAGCGCCGCACATTTCCTTCCAGCGCAGCCATTTTTCGCGGAATGAACAAGGGGTTGATCGCAGAGCGTAAAACCGTGTGCAGTGGCGGGTCCGTCTCGGCCGGCACCAGGGTCCATGTCTCGCCGATCAACTGGGCGAAGGGCGCGAAGTCTCGCGTACTAAAATGGTCGTTGTCGAGATAGATGGCGCGCAGATCCTCCATCCGCCGTGGCACCCAGGCGCCCTGAATCCCCATGAACGCACCTGGCACCCAGATTATCGGCGGGCCTTCGTGAATGGCCGCGATGTAGCTGTGCGGCACGTCAGTTGTCGGGGGGCCCATGCGATATGGGAAGGGCTTGATGACCGCGGCATCGACGTGCGACGGCACGGGAAGCGTCGAAGGATCAGGGAATATGATCGTATTCGCATCATCGCTCATGGTCTTTTTCCTGCAAGGCAATGGTTGGGTCAGCGGTCCGGATTGCCGCGGTCGGAGTGTCGCGCCACAGCACGAAAACGTGGCCAGTATGGCTATTCGCCGACGGCGCCGCGAACGAAGGATTCGATGGTGCCCGCACAAGTGAGCTTGTCGTCGCCGCCCTCAAGTTCGGAGTAACGGGTGATCTCGGTCACCGCAGGAGCCAAGCGTCCCGCCGGGCTGGGCGAGAAGTCCATGGTGACTCGATCGCCACTCACGACACCTCCCCAGCGTCCATCGAGGGATACGTCGAAGAGTCCCATCCGACCGGTGACCACCCCGCTTCCTTTCCCGATCAGGCGCTCACCGCTGTCGTCGAGGACAAGGGGAACGACCCACGGCGGGAAGTTGTAACGGCCCCACTCGGACATGACGGCCCCGCTGCTGATCTCCTGCATGCCGTAGCCCTGCCCAAAGCGGTCGAGCCCGAGCCCCATGAAGCGCATCAGCTGCTGGACGTGATCCGGCGGTACATTCATGCCCTTCGCTCCGCCGCCACTGAAGACCAAGGTCTCCGGATGGAAGCAGCCGTCCGTAAGCCCCCGCTTTCGGGCCGTCTGAAAGACCGTCCAGAGCTGAGGGGTCAACCCCACGATGATCGAGGGTTCGTTCCGGTGATCGAGGATCAAATCGATGATGCGCTCCAGCTGCTTGTTCCCATACTCGGCACGAGCCTTCGTGGCCTGCTCGAAGTCGGCGATCTCGCTCGGCATGGCGACTCCGTCGGCGATGCGCTTGTGCATCCGCGCCCTTTCCGAAAGGTCCGTGATGCGCATCTTCTCGTCGGTGAGGAAATGCACAGACCCGGGGCGACCGCAGCTGTCAGCGAGAGAGGAGAAGAATGCCGAGGCGCGGTTGGGGGCGTGGCGCGGCCCGAGCACGAAGACGGGGCGCGAGTTATCCGGCTCGACATTGCTTGGCGTGAGGGCTCGCCTGGCGAATTCCACGTCCAGCGCACTCTGGTTGATGAAGGAATGTTTGCCGCTGGTCCCGCTCGTGGTGAAGGCATAATGCCCAGCGGAGTGAAGGGCCTCGATCCAATCGTCGCTGTCCTTCACGTTGCTAACGTCGATGCCCGTCACGGACCCCTTCGAGAGGGTGTCGAGCCAGACGTTCATCCGGTCCCATTGATTGTGGCGGATGAATGCGTCCGGGTAGCTCTTGAAGGCAGTATGGGCGAACAGCAACGGCACGACGTCGTCGAGGCTGCGTACCGAGTCGATACCAGCACGCTGGGCCAATTGCTCAAGGACCGGAATCCGGCTCCGGCAATCCTGGAAGCGCCTGTCGATGGCGTCGATCCACAACGGCTCGAACTCCATCCAAGCATAGTTATAGGGGTCCTCGCTGTCCACAAGCGCGGTCAACTGTTCGATCGAATTTGTCATTACGCCTCCCAGGACGGTTCTGCCCGGTTCTGGTAATAAAGATTACCGATTCAGTATCCTTGAGTCAAGGAGCGACCCGGTGGCGATGGGCTCCTTGACTCGATGAGCACCGTTTGGTAATAAATATTACCGAGTAATGGTGATTACCGGAATCGGAGAAGCCCATCCAGGGGGGGGAAGATACCGAAGAACAGGACATCAGGGAGAGAGAACATGACCAACCAGGGGATGAAGCTCGGCTTGTGGCTGGGTGCGGCGATCGGCGCGATGGTGACGGTGGCACCGGCGATAGCGCAAGGGGCCAATGACAGCGCTGCAGGTGACATCATCGTCACCGCCCGCCGCATGGAGGAAAAGCTCCAGGACGTGCCGATTTCGATCACGGTGTATAACCAGGAGCAGCTAGCCAACCGCAATATCGTCAATAGCACTGATCTTGCGGCCTATACGCCTTCGCTGTCAGTCAATGGCAAATTCGGCCCCAACAAGTCGAGCTTTGCGATCCGGGGCTTCCAACAGGATAACAACACGCTGCCGACCGTCGGCGTCTATTTCGCCGAGGCTGTCGCCCCGCGCTTGCAGTCCGCCATTACTGGCGGCAACGGCGCGGGCGTGGGCAGCATGTTCGACTTGCAGAACGTTCAGGTGCTAAAGGGCCCGCAGGGCACGCTGTTCGGCCGCAATACCACAGGCGGTGCCATCTTGCTGGTTCCGCAGAGACCGACGGACAAGCTGGAAGGCTATGCCGAAGGCACGGTCGGCAATCACAATACCTGGCGCGGTCAGGTGGTGCTCAATGTGCCGCTGTCCGACACTATCCGGGTGCGCGCGGGTATCGATCGCTACAAGCGCGACGGCTGGATCAATAATCGGTCCGGCATCGGTCCAAAGGACTTCAACAATGTCAACTACTGGGCGGCGCGATTGAGCATCCTGGCCGACCTGACTCCCGATCTCGAGAGCTATACGATCTTCACTTACAGCAAGTCCGACACGAACGGCAAAGTCGATAGGCTTGCATTCTGCGACCCCACAGCCACGAGTGTTCCCGCTGTAGTGACGAAGACGTCGCTTTGCGCCCAGATCGCGGCCGAGAAGGCCGCCGGCTTCGGTTATTACGACGTGTCGAACAGCGACCCCAATCCCTTCGTGAATTCGCGTCAGTGGCAGGTGATCAATACCACAACCTGGAAGACGAGCGACACGCTGACTGTCAAGAACATCGCCAGCTATGGCGAATCCCGGGAAAGCTATTCATTCACCCTGAACGGCGACAACACCCCCTTAAACTTCGTAATAATTAATCCCGGCCAGAACACACCCCAAGGAAATCAGTGGACCTTCACCGAGGAGTTGCAGCTCCAGGGGAGGTCGAGCAATGACCGGCTGACCTGGCAGGTTGGCGGTTACCTTGAACGCAGCGCTCCGAAGGGCGGCCTTGCCGGTCAGGAAAGCTGGGTGTCAACTTTCGGCAACTGTTCGGATGTTTACGCGTTCAAGTGTTCGCTTCTCAGTCTTGGGGGCACTCCTGTCGGGTCTCTTGGAATCTCGCATAGTGTTTTCTATTTCCACAACTATGGCCTTTATGCGCAGGCGACCTACAAGCTGACCGACCAGCTCGCGGTGACCGCCGGTATCCGCAATACCTGGGATTGGCAGAAGGGATATGGTGACAACGTCAGGGTCGTCGTATCGCCGACCGGACCGATATCTTTCTCTTGTACGCGAGCAGTAACTCCGTCGCCAAATCCGGGCGTCAGCCTGGTCACTAACGGGGCCTGTGGCAATGGCCGTGCCTTCTCGACAGAGTCCCAGAAACCTACCTGGCTCATCGATCTGGAATACAAGCCGACTCAAGACATCCTCGCTTATGTGAAATATGCGCGCGGCTATCGCGCAGGCGGCATCAACGAGGCCAATTTGCTAGCCGAGACCTGGAACCCTGAATATGTCGACAACTATGAGGTGGGACTCAAGACGAGCTTCCATGGCGCCGTCCGCGGAACGTTCAATCTCACCGGCTTCTGGAACGAATTCAAGGATCAGCAGGCTTCGGTGTTCATTCCTCAATGCGTCATCTCGCCGGCAAACCCGGCGTGCACAAATCCATCGTTCACTGGCATCAACGGCATCCAGAATATCGGCAGGTCGCGCCTGAAGGGTGTCGAGGCCGACGGATCGATACTGCTGGGCGATGCCTTCCGGTTCGATTTCGGCTATGCCTACCTCGATGCCAAGGTGACGGGCGGGAGCGTACCCTTCTGCAGCAACAGCTCATTCCTCTGCAGCCAGGCGAGCTTCCTGGTTGCAGGTTCGGCGCTGCCCTATGCACCGAAGAATCGCATTACGGTGACGGGCACCTATACGCTGCCATTTCCCGAAAGCGTGGGCAAAGTCTCAGTTGGCGCAACCTTCACGCACACCGACTCGCAATACAGCGGGCATGCCAACGATGCCGCTTTCGCTGCGGGGAAAATCCCGTTCAACGCCAGTATCAACCCAGCGACCGATCTGCTCACCCTCAACATGAACTGGAATGGCGTCGGTGGTAGCCCTGTTGATCTCGCGTTGTTCGCCACCAACGTGACCAATCAGAATTATTATGTGGCTTCGGGCAATTCCCTATCGACGGTCGGTGCCGAATCTATCGTTCTTGGCGAACCACGCATTTTCGGTGCGCGGATCAAGGTCCACTTCGGCCAATAGACCTCGCGGGAGGACAGCAACAGCGGCGGCGCTTCCCATCTCGCGTTCGCCTACTACGACTTGTCACGAAGCTCTTCGAGCCAAAGCAGCTCGGCCTGTCGCATGAAGCATCGACTCGGAGATCGCGCTCCGACGTCGGCCGCCACAATTGGGATGGAATTGCCGACGCTATCGCGGAGGGATTGGCGTTGGATCGTCAGGGCCCGGGAAGCCCGGCGGAGGGCCGTATTCCATGACGTCCAGATAGGCCCCCGACAAATCGGGGGGGCCGAGGTAATAGAGGTTGAAATGGTGCCAGTGGAAGCGCCAGACGCTGTCAGTCTCAACAAAACGATCGTAATATACAGCCAAGGTGCGCTGCGCCCTGCCGTCCTTGCGCTTGATCAGCTCGGAGACCTGCGTGCGCCCGCTCGCCATACCGCCATCGACCTGCAACAGGGAATTGCCGACACGCATCATCACCTTTTCGGTCGGTTCGACGCTCGCGGCGAAGGTTCCGACGATTTCGGAGCGCCCTCGCGCGGTGATGCCCGCGATCTTCCAGACGGCGTCGTCGGTGAAGCAGTCCTCGAACGCCGTGAAATCCTTGCGCCAGACCGCATCGGCGTAACGGCTCCAGAGCTCACGGATGCCGCTTTCAGCAAGAATATGGGCCAGCCTCTGGTCCATCTTACAACCCCAGCCTTTCGGCTTCCTGCTTCAGGAGCGCGCTGGGACGACCGGTCGCATGCAGCCCCGCAAGCCAACCGTGGGTCATGCCCCGCGCGTTCGAAACGCCGCTTTGCATAGTCGCCCCGGTTTCCATCCGCGCGACCGAATTGCCGGCCGCATACAGGCCTTCGATCGGCTGGTCGTTCCAGGCGATCACCCGCTGATGCTCGTCGACGACCAGGCCGGCGGAGGGGATCGCGCTGCCGCCGGTGCGCACCAAGCTTACGGCATAGAAGGGAGCCTTCACCAGCGGCCCCAGGTTGGGGTTGGGCTTGTGAAAGCAG
>JAHFPU010000041.1 GCA_023266635.1 Sphingobium sp.
GCGGAGGTGTCATCGGGGTGGAAGAGGCGGTGGTCGCCGTCACGATCCTGGGCCGGTAGTTGTCAGAGCGCGCCTAGGGAAACACGGGGTCACGATATGAACTTTGAGCTGTCCGATGAACAACGCATGGCGGTGGAAACCGTCCGCCGCTTTCTCGACAACAAGCTTGAGCCGGAAATCCGCCGGCATGGGGAGCGATTCATCCCCAAACCGCTCATGAAGGAATGGACTCAAGCACTGACCGGCTATGGCCATATTACCGCACCGCATCAGGAGCAATGGGGCGGGCTTGATATGGGATGGCTCACTCATCTGCTCATTTTCGAGGAGATCGCCTATTCCTCGCTCGATGTGGCCATACCCGGCTTCATCAACGCGGTTGGCGCAGAACTCATCCGCCGCTTCGCCCCGGAGACGATCAAGCAACGCTATCTTGCCGACCTCGTCGCGGCCGAGAAGTTCGTTTCGCTCGGCATCTCGGAGCCCGATGTCGGCTCGGACGTCGCCGCCATCAAGACACGCGCCGTACGAGACGGCGATTTCTGGGTCATCAATGGCGAAAAGACCTGGATCACCAACGGAGCCTACTCGGACATCTTCATCTGTACGTGCAAGACTGGCGAAAATGAAGTCACTCACATCCTGGTCGATCGTGACGAGAGTGAGTATGAGGTGCGCGATATCCAGAAGATGGCGCTCAACGGCCAATCGACTGCACAGATATTCCTGTCCGATTGCCGCGTACCGGTGGCAAACACGATCGGCCGGGTCGGCGATGGATTGCGCAATACGTTGCAAGTGTTCGAGATTGCCCGCTGCCATATGGCGATGTGGAGTATCGGCATCGCACGGCGAGCAATGGATGAGGCGATCGCGTACGCTCGCGATCGCGCGCAGCATGGCAAGAAGATCGCCGGCCATCAGCTGATCGCCGACAAGATCGCCATCATGGCGACCAAGATCGACGCAGCCCGTCTGTTGACGCACCGGGCAATATCCCTCGTCCAGGCGGGCACGCGCGCAGAGACGGAATGCTCGATGGCCAAGTGGTACGCCACCGAAATGGCGATCGAAGCGACGCGCGATGCGCTTCAGATCCATGGCGGCAACGGCGTCACCCGCGAATTCATCGTTGAGCGGCTGGTGCGTGAGGCGATCATTTGCCCCATCCCCGATGGCACGACGGAGATTCAAAAGCTTGTTGTTTCGCGCGCCCTGACCGGCATTCAAGCCTTTCGGTAAGGCTCAGACGAAAACGACAGCGTCGACGGAAATGGAGCCGCGTGCCTGACTCGCACAGGATCAAATGCGCAGATGCGTCGCTCAGGTAAAAGAGGCAGACAAGCGATGGACGAAGAGCTTCGTTTCGATGGCAGGGTAGTGGTTGTGACCGGAGCCGGAGGCGGACTTGGGCGCCAGTACGCGCTGATGTTTGGCGGGCGCGGAGCCAAGGTGGTGGTGAATGATCTGGGTGGCGACGAGAAAGGGAGCGGCAGCTGCTCCACAGCCGCTGACAATGTGGTCGACGAAATTCGAGCCACGGGCGGTCAGGCGGTGGCAAATTATGCGTCGGTCGAGGAGGGCGCGCTGATCATCCAAGCCGCGGTTGACAACTTCGGAACCGTTGACGTCGTCATCAACAATGCCGGCATCCTGCGCGATGTGAGCTTCCACAAAATGACCGACGAAGACTGGACACTGCTTCAGCGGGTCCATCTGAATGGGACGCGGGCAGTGACGCAGGCAGCATGGCCGATACTGCGCGACAAGGGCTATGGCCGCATCGTCATGACCACGTCTGCAGCCGCAATCTACGGCAACTTCGGTCAGGCCAACTATGCCGCAGCCAAGCTCGGAATATTGGGGCTTGCGAACGCGCTGGCGGAGGAGGGGCGGTCCAGAAACATCCAGGTTAATACGATCGCCCCAATCGCCGCATCGCGTATGACCGCGACTGCCTTTCCACAAGAGTTTCTCGCCAATCTCAGAGCGGAAGCGATCAGTCCATTGGTCGGTTGGCTTGCGCACGAGAATTGCAGCGAAACCAAAGGGCTTTTTGAAGTTGGAGCCGGCTATATCGCCAAGCTTAGGTGGGAGCGCGCGCTTGGGCACGCCTTCGGAGCGGACAGGGCGTTCACGCTCGATGATGTCGCCCGGCACTGGGGTAGAATTGTCGACTTCACGGATGCCGAGCACCCGCTCGGGCTGAATGACAGCCTTGAGGCGGTAGAACGGGCGCTGAGAGCGTAATCAACCCGATGAATTACCATGATATTTTTGAGCGGCCGTCGGGCTGCCGATGGCGTCGTGCTGCCGCCAGATATCGATGAGCAGCAGGAATAGTTCTGCAGCGAATTGAATTGGACGACGGCCCTCAAATGCCGCCAAACGGCATGAACTACACAATATCTCCTGGGAAGAGAGGATCAGCCATGAGAGGATGTCTATTGGCTTCTGCCGCGTTGTTGTGCTCGGGAACAGCATTTGCCCAGGAAGCAACGCCCCAGGCGAACGACCAAACCGGGAGCGCCACGGAAGCGCTGGCTGAGGACATTGTCGTTACCGCCACCAAAAAGGGCTATGGCGAAAGCGTGCAGAAAGTACCGATGGCGGTCACGGCTTTTGGTGAAGCGCAGCTGGATGCCAAGTTCGTCCAGAATCTTCAAAGTCTGAGCTACGACGTTCCCAACGTCCAGCTCGAGGATGTGGGTACGGCACCGGGCTATGCCAATTTCACTATCCGGGGCCTCGGCATCAACAGCACGATCCCATCGATCGACCCCACCGTAGGCGTTTTCACTGACGGTATTTACCTCGGCATCAACGCTGGTGTCGTGCTGGACAACTTCGACCTTGAGGGGATCGAAGTTCTGCGTGGACCGCAAGGCTTGCTTTTCGGTCGCAACGTTACCGGCGGTGCCGTGGTTGTGCGGACCACGCGGCCCAGCTTCGATTTTGGAGCCAAAGCCAAGCTATCCATTGAAACGGGACTGAAAAAGACCGTAAGCGGCACGGTTACCGGACCTATCGTCGATGACGTTTTGGCTGCCAAATTGGCCGTCTACTACAGCGACGACAATGGCTGGTTTCGCAACCGCTTCGACAATCGCAGCTTCGGTAAATCACATGACCTTATCATTCGCCCGGCACTTTCGCTCAAGGGTGGCGACCGCTTCCGAATGGATCTCCGCTATGAGCATGGCGATGTCGAAAGCGATGGAGCCCCTGTCCAGAGTCACGCGCTGTTTCCCGCGACAGCTTCAGGTTTTCGATCAATTTCCCAGGTTTCTATGATGCCAAATGGGACCAGGCGATCGTGGAAACCAACATCGATGTCGGTCTGGGCGAAGGCGTCTTCACCAACATCGCTGGCTATCGGAAATTCCGATCCTCCGCGGGCGCTGATATCGATGGAACACCACAGTCCTTCTTTCATGCCTTTTTCGAAATCGACCAGGATCAACTCAGCGACGAACTTCGTTATGCCGGAAGGTTCGGTGACGTCGAATTGACAACCGGTCTATACTATTTTTCCCAGGATCTTCGTTACGCCGAGCTGCGGAATCTTTTGGGCGGTGCTCGGATCGTTTCCGGTGGGGGTACGCAAGACCAGACAACATGGGGCATTTTTGCTTCGACCGACTGGCATTTCACCGATACGCTGACCTTGAATCTCGGCGCGCGGTATAGTTGGGAACGCAAAGCCGTTCGGGTCTCGGCCTTACGCGCAAATGGTTGCAATCTAGACACGCTGATCTGTGCAACCAATTTCGCCGACGCGGCAAAATGGCGAGGGTTTACGCCGAAAATCGGCCTTCAGTGGAAGCCGGATGACGACACGCAGATTTATGGCCTTTACACGCGCGGGTTCCGCAGCGGCGGATATAATTTGCGCAACACCGATCCCGCTGTGCCGCCGGGGCCATTCAATCAAGAGACCCAGGACAGTTTCGAACTCGGCGCCAAGAAGCAATTCGGGCGCCACCGGATCAACCTGGCGGCCTTCTACAATCGCATGAAGGACCTGCAGCGCGAGATCAACCTGCCCGGACCGCTTGGCGTCAGCCAGGTCATACGGAACACCGCCGACGCCACAATCAAAGGCGTCGAGGCCGAGGGGCAGTTTTTTCTTTTGTCCAACCTCGTGATTTCGGGTCAGCTCGGCTACGTGAATGGCCAGTATCGCAACGTCCAGTTCGACCTCAGCGGTGATGGCGTCATCAACGATGTGGATCGTGCGCTCAAATTGCCAAGGCTGTCGCCATGGACCTATGGCGTGGGGCTGACTTATGATCAGCAGCTTGGCGAATTGGGGACAGCAACGGCGCGTGTCAGCTTCACGCATCGCGACAAGGCGGCATTCACCGACAACAACGTCGGCTTCCTTCAGGGCGCCGATATGCTCGATGCGAGCCTCACATTGGCGACCGACAACAAGCACTGGCGCTTCTCCATCTATGGCCGAAACCTCCTGAATGAGGTGACGATTGGCGGCGATACACCTTTGCCGGCGGCCTTCGGGGGCACGGGTGCAAGCCTTTCACCGCTAAACAGGGGGCGCGTCATCGGCGGAGAAGTGGCGATTAGCTTCTAGGCCATTTTCGAGGCGAGTGGAATCACCCGCCAACTCGGAAAATGCCCAAGATCAATTTGCTAGAGCATTTCCTGCCGGAAAGCCGGTTCCCACTTCTGCGCGAAATGCTCTAGCTGATCGCGACGGATGCAGCGGATTTCCGATCGCACCCCGCCCCCTTGCCGTTAATCCGATGATGCGGTGCGCCATGCCTGACGAACAAGGCTGACGAGCGCACGGCCAGCCGGTTTTACCTGCCAGCGGCTACGCACAGCATAACAAAGCGTCAATGGATCGAATAAACCGATTCCCTCCAAGGCCACGAAATTGGCGCGAAACCATGAGTTCTCGGTGAACTGTTTTGCAACCATCCCGATAGCATCGGATGTGGCAACGATCCGTCGAACCAATTGAAAATAGTCTGTCATGTGGATCCAGTCAGCGGGACGCTTACCGCTTTTTTCGTACATCTGCTGAATGATCGATGTGTAGGGTTCGGAAGATGAGGGCACTACGAATTCGAACTGGACCAGCGGCTCCTTGCTGGTCGGGTTTATCCCCAGAATGGGATGATTGTTCCGCACAAAAGGCAGTATTTCGATCGAGGCGACCCGCTCGCACTTGAATTCCGGCCAGCGTGCAAAGGCCGCTTCAAGTCCAAAGGCGACATCGATATCGCCGCGCGACAGGAGTCGCACGCCCCTTTCGCTGTTGCCCGAAACGACTTCGACGCGCACTGCCGGATGGCGCCGCAGCAAAGAAACCAGAGGTTGGGTGAGCAACCAGTCGATTGACCCTGGGAACAGTCCGATTCGAAGCGGGCCCGCATAGGCGTCGGCGCGGCGGGCTGTATCTCCGAGTAGTTCAGCTGCGTCGGCAAGCAAGCGCGCTGCGCGATCAATAAATTCGCGTCCCTCCTCTGTCGGCATCGCGCCCCGTGAGGTCCGATGGAAAAGGGAATAGCCAAGATGCCGTTCGAGTTCAGCGACACTCTTGGTCACCGCCGACTGCGTGACACCAACCGCATCCGCTGCCCTGGAGAAGGAACGAAGCTGACCAACCGCGACGGCATGCTTGAGGCGAGAATCGAGCATGGACATGCCCCACAGGAATAATTGCTCCAGAGAATGAATTAGGCGAATCAAGGTCATTTTGCCAATCTTACTTTCGACACTGCCGCCCAGCACGACTGCAACCCGTCTCGAAATCTGGAGCGGCGAAACGGCCTGGATCAAAGCGCCAAGGTCTCAGACGCAGGTATGCCTGAATGACGAAAACTGGTCCGCTTGCAGGCCTCAAAATACTCGAAATTGCGGGCATCGGCCCGGCGCCGTTTTGCGGAATGCTGTTGGCCGACCTTGGCGCCGATGTCGTCGTCATTGAACGCGTAAGCCCTAACTCCGAAAATATCGATCTTGGCAGCGGCGCCATTGTGAACCGCGGGAAACGTGTAATTGCCTTGGATCTGAAGTCCCCCGAAGGCGTCGCGCATGTCCTGGATCTCGTCCAAAGGGGCGATGTACTGATCGAAGGCATGCGGCCTGGGGTGATGGAGAGGCTCGGCCTTGGTCCCGAGGTTTGCCTAGCGCGTAACCCCCGCCTTGTATTCGGTCGCATGACGGGTTGGGGGCAGCAGGGACCTCTCGCCCAAGCGGCCGGCCATGACATCAACTATATCGCGCTGTCAGGAGCCCTTTGGTATGCTGGGCATCCCGGTGAACCGCCAATGGCGCCGCCAAGCCTGGTAGGCGATATTGGGGGTGGAGCGCTCTATTTGGCCATCGGCGTCCTCGCAGCGGCAATGCACGCGCGGGATACCGGGAATGGGCAAGTGGTTGACGCCGCGATCGTCGATGGGAGCGCTCACATGATGAACTTGCTCCTGAGCCTGAAGGCCGCCGGCCAGGTTGCCAGCATACGCGGCTGCAGCATCCTTGACGGCCCTCACTGGTACTCGACCTATCGGTGCGCCGACGGGAATTTCATCTCAGTCGGATCACTCGAGCCCAAGTTCTATGCGCTGCTTTGCAAAAAGCTGGGGTTGGCCGGCGATAGCAGTTTTGACGACGGCTATGATCGTGATGCCTGGCCCGAGCTCAAGCAGCGTTTTAGCGAGATATTCGCCATGCGGACACGGGAAGAATGGCGCACACTGCTGGAAGGCAGCGATGCCTGCTTTGCCCCCGTGCTTGATCCGGACGAAGCGGCGCGCCATCCTCATATGGCAGCGCGAGGCGTCTATCGGGAGATCGACAATATCCTCCAGGCAATGCCGGCGCCACGTTTTTCGGGCTCGTCACTACCGATCCCCGGACCGATCCCGCTGCATCATGAAGATCCGAGTACAATTCGGCGGGGCTGGAGCAAACCGGACCGCTGCGGGATTACCGCCAGAACCGACTGTTGCGAGTAGTCGGTTGGCATGGTGGGCGGCCAGCGGCCCGACACGAACGGTGATTTCATAACTATGAACCAATGCGACGCTCCGCTTCGCTGCGCTGCATTCAAATCAAAGGAGACAACGACACACAGGCACGTCAAACTATCCGATGATTCCTGTACGCCACGCCGGAACGGCGATTGCGGACGTGTCCACGGGACGTTGTTCGCATCGTGATTCGCTCGGCGCTTGAAATCAATGCTCGCCCCGGATGTGACGACGCCGATGGGATTTCCACTGCGGCGTCCACGGCCAATGTCCTGGCGTGAGGGCTTCGGTCATCGACCGATTCGACCGTCCGAATGCGGTCTTTTGGCGCGCCTGAGAATCCGCATCAGAGTTGAGTGCGCGTTGTTCGGGAATCTCATTTAAATATTTGTAAAAACGTAATAATATAGATAATAACTCCAACCTGTATCCAGTGTGGAGTAATGGTCGCAGGGCGTGAACTTACGCCCTTATGGATGCGTCGAAGTCCTTCAGTTTGAATCTCAGGAAATTGCGGCTTGCGATGCGCATCACGCAAGAAGCGCTCGCCCATGATGCGGGCACGAGCAGCTCTTATCTGAGTGCGATCGAAAATGGCCGGTCGAGCCCGACGCTGAAAGCAATGGAGCGGCTCGCGAAGGCACTCGGCGTTAATGCCGTCTATCTCTTGTCCGGCCGGATATCGATCTCGATCGTTTCGGACGACGAACTGGAAATCGGCGCGATACTGGCGCGCCCGGCGGTGACGCTCCGGCGCCATCCGCACAAGCCGACGGGGCGGCCGAGCAAGACCAAGTAAATCATCGGGGGCTGCACGCGCGTGGGCTGGAACCACGCGCCCGATAGACGCGCCCGCAACGCGCGCGTCGAAAGGAGTGCCCCTCGGTGCCGTTTCGCGACCTCGATGCCTATATTAAGCAGGCCAGGCGCGCGAACAGTGATCGCGAGCTGTTCAGTTGCAGCGAGGCCGCCGCACGCCAGCTCGGCCTCCCATGGCTCGCGATCGTCCAGAGCATGGCCTTCTTTCAGCCCGGTGGGCGATATTTCCGCATGGACAATTTCCAGAGCTGGGGCGACGTTTTCGTCGCCGAAGGCTATTACCGCGACGATCCCGCCTTGCTCGCGGCGCGCTCGACAAGCCGGGCGTTCTGCTGGCACGAAATGGAGCGACTGCTGGGCGGCTTCACGCGGCGACAGGCGCGCATCGTGCGCGAAGCCGCGCGTCATGGCCTGCGCAACGGCCTCACCGTTCCGATTGGCGTCGCCGGCGAGCCGCCCGGATGCTGTACGTTCGCAACGCGCGACGGGCAATTGCCGCCATCGCATATCTGCCGGATCGCGACGCTGATGGCGAGCGAGGCGTTTACCGAGGCGCGGCGCTTGCACGGCTTTCCGGCGCGCCCGCTGAAATTACCCCATCTCAGCCCAAAGCGGCTCGAATGCTTTCGCTTGGCGGCGATGGGCAAGAGCGACGTCGAGATCGGGATCATGATGAACATCGCCCCGACGACAGTGCGCACCTACATGCGTGACCTGCGCGAACATTTCGGAATCTATTCCCGCGCGCAGCTCCCGGCGATCGCGCTCGCCTGCGGAATCGTCTGCATCGAGGAGATCGTCCCGCGGTTCTGAGCGGGATCGCCGCATCCTCAATATTGACGACTGTTTGAGCCCTTCATCTCTGCTCCCTTCGCGACTGTTCAATTTGAACGGGAGCTACTGCCATGATCCATATTGTCAAAGGGTGCTCGCTTACCGATGCGCGCGCCGCCTCGATGTTCGAGGACCGCAAGACCCTGTTCGTCGATCTGCTGGGCTGGGATGTTCCGGTCGTCGGCGGCCGCTATGAAATCGACAGCTATGACGGCGACAAGGCGGTCTATCTGATCGCCACCGACGATGGCTGCATTCACCAGGGGTCGATGCGGCTGCTATCGACAGAGGGCGCACATCTTCTCGCCGATCGTTTCGCGTCGCTCTGCGAGTGCGATGCGCCCCGGGGGGAGCAGGTTCGCGAGATTACGCGACTTTGCCTGCCGCAACGATTGGGCGCCCCCGGACGCCTGCGTGTCCGCAACCGGCTCATCTCGGCGATGGTCGATCATGCGCTCGGCAGCGGAATCACCATGCTAACCGGCGTCGTGACCGCTGCTTTTCGCGAGGAGGTTTTGGCGATGGGCTGGCGCGCAGCGCCGCTCGGCCCCGCGCGCCGCATCGATGGCGCGTTCCTTGGAGCGTTCCGCATCGAGATCTGCGCCGGTACGCCTGCGCTGCTGGCGTCGAACGGCATCTATGTACCGGGTGCGATCACTCCCGATGCGGCGGCAAGAGCCGCGTGAAGGGAATGGCGATGCACGACCCCGCCCGCCTCGCCGCGATGCTGCTCGCCGACGGTTATGTCATTGTCGATAACGCCGTGCCGACCGAGCTAATCACCGCGCTCGAAGCCGAACTCGCACCGCGCTTCGTCGCCACGCCCTTTTGCGAAGGCGGATTCTACGGAGCCCGCACCAAGCGCTTTGGCGCGTTGTTGCGGCGTTCACGGCATATCGCCGGCCTTGTGCTGCACCCGATCATCCGCGGTATCGCCGAAACGGTGCTCGGGGAATGGTGCGATCGTATCGTTCTCAACCTCACCCAGGCGATCGAAATCCATCCCGGCGCGCTCGCGCAGGTGCCGCACCGCGACCAGGATCTCTGGGGCGGCGTCAAGACCGGGATGCACTATCAGATCAACGTCATCTGGCCGATCGATCCGTTCACGCTGGAGAGTGGCGCGACGCTGGTCTGGCCGGGCAGCCATCACGATGCGGCATCGCAACCGGGCGATGCACGTCCGGTCGCCGCCGAAATGCCACCCGGCTCCGCGCTGCTGTTCCTCGGATCGATCCTGCATGGTGCCGGCGCTAACCAGTCCGATCATGTGCGCCGCGCGGTCATCACCTCCTATTGCCTCGGATGGCTGCGGACGTTCGAGAATCAGTATCTCGTCTATCCGCCCGCCATCGCTCGAGCGTTCGATCCCGATCTGGCCGCGCTCATCGGCTATGCCCAGCATCGCCCCAATCTCGGCAATGTCGAAGGCCAGTGCCCGTCCGTGCTGCTTCACCGGGACGATATCGACGGCCTCCCTGCGATCGACGCGCTGCTCCCCGGCCAGGCCGACATGCTGGATGCCTATGTCGCCGAACAGGAAGCCGCGCGTGCGGGCCTGATCGGCGGGTAACGCGGGTTCGTCGGACCGGGCGCTGCACTCATGACACACGATCCAAACCCCGAAGCAGGCGGCGGCGCGCGAACACGGATCGAGGCGGATTCATCCGCTGTGGACGGTGGAGCCACGGCGTCGTCGGCCGCGGAGCGCGCTCGGCGGGCACGCGAGCATTGCCCGTTTCTGACAACCAAGCAGGCCGCGTTCCATCTCGGTCTCGCGGGGGACACGCTCAAGAAGATGCGCCGGGAGCGGCGCGGCCCGCCGTGCCGAAAGCATGGCACCGTCTGGCGCTACCATATCGACGATATCGAGGCCTGGTCGCGCGCGAACATGCGGGAGGGAGGCAATGGCTAGGCTGCTACCCTCCCGTCTGCCGGCTAAACCCACCGCGCTGATCGGTCTCGGCGCGGCCGCGCTGGCGACCACGATCGCGCTGCCGCCAACGCCGTGGCTGGTCTGGAACGCATCGGCCAGCGCGCCGATCGGTCTCTATGCCGTCAGCGGACGGCAGGACATCGCATCGGGCGACATGGTGCTGGTCCGGGTGCCCGACCGCTGGCGCCGGCTCGCCGCCGAGCGGCGCTACATTCCGATCAATATCCCGCTGGTCAAGCGCGTCGCGGCCGCGCCCGGCGATCGCGTCTGTGCGCGCGGGCGGGAGATCTATGTCAACGGCCACCCGGTGGCCGAACGCCGCGAAGCCGATGGCCGCGACCGTCCGATGCCGTGGTGGAATGGCTGCGTGATGTTGCGTTCGGGCGCATTGTTCCTGCTGATGGACAGCCCGGATTCGTTCGATGGGCGTTATTTCGGACCGACATCGCGCGGCGACGTCATCGGCGAGGTGCGACTGCTGTGGCTGGGCTGAGGGTCGCCATCACCGCCCTGGCGCTGCTGGCGGCGGCACCGGCTGACGCGCAGTCGGTCGTTCACTGGCGGCCCTATATCGAGGCAGCCTCGGCGCGTTTCGGCGTGCCGGTAGAATGGATCGAGCGCGTCATGCGCGCCGAGAGCGGCGGGCGCACGGTGCTGGACGGGCGCCCGATTACCAGCCACGCCGGCGCGATGGGACTGATGCAGCTCATGCCCGGCACCTGGTCCGAAATGCGCGCGCGGCTCGGGCTCGGACGTGATCCCCATAGCCCGCGCGACAACATATTGGCGGGGACGCTCTATCTTCGTCTGATGTATGACCGCTTCGGTTATCCCGGACTGTTCGCAGCCTATAACGCGGGACCGGCACGCTATGCCGAGCACGTGCGGACCGGCCGCGCGCTGCCCGGTGAGACCCGCGCCTATCTCGCGAGCGTCGCCGGAGTGCCCGTCAATTCCCGGTCGGCTGTCACGGCCGCCAGTGCAACGCCGCGTACCGTCAATGCCATCTTCTTCGCGATCGGCGACCGGCCCCCTGCCGGCCGGAGCGAAGCCGGTGCGGCCACGCTGTTCGTCGCGCTGCGATCGACGTCGCCCGAGAAGAACGCGCCAGACCGCCCATAGTGCGAGCCGATCGGGGCTTCATGCCGAATCGTGTTTCTGCTATGTTCCGAGCCTATGGAGTTGGTCGTGATGTTGCTCGGTCTGATCCTGTCCGCCACCGGCATCGTCCTCTTCGCCTGGGCGATGTTCCGGCTCGCCGTCTTCGCACTCCCGGTCGGGCTCGGTGCGGCCGCATTTCTGTGGGCGGGGGGTGGCGAACTGGGGCCGTTGCTCGGTCTGCTTCTCGGCCTCGTCGTCGGCGTCGCGGTCTTGCTGATCGGACGCATGCTCATCGCGTCGCGGTTGCCCGTTCCGCTTCGCGGAGCGATCGCGCTTCTCTTCGCCGTGCCCGCCGGGATCGCCGGCGGCAGTGTCGTCTCCAGCCTGATGCAGCTCGGCGGTGCGGGGCCGACCGCGACCGGCATCGCCGCGGCGGTCGGCGCGATCATCATCGCCGGTGCCGCCATGATGAGCCTGTTGCCCGCGATGACCGCTTGCACCGGTTCGAACGGATCCCCGCTGCACGGTTGATCTGTTGGGGCCAGTGGGCCGAGTGCTCGCTCCTCGTGTCACCGCGCGCATGGCGACCACGACGAGAGTGCTTCAAGACGGCAGGGTCTGACCTGACGCATCCGGGTTTTCAGGCGCCTCGCGCCTGCGGCGCGACCGCCGCTCTATTCCGCTAGGCTCACATCCGTTCGCCAAGCTCCACCGGGCCACGCTTCGCGCGTCCCGGCCAAAGGTGACGATCGGACTGGCGGGATGCCGGAGCCTTGCTCCGGCCTGTCGTCGCCGCGCCTGACCGGCGCGGCGGCATTTTTCGTTGGGCCTTCCCCTCGTCGCGCGGGTGGGCGGCGCTCCCTTCTGGGCCCGGCCCGGCGTCCCGCAAGCCGGCCTTCGACTGCGCTCGGGTCCGGCTCCTCCATTGCATTTCGGCCCTGCGGGTGCGGACCGCCTCCTGGCCGCGCCCGGCAGGTCGCAATTCGCCGCCCACCCCCGCTCCGGGGGAGGCCCTGGGGTTTTTGGGGCGGCATTGGAGGATAGCCATGCACCAGACCGGCAGCCAACGCGCGCGCGCAGAGGGCAGCAAACGCCAGCCCCCGGCGGAGCGCGCCAATCTTTACGACGAGGTGACGGGCCGCATTGTTTCCGAACTTGAGGCGGGCCGCTTCCCTTGGGTCCAGCCTTGGGGCCGCCCCAATGGTCAAGGCTTCTCCGCCGCCCCCGGCCTCCCGCGCAACGGGCTCACCAGCCGCAATTACAGCGGCGTCAATGTCCTGATCCTGTGGGGAGCAGTGATCGAGAACGGCTATCCGTCGCAATCGTGGCTGACCTTCCGCCAAGCCTTGGAGGCGGGCGGCAATGTCAGGAAAGGCGAGCGCGGGACAAGGGTTGTCTATGCCGACCGCTTCACCCCCGAAGCCGAGAAGGAACGCGCGCGCCAGACCGGCGGCGAAGCCCGCGCGGTGCCGTTCCTCAAACGCTTCACCGTGTTCAACGTCGCACAGTGCGAAGGCTTGCGCCCCGGCCTTGCCACCGACCCCGCACCGCTTCCCGAACGCCAAGTCGTGCCGATCGCCGAAGCGGTCATTGCGGCATCGGGCGTCGATTTCCGCATCGGTGGGGACAAGGCCTACTATGTCCCGAGCGCCGACTATGTGCAGGTGCCCCCGCAACCGGCCTTCCACGAACAGATCAATTTCTACCGGACGGCGCTGCACGAACTCTGTCATGCCAGCGGCCACCCGTCGCGCCTCAATCGCAATCTGCGCAATGCGTTCGGCAGCAAGGACTATGCGCGCGAAGAATTGATCGCCGAGATGGGATCGGCCTTCCTTTGCGCCGCGCTCGGCATCGTGCCGACCGTTCGTCACGCCGATTATCTGGCATCATGGCTCGACGTGCTGCGCGAGGACAATCGCGCGATCTTTCGCGCGGCCAGTCAGGCGAGCAAGGCCGCCGATTGGCTGCTTGCCCGCTACGCCGAGACGCAGGACGAAGGGAGGGAAGCGGCATGATTACGCTCCCCCATGCGATCCTTTCGGCGCTGCGCGCGAATGCGCGCGCCAGCCGCCTCCACGAGCAGCGCGACGAACGGTTCGACCCGTTCCCGGTGGTCAAATTCTTCAATCCGGTCGGCGCGGCGACGTGGATCGCCACCGAGCTTTACGACGATGGAGACACGCTGTTCGGCCTCGCCGACTTGGGGTTCGGATGCCCGGAAATGGGCGTGTTCTCGCTTACCGAGATTGCGGGCGTCCGCTTGCCCTTCGGCCTGTTCATCGAGCGCGACGAGCATTTCGAGCCGCTGGCCCCGCTTTCGCTATGGTCCGATACCGCGCGGCGCATGGGTGCAATCGTTCTGGCCGAAGCCGAACTTCGCCGCATCACCGATAGCCGGAACGGCAACGAGCTTCCGCCGCCTCTTGATGATCGAGGGGCCGGATGACGCGCGGCGCGTTTCGCCGCATTGAGTGCCGGTCCCGCCCATCCAGCAAGACAAACGGGACCGGCGCTCCAGAAGGAGCAGACCAATGAAACTCGACTTTATCGACCATAGCAAGCTGGTTCCGTCCAAGGTGAACATGCGGCACGGACCCAAGCCCCCGGACGTGGGCGACATTCTGCCCTCGATCCGCAAGCGCGGTGTCATCGTGCCGCTGATCGTGCGCCCGCAGGCGGGCAACGATAATGGCGTCCACGAAATCGTCGCCGGGCGGCGGCGCTGGACGGCGAACGCCATCGCGCTTGTCGAGGGCATCGACCACGGCCCGCTTCCCGTCGCCATCCTCGACGCCGGGGACGACGCCGACGCCATCGAGGCATCGCTTCTCGAGAACACCCGGCTCGATCCCGACGAGGTGACGCGATGGGAAACCTTCGCACGGCTGGTCAAGGAGGGCCGCGACATTGCGGATATCTCCGCGACGTTCGGCATTCCCGAGCTTGGCGTGAAGCGTATCCTAGCGCTCGGCAACCTGCTTCCGCGCATCCGCGATCTTTACCGCAAGGAGAAGATCAACGCGGCGACCGTCCGGCATCTGACGCTGGCGAGCAAGCAGCAGCAGAAGGCATGGCTGGCGCTCTACGACGATGACGACGCCTATTGCCCGACCGGCCAGCAATTGAAGGCATGGCTGTTCGGCGGGCAGTCGATCAAGGTCGAACATGCCCTGTTCGACGTCGATGCGAGCGGCCTTGCGATCGTCGCCGATCTGTTCGGCGAAGACCGCTATTTTGCAGATGCCGACGCGTTCTGGACCGCGCAGAACGCCGTAATCGACGCGCGCAAGGAGGACTATCTGGATGCCGGATGGTTCGACGTGGTGATCGTCCCGCCCGGCGAATATTTCTACCGCTATGAGTTCGCCAAGGCACCCAAGCGCAAGGGCGGGCGCGTGTATATAGATGTGCGCGAAAGCGGCGAGGTCGAGGTCCACGAAGGCTATGTGACGAGCAAGGAGGCCAAGCGGCTCGAACGCGGCGAGGCAATCGAAACCGGCCCCAAAGTGCCGCGCCCCGAAGTGACGAGCACGATGCAGACCTATATCAACCTGCACCGTCATGCCGCTGTCCGCGCCTCGCTGACCCGTCATCCCAAGGTCGCGCTGCGCTTGATGGTCGCCCATGTCATCGTCGGGTCGCCACTGTGGACGGTCAAGCCCGAGCCGCAGACCGCGCGCAACGACGATGTGCGCGAAAGCGTCGAAACTTGCCGCGCGGAAACCGACTTCGACGCGAAGCGCCGCGCCGTATTGGACCTTCTCGGCTTCTCGCCCGAGGAACCGACCGTCACAGGCGGCAACGGCGACGACTTCGGACTGGTCGGCGTGTTCCTGCGCTTGCTCGACGTGCCCGACCGCGCCGTAATGGACGTGATCGTCATCGTCATGGGCGAAACGCTCGCCAGCGGCAGCGCCGCCATCGAGGCGGTCGGCGGCGAGATCGGCGTCGATATGGCCCGCTACTGGCAGGCCGACGACGCCTTTTTCGAGTGTGTCCGCGACAAGGAGGTGCTGACCCGCATCGTCGCCGAGGTGGCGGGCGAACCTGTCGCCGCCGCCAATGCGAAGGAACCGGGCAAGGTCTTGAAGCGCATCGTCCGCGACCATCTGGAGGGTGCGAACGGGCGGCCCAAGGTCGAGGGTTGGGTGCCGAAATGGATGGCGTTCCCGCCCGCTACCTATACGGCGCGCGGCGGCGTCGGCACCGTCGCGGCTCATGCCAAGGTGCTCGCGGCGCGCCCCGACCGCGAGCCGGAACCGACCGGCCCCGGCGCGGTGATTGCGCTTCCGGCCCCTGCCAAGGCCGAGCCGCAGGAACAGCCCGAGCGCGAAGCCGCATGAAACTGGACGGGCGGCGGCGCACCCGCCGCCCGTTCCGTCCCCCATAAAATCGCCGCGCCGCTCGGCCGCAAGCGGCCCTCGCGGCGCGGATTTCAGACAGGAGACTTGTCATGGCCGACCGTGTTTCGGCATCCATCACCATCGGCGGGACGCTCCCCGCCAGCCAGCTTCCCGCCTTCGCCGAGGCCATCGCGAACGAAGGGCTGTCCACCGAATGGGACGGCGAACCCTTCGCGCTCGGCGATCTGCCCGAGGGCGAGCCCTTGGCGCTCATGGCGCACGAGGTCGCCTGGGGGCGGTTCGAGGGACTCGAAGCCTTCTGCATCGCGCATGGGCTTTTCTTCGCGCGCTGGTCGGGCGCCTATGCCTGCCAGTGGGGTGCGGAACGCACCGTGTTCACCGGCAGCGGCGAACCGCAAAGCTACGCTGCCGACGAGGACGACTATATCCTCATGGGGCGCTGCACCGCCGAGCGATTGGGCAGCTATGCGGCGATCATCGCGCATTTCGATGCGGCCGACTTCGCGGTGCCCCCGCTTGTCATCACGCCCGAACGGGAGGAGGCGAGCAATGGCTGACATCTGGATTCAGGGCAGCTTCGCCTTTCGCTGCACCGCCGCCGAGTGCGCGCTGATCGAGGAAGTCGCAAACGCTGGCTACGCGCTAGCGAATGACGACGCGCCCGATCCGCCGAGCGCGGCGCTGCTCGCAGCCTTTCCGCCGGACGATGCGAACGCGCGGTGGAGCGGGTTTCGCGAGGCGTTCAACGATCCCGAATTTCCCACCATCGGAGCCGATTTCATCGCTGAAACCTGCCCCGACGATCCATCCGCGCGGATCGTGTGTTTCGCCAGCATGGACGATTTCGATGCCGCTGCCATCGCGGTGGTGATCCAGCGATGTTGCCCCGAAACGCTCGCCAAGGGGCCGATCGGCTTTGAATGGGCCATGACCTGTTCCAAGCCCCGCATCGGGGAGTTCGGTGGCGGCTGGTGCGCGATTTTCGCAGACCGCATCGAGATCGACGCGACCAACGAGGCGCTGTCGCGCGCGCTCGCGGGCGACGGCAACTAGCCCAAATCGCGCCGCACTGCGCGCTCGCGTGCCGAAAACCCCTGCCGCCTGACCTACCGGGCGGTGCGGCGGATCACCGTCCGGGCGCTTCCGCATAACGTGCATTCGTCCTTCTGCCGCTCGAATCCGCGCGTGCCGCCGAGCGCGCAGGTGACGACATTGGCCTGTGCGGTAACCGACAGGTTGAGCCGGTCAGTCACGCAGGCATCGCACACCGCCGCGCCGTCCAGCCGCACGATCAGCCGTTCGATCTGCCCCGCAATCGTCGTTCCTTCGTTCATCGCCGTGAGGCTATAGCCGCGGCCTCGTGGCCGCGAAAGCAATCATGGCTTCCCGGAAAGACGCCGGACTGGGCTTCCTGTCCGCGCGCGCATCTCGTCCTTTCGTGTCTCACCAACCCGTCGCCGGCTCCTTGGGCGCATGACCTGGGACGGCCGCGCGCCTCGCGAAACCATCGCGCGGAACTGATTTCCCCGCGCCGCTTTGGCGGCGCTCCTCGCGGCCGCTTCGCTCCAAATCAGCCCCGCGCTTCCGGTCCTCCGCTTCGCTTCGGCCTGCGGTTCGCAGCGCGCTCAAGGGCCGTCCCTTCGGTCCGCCCATCGCCCGGCATCGGGTCGGGCGAATGTGCAAGGAGACGAGAAATGCCCTCAATCGGTCATGTCCAGCGCCAGAACGACGGTTCGTTCCGGGGCGCCTTGAAGACGCTTTCGGTCAATGCCGAGATCGCCATCATCCCCAACCGCAGTAAGACCGGGGACCAGCCCGACTACCGCGTGCTGTCGAACGGCGTCGAACTGGGCGGCGGCTGGATCCGCACCGGCGAGGTGAGCCAGCGCGAATATGTCCGCCTCGCCATGTCGGCCCCCGAACTTGGCGGCCGCACCCTCTACGCCAATCTCGGCCGCGCCGCCGGGCAGGACGACGACGACGCGTTCGCCGTTATCTGGAACCCCGGCGACTGAGCCGGATCGGCCCCGCGCCGGTCACCCGGCGCGGGGCTTTCCTCATGCCTTGAGGGCTTGGCGTGGGCCTTTTCCTGCACCGGAACGCGCTTGCGGGCCTGCAGAGAGGAAGAAATCCGCTCAGCAAGCACCGAGTATCCGGCGGCGAACGGACCGCCTCAACCATCGACGGTTCCCCCAATTTTCACGCCACCTGCGTTCCGCTTCGCTCCACTCCGGCGACGAGAAAATCGGCTCCCCCGTCGCCCGCTTCGCGGCCGCTGCGCGGTGGTTGACCCCGCCCGCTCCCCGCCGGGCGATGGCTCATCTTTCGCTTGTATCAGGAGGATGAGATGTCGGTTGAACAACAGATCGAGGAGCTTCGCGCGGAGCTTTCATGGTGCGATGACGCGGGAGAACGGCGGCAGATCGAAGCCGAATTAAGGGCCGCTGAGAAGAGGCTGAAGCGGTGCAATCGGGCGCTGCGTCAGGCCGAACAGGCAGGCTGGCAATAAGGCGATGCGCTGTTGAAGGGGCAGGTTCGCGGGAGTGGTGCCGCATGGCGCCGCTCCCCTTTTTTGATCGGGAAGGCGGGAAGGCAAAGCGGGCGTCTGGGGCGGCAGGTGGCAGTCGGGCTCGATGGCAAGATAGAGGCAAAATCTCGCGATTTTGTAAGTGTTTGTCTGCACATCGTTTTTTGAAGGCTTTTGCGAGACTCGCCCTTTGAGTGCGAGACAGGGTTACCAGGAGTGGCGGTTTTCTGGGCTTTTCCGATCCCAATCGCGAGACTCCTTGCGCTCTGGCGAGGACGCGCCATTCTTATCGGCGGGGAGCGTCATTCCGGCATGGAAGGACGCCGCTATGCGCGATGATGAGTTCGAACCGCAGCTGGGCCGGATGCGCGGCCGGGGCAAGGAGCAGCGCTACCTGAGCCGCGTCGTGAAAGCGGCAAAGCGGGCCGGCATGAAAACGGGCAGGCGCGGCCGTTTCGACGGCAGCCGGATCGGGCGCGGCGCGAGTGTTGCGCGGGTGCTCAGATCGCGCGACCGATTGGGCGCGTTCCGGTCGCGCCGCGTGATCGTCAAGATACGGCCTGTCGGCCTTGGCGGGAAAGGCATGGGCGGTGCGAAGGCGCACCTTCGCTATATTCAGCGCGACGGCGTGACCCGTGAGGGCGAGGCTGGTGCGCTCTACTCGCCCGACAGCGACGTCGCCGATGGCAAGGCGTTCCTCGAACGGTGTGACGGCGACCGCCGCCAGTTCCGGTTCATCGTGTCGGCCGAGGACGCCGACCAGTATCCCGACTTGAAGCCGTTCGTGCGCCGGCTGATGACGCAGATGGA
>JAHFPU010000042.1:0-6156 GCA_023266635.1 Sphingobium sp.
AACCTCGACAAGGCCGATCTGGCGCATGAGGCTGACGAACGTGTCGATCTTGTCGGACGGGCCGGTAATTTCGAAAATGAAGCTTTCGATCGTGGTGTCGACGACCTTAGCGCGGAACACGTCAGCCAAGCGCAGCGCCTCGATCCGGTCCTCGCCGGTTCCCGCGACCTTCACCAGCGCCAGCTCGCGCTCGACATAGGGGCCGTTTTCGCTGAGGTCGGTGACCTTGTGCACCGGCACCAATCGATCGAGTTGCGCGATGATCTGGTCAATCACCTTGGGCGGGCCGTTGGTGACGATAGTGATCCGGCTGATCGCATGATCAGGCGTGATGTCCGCCACGGTCAGGCTGTCGATATTGTAACCGCGCGCGGTGAACATGCCCGCGATCCGCGCGAGAATGCCGGCCTCATTGGCGACCGTCAGCGACAGGACGTGTCGCTGGCTTGTTTCTTCCTGGATGTGCATCAATCCGTCTTTTCTGTGTGATCGTCTTCGGTATCGGGGCGGATGGAGAGCATGCCCGTCAGGGCATAATGCCATCCGCCGTCCTGGCGATGGGCAACCCGTACGGGAAAGCCCACCACTGCGTCGAATATGCGGGTCAGATGCTCGCCGACATAGCGAGGACTAACCAGCAGCCGCCGGATGCGGCGCCCATGATAGTCAAAGCCTTCGTCCAACGTCACTTCCCATTCCTCGTTCGGTTCTTCGTCTTCGGGCGGGATATGGTCCACCGTCCACCCGAACACTTCCTCAAGGCCGGTGATCCGCTCAAAATCAAAGGGTTCGCTGATATGCAGGCGAAGTTTGAGATGTGCGGTCATGATGGCGGCCCCCCCGGCTATGTTCAGACCAATGCCTTGGCCTCATCGTTCATTGTGCCTGAAACCTGGCTGGGGTCCAACAGCATGTCGGTATGCGCCGCGCCCGAGGGGATCATCGGGAAGCAGTTGCTGAGCTTCGCCACCCGGCAATCGACGATCACCGGCCCTGGCGTCTCGATCATCTGGGCGATGCCTGCCTGCAATTCCTGCGGTCCTTCGATCCGGATGCCGGTCCAGCCATAGGCCTCTGCCAGCTTTACAAAGTCCGGCAGGGAGTCGCTGTAGCTGTTGGAATAGCGGCTCTCATAGGTCAGTTCCTGCCACTGGCGGACCATGCCCATATATTCATTGTTCAGGATGAAGATCTTGACCGGCAGGCGATACTGGCTCGCGGTGCCCATCTCCTGGATGTTCATCTGGATCGACGCATCGCCCGCGACGCAGATGACCAGCGAGTCCGGGTTGCCAATCTGCGCACCGATCGCCGCCGGGAAGCCGTAGCCCATCGTGCCGAGGCCACCCGACGTCAGCCATTTGTTCGGCTCGTCGAAATGATAGTGCTGCGCTGCCCACATCTGATGTTGGCCGACCTCGGTCGTGATGATCACGTCCTTGCCGGTCGCCTTCGTGGCGGTGAACAGGTCAGCGATCGCGCGCTGTGGCATGATCTCGGTGCCGGTCTCGATATAGTCCAGGCTCTTGCGCGCCCGCCATCCGTCGATCCGCGCGTTCCACTCGGTCATGTCGTTGGCTTCGTGGTTGCGCTGGGTCCACAGGGCGATCATGTCGGCCATGGCGCTGCCGACATCGGCGATGACGGCAAGATCGACATCGACCGTCTTGTTAACCGAGCTGCGGTCGATATCGACGTGGATCTTGCGGCTGAGCGGGCTGAACGCGTCCAGACGGCCAGTGACACGGTCATCGAAACGCGCGCCCAGGCAGACGATCAGGTCCGCCTTGTTCATCGCCATATTGGCTTCGTAGGTGCCATGCATGCCCAGCATGCCCAGCCATTGCGGCGAGGATGCCGGAAAAGCGCCCAAGCCCATCAGCGTTGATGTGACAGGCGCGCCCGTCAACGCGGCCAGTTCGCGCAGCAGCCTGCTCGCCTCCGGTCCGCTATTGATGATGCCACCGCCAGTATAGAGGATCGGCCGCTCGGCAGCCGCCAGCATCTCGACTGCGGTCGAAATGGCTCCCGCATCGGCCTTCATCTGCGGACGATAGCTTGCATGCTCTGTCGTCTGCGGCTTTGTGTAGGGCGCGGTCGCAACCTGGACATCCTTGGGGATGTCGATGACGACTGGGCCGGGGCGGCCGGACGTGGCGATATGGAACGCCTCATGGACGACATGGGCCAGCTTGGCGGGCGACTTCACCAGATAATTATGCTTGGTGCAGTGGCGCGTCAGGCCGACCGTGTCGGCTTCCTGGAACGCGTCGGTGCCGATCAGGTGCGTCGCGACCTGGCCGGTGATGACGACCATCGGGATGGAATCCATCAGAGCATCGGTGATGCCGGTGATCGCGTTGGTCGCGCCGGGGCCGGACGTGACGAGGACGACGCCGGGCTTGCCGGTCGAGCGGGCATAGCCCTCCGCCATATGGGTCGCGCCCTGTTCGTGACGCACCAGCACATGCTTGATCTTCGGGTGGTTGAAGAGCTTGTCATAGATGGGCAGCACTGCGCCGCCCGGATAGCCGAACACGACCTCGACGCCCTGATCGATCAGGGCCTGGCACAATATGTCCGCGCCGCTCATTTCGGCCACGTCGATTCCTTCCGTAAATGCGTGTCAGCGCCCTTGGGATAGCCCGGGCGATCTGGCAAGGTGCCCGCCTCTATTTGTCATAAAATGCTGTGTCAACAGTTATTATTGTAATTTAATTACGATATCGTCAATAATCTTGTTATTGATTGTGCGGGTTTCGCGCGGCCAATGTGCGGGAGGCTGGTTGGAAAACCAGGTATATTGGCGTTTTGCATATTGGCGGGTGGCAATCTGGCCGCGTTCGAGCATCGTTGCGCGGTCGCTGACCCCAGCGATCCAGTCGCTGATTTCCCGCACGCCTATGGCGCGCATTACCGGCAATTCCGGAGCAAGCCCGCGCGCCAGCAACCGCTCGACCTCCGTGACAGCGCCGTGCGCGACCATCGCCTCGAACCGGGCGTCGCATCGCGCGATCAGCCAGTCGCGCGGCGGCAGCAGGATAAGAGGACGAAGGGCGATAGCATTTCCGATCCCACCCTCCATATGCGCCTGCCAGTGTGAGAGCGGCTTTCCCGTGGACAGCACGACCTCCAGCGCCCGGGCGACCCGCGTCGTATCGGCGGGAGCCAGTCTTTGCGCGGCGTCCGGATCATGCTGCATAAGGGCGTCATGGGCTTGCGCGACCGGCATGCCGCGAACGCGTGCCCGGATGTCCGGAATGATATCCGGCACCGGCGCGATTCCGTCCAAGAGCGTACGGATATACATGCCCGTGCCGCCGGCCAGGATAGGCAGCTTGCCTTCCTTATGCGCCGCCGCGATCTCTGCCTTTGCCTCGGTGGCCCAGCGCGCCGCCGAATAGGCGTCGCCGCCATCCACATGTCCGAACAGCCGGTGGGGAATATCCCGCATCTCCTCTGCCGTCGGACGGGCGGACAGGATGGATAGATCGGCATAGACCTGGCTGGCATCGGCGTTGATCACCACGCCGTCCGTCGCCTGCGCCAGCGCCACGGCAATGGCGCTCTTGCCGCTGGCGGTCGGCCCGGCAATAAGCGCGACCGGCGGTTTGCGGGATTCGCCATTTTCTGGAGGCATTTGGTCGGTCATGTTCCTGGTGACATTAGTGGGTAGTGGGACGCTGGGGCAGGGGGATATTTCCGCGGCCACCGATCGCCTTTCGCAGGCGGGCTGCACGCCCGGCTACAGCAATTGGCTTGAAGCGGCAAAGGCGGCCGACATTCTTTTCGCCGCTGACCCCAAGGCTGCCCGCGCCGCGCTGGCCGATCTGGGCGAGGGTATCGACAGCATTGTTCAGCCGGTCGCCACGCGGGAGAAAAAGCTCCTGGTGGCCGACATGGATTCTACGATGATCACCGTCGAATGCATCGACGAACTGGCGGACTATGCAGGCATCAAGTCGCAGATCGCCGAAGTCACCGAACAGGCGATGCAGGGCAAGCTGGATTTCGCCGAAGCGCTCCACGCCCGCGTCGCCCTGTTGAAAGGGCTCGAGGACTCTGTGATCGATCAATGCCGTACCGAGCGTGTGCGCTTGATGCCCGGCGCGAAGGCGCTGGTCGGAACGATGCGGGCGCGTGGCGCGCGGACTGTCCTTGTCTCGGGCGGGTTCACGCGCTTTACCGGCCCGGTGGCGCAGGAGATCGGCTTCGAGAAGGCCGTCGCCAACGTGCTGGAGATTGCCGACGGTCGCTTGGCCGGAACCGTCGCCTTGCCGATCGTGGACGCTGCCCGCAAGCAGGAGGAACTGCTTGCCGCCATCGCCGAACATGGCATCGACCCGGCGCTCACGTTGGCCGTCGGTGATGGCGCGAACGACATTCCGATGATCGAGGCGGCCTCGCTGGGCGTTGCCTATCACGCCAAGGAGAAGGCGCGCGCAGCGGCGGACGCGGAGATCCGCTACGGCGCTCTGTCAGCCCTGCTTTATGCGCAGGGGATCATGCGGCGCGATTGGGTGGAGATTTGAGCAAAATCCGTTCGGGCTGAGCCTGTCGAAGCCTTGTCCTTCTTAAGAAGCGCAGCCCTTCGACAAGCTCAGGGCGAACGGTGTTGGCCTTACATCTTCTTGGGAATGCAATCCGTTCCCGCAGCCTTGATGGCGCGGCACAGTTTTTCGGCGTCCGCAGAACTGGCCAGCGGTCCCGCCTGCAGCCGCGTGACCGGGCCGCCTTTCACATAGAAGCTTTGATAGCCCGACAGCCCGCTGACCTTGCCTGACAGGGATTTCCAAAGCGACTGGGCGCGTCCTTCCTCGCTGAATGCGCCCATCTGGACGCGCCATGCGCCGCCCGATTGGGGTACTGGAAGGGTTGCCTTGGGCGCTGGTTTGGCGGGGGCCGGTTTGGGTAGTGCCTTGGGTTCGGGTTGTTCTGCGACCGGCTTCACCTGCGGCTCAGCCTTGGCAAGCTCGACAGGCTTGGGCTTTGGCGCCGCTTTCGGCGTCGCTATGGTCTTTATGGGCGCCGCCTTCGCCTTGTTATCGATCTCCGCCGCTGCCAGCGCCGCCGCCTTGTCCGACTTTTCCAGTTCCGCCGCCAGGGCGAGGCCCTTTTGTCGCTGCTCGACCGGGATGTAGCTGTTCATCTGCCCCAGGCTGTTCGACGCAGGCTGCAGGCCGGACGCGGCTGCGCGGGTCATCAGCGCATAGGCGCGCACCCAGTCCTTCGTCACAAACTCGCCGTTAAACAGCGCCGTGCCGAGAATATATTGCGCGCGCGGCTCACCGCGCGCTGCAGATTTCTGGACCCACGGCATCGCCTCGGCGCGCTTGCCCGCCTGGAACAGCGATCGGCCATAGGTGTCCTCGGCCTTGGGCAGGCCCTGCTCAGCGGCCTTGCGGAACCATTCGGTCGCGGCGTCCTCGTCCTTCGGCACGCCCTGACCGGCGCGATAAGCCTGGCCCATATTATATTGCGCGTCGGCATCACCGGCTTCCGCCAGCGGCAGCCATTCCTTCACCGCCTTGGCATAATCGCCCTGGCCCCATGCGTCATAGCCCGCCTTTACGTCGGCGGCGCCCGGCGCGGCGAGGCTGATCGCCGTGATGGCAGCCATTCCCATGACCAAAGCTTTCATGCGCAACATGCTCCCAGATGATTCCCGCGATTACGCGCGATAAACCCCAGATGTGGTTAACAGCGCGTTAGCAATGGCGGGCTTTCTTCAAGCCGTCCGCCCATAACCCCATAATGGCCGGAAAGGCTTTGCCGAAGTTAACCAAATCTTAGGCGCAACCGTGGCACCACTTTCCTGAATTTCGGATTTTTGGGGGATTTGGCGTGCGGGTATTGGCACTGGCATCGCAAAAGGGTGGTTCGGGTAAGACCACATTATCGGGGCATCTGGCCGTTGAGGCGCAGCGCGCCGGGGCCGGTCCCGTTGTCCTCATCGACATCGATCCGCAGGGTTCCCTCGCCGATTGGTGGAACGAGCGCGAGGCCGAATATCCCGCCTTTGCCCAGACCACCGTGTCCCGCCTGGCATCCGACCTTGAGACGCTGCGCCAGCAGGGCTTCAAGCTGGCCGTCATTGACACACCGCCCGCGATCACCGTGGCGATCCAGAGCGTCATCTCCGTCGCCGAGCTGATC
>JAHFPU010000042.1:6166-19363 GCA_023266635.1 Sphingobium sp.
GCTGATCATCGTCCCGACCCGCCCCAGCCCGCATGATCTGCGCGCCGTTGGCGCAACCGTCGACCTGTGCGAGCGCGCCGGCAAGCCCCTGATCTTCGTCGTCAATGGCGCGACGCCTAAAGCCAAGATCACCTCGGAGGCCGCCGTAGCCCTGTCGCAGCACGGCACTGTCGCCCCGATCACGCTGCACCATCGCACCGATTTCGCAGCGTCCATGATCGATGGCCGCACCGTGATGGAAGTCGATCCCAACGGCCGTTCCGCCAATGAAGTCGTGCAGTTGTGGAGCTATGTTTCCGACCGGCTGGAGAAGAATTTCCGCCGCACCGTCTTTGCCGTGCCAAATAACGGCACCGGCTATTCCGGCGCGCCGCGCCCACTCGGCGGCTTCGGCCGCCGCGTGATCGGGCAGTAAGGAATGACCATCATGGAACCCAAGGCCTTCGCTTCCCTGACCTCCAGCCTGCTTGCCCGCAAGGGCGGCGCGCGCCCAGCCATGCGCCGTCAGGTCGCGCTGGGTGAAACCGGTCATGACGATCTGGGCTGGAACGACATGGGGGAGGGGCACAGCTATGACACGCCTCCCCTCGTCACCACTGGCCTGACCCCGATGCCGCAGGCGGTAACGCCTGTGTTCAAGGCGCCGGAGACCGAAGAGGTCGTTGCTCCCACGCCGGTTCCGTCGGTTGTCGAGCAGCGCCGCGAACTGGCCGAAAAGATCGCCGCACCGGTTAGGAAGACCATAACCACCGTCAAGGCTTCGCCTAAAGCGGCCCGTGCGGCGAAAGCCGCCTTCACGCTTCGTCTGGACCCGGAGCGCCATCTGCGCCTGCGTCTCGCCTGTGCTGTCGGCAACCGTTCGGCGCAGCAGATCGTCACGGACGCGCTGGACGCTTTCTTGGATAGCCGCCCTGAAATTGACGCATTGGCCGACCGCGTGTCGCGCGACGCGAAAAAGAACTGAACGAGGGACCACGCTCATGAACCGCAATGCTCTGGTGAAAGTCGGCGCGACCTCGCTGATCCTCGCCGTATCGATGGTGGGTTGCACCGGCGCCGCCTATCGCACGTCGCCTTCGCTGGCTGGCGCGAAGGGGCAGCAGAAGGCTGACTTCGCCTCGCTGGCCGAACGCGCGCTGGCGAAGAAAGACTATTCGATGGCGCTGACGCATGCCGAGGCGGCGGTTACGGCCCAGCCCGACAGCGGCGCCTATCGCACGCTGCTTGGCCGCGCCTATCTCGCCAATGGCCGTTTCGCGTCGGCGCAGACGGCATTCCGCGATGCGATGACGCTTGGCAATGTGGATTCCCGCACCGTGGTCAGCCTCGCGCTGATCGACGTCGCACAGGGGGATGCGGAGGGCGCGCGCAAGCTGCTGATCGACCATATGGATCACATCCCGGCGGCCGATTATGGCCTGGCGATGGCCATGGCGGGTGACGCCGATGAGGGCGTTCGGGTGCTGGGCGAGGCGATCCACGATCCGTCGGCCGATGCGAAGACCCGTCAGAACCTGGCCTATGCCTATGCGCTCGACGGCCAGTGGCGTGAGGCGCGCATGATTGCCGAGCAGGACGTCGATCCGCTCGTCGCCGCCAAGCGCGTTCTCGCCTGGGCGGAATCGGCGCAGCCGGGCCTTGAGGCGCAACGCGTCGCTGCCCTGATGGGCATCGTGCCGCAGGCGGATGCAGGCATGCCCACCCGCTTGGCGCTCGCACCCGCCGGACCGATGGCTCCGGTTGTCCAGACCGCCGAGGCAACTCCCGCGCCGCTTCCCGCAATCGCGGAAGCAGCGGCTGTGCCGGTCGCTCCGGCGTCGGTCGAAGGCGCGCCAGCCATCAAGTTCGCAAAAGCGGTCGAGGTCGTCCAGAAGATAGACGTCGCTCCGTCGATGACTCAATTCAGCCAGCCGATCGCTGCGCCGCGTCTGGTGGTCGCCATTCCTCCGGCGGCCAAACCCAGTTTCCGCAAAGTCGCCTACATCAAGCCCGTCACCGGCAACTCGGCCAGCCCTTGGGTGGTTCAGCTTGGCGCGTTCGACAGCGCCGCCATCGCCGCCGACAAATGGCAGCATATGGCCAAATATGATCTGAAACTCGGCGCGTTCCCGGTCGTCAACAGCACCGCAACCGTTGATGGCCGCTTGTTCTATCGCCTTGCCGTTGGCGGATTTGACGATCGCGCAACCGCCGATCGGGTGTGCCAGGCGCTACGCGCAAAGGGCGGAAGCTGCTTTGTGCGCGCCGGCGAAGGCGTCGTTTCGAAGCCTGATCGCTGGACTGCGGCCAAGGGTGGCGTCAAACAGGTGGCGTCGCTGCCTGCAAATCTGCGTGGAAAGCAGTTCGCTTCGCGCTGAAAGCCTTCCTGGAGGGGAATAAGTCGGGCGGCCGTTCCTAAAGGAACTGGCCGCCCTTCATGATTCTGCGCACGCGGCCCTGTACGGGCAAACGGTCGAAAGGCGTGTTGCCGGCGGCGGCCGCCATTTTCGCCGAGTCTACCTGCCATGGCGCGTCGGGATCGATGAAGATGATATCCGCCGCCGCTCCCGCCGCAAACGTCCCTGCGGATATGCCCAATATGCTGGCAGGATTTGCGCAGAGCAGCGCCATCAGGCGGTTCATGCTGACATGTCCGTCGCGCACCAGATTGAGCGAGAGCGCCAACAATGTCTCGGCCCCTGCCATGCCAGGGCTGGCGTCGGCGAAAGGCAGGCGCTTGTCCTCCGGCCCGCGCGGATCATGGCTTGAGGTGATGACATCGACGGTGCCGTCCGCGACGGCCTGCAGGCACGCCTGCCGATCGTCCTCCGAACGCAGAGGCGGGGAAAGCCGCGCAAAGGTCCGGAAATCCGTGACCGCCAGATCGGAAAGGAACAGATAGGCGGGACTGATTCCGCAACTGACTTTCAGTCCCTCCGCCTTGGCTGCGCGGATCAGGTCGAAGCCGGCCTTCGTGCTCACCAGCCGGAAATGGATCGCCGCGCCGGTGTGCCGCACCAGCGCCAGATCGCGCGCGATAGCCATCGCCTCCGCGCAGGCGGGGGCGGCGGCAAGGCCAAGCCGCGTCGCCGTCTCGCCGGTGGTGGCCACGGCTTTTCCTGCGATGCCGCCATCCTCGGCATGGGCGATGACCGTCAGGCCAAGCCCTGCCGCATAGGACAAGACCCGCATCATCACACCCGAATCAGCGATCCATTGGCGGCCGGTGCCGACAGCCTTGGCCCCCGCGACCTGCATCATGCCGATCTCGGCCATTTCGCGTCCCTCAAGGCCGCGCGTCGCCGCCGCGATCGGATGTACCCAGAAATCGGGTTTGCCGCCGCGCGTCGCTTCCCGGATCAGGCCGGGATCGTCCAGCGGTGCCGACTGATCGGGCATCAAGGCGGCGCGCGTGATCCCGCCGAAATGAAAGGCCGGCTTGTCCGTCCGGAACACGCCCAGATCAATAAGGCCTGGCGCGACGACAAGGCCCGCCGCGTCGATCTGTTGCGCATCGGCGGGAACATCGATGGCGCCGGTCGCAACGATGGTGTCGCCTTCGATCAGGATAGCGCCCTTGGCTGTCGCCGTTCCGGTGGGATCGGCGAGCAGGCCGTTGGTGATGACGATCCGGCTCATGCCCAACCCTCCACCTTGCGCGCCGATCGGGTCAGCACATCCATGCAGGCCATGCGGACGGCGACGCCCATCTCCACCTGTTCGGTGATGGCGGAGCGTTGGGGGTGATCGGCGATACCGCTGGTGATTTCCACACCCCGGTTCATGGGGCCGGGATGCATGACCAGAGCATCGGGCTTGGCCCGCGCCAACCGCTCGGGCGTCAAACCATAGAGCATGTGATATTCGCGCGGGGAGGGGATGAAGGCCCCGTCCATCCGTTCATTCTGCAGACGCAGCATCATGACGACGTCAGCGCCCTCCAGTCCGGCGTTGAAATCGGTGAAGCGCGTTGCTCCCATCGCCTCGACGCATTCGGGCATCAGCGTCGGCGGCGCGATCGCCCGCACCTGTGCGCCAAGCGCGGCAAGACACAGCATGTTCGATCGCGCCACCCGGCTGTGCAGCACATCGCCGCAGATCGCCACGATCAGCCCCTCGAACCCGCCCTTGCGCCGCCGGATGGTCAGCGCATCGAGCAGCGCCTGCGTCGGATGCTCATGCCATCCGTCGCCCGCGTTCAACACCGGGCAGTCCACCTTGTCGGCGATCAGGCGCACCGCGCCCGAACTGCCGTGGCGGATGACGATGACATCGGCGCGCATGGCGTTCAGCGTCACCGCCGTATCGATCAGCGTCTCGCCCTTCTTCACGCTGGATGTCGCGGCGTGCATGTTGACGACATCTGCGCCCAGCCGCTTGCCGGCGATCTCGAAGGACAGCAGAGTGCGCGTACTGTTCTCGAAAAAAGCATTGATCTGGGTAAGCCCGGCCAGCCGGTCGTCATGTTTCCGTGAAGCGGCCCGGTTCACGGAGACCCAATGCTCCGCCTCATCGAGGAGAAACCTGATTTCCCATGGCTTCAGGGCGGAAATGGCGAGGAGGTCGCGGTGCGGAAAATTCTCCCGCCCGACAAGACCGGTGGGGGAGGGCGCTGGGTGCGTTTCTGGCATGAGGGGACGCTTTAGGGCAGGGGAGCGAGAACCTCAAGCCGGGACATAGGCATTGCTATCACTGATAGGCGTCGAGCCAGGTTTTGGCGGTCTCGACCGATACGAAATAGGCGATATTATTGTGTTCGAACTGTTGGCGCAGTTGCATCTTCATCAGACTGGAGGCCGTCACTAGGGCCAGTCGGTCGGTTGCCGTATAGAGATCCAAAGTACCAATGCGGATCACCTCCAATATTTCCGGCGTCTGCTCCGCGCGTTCGCTGACATCGCACAATATCCGCGTGTTCTGGAATCGGCGTCGCTTTGATTGCAGGGCGTGATCTAGCTGGCTGAAATGGGCGGCGAGCACCGGCTTGGTCCATACGCCACGTCCGACGATCAGGATCAGGTTGCTGTCCGCTTGCGTGGATAAGCCGATCTGGTTGTCTGGCGTATTGTCCGAGAGGGTCGCGAGCATGTCCAACTCGTCATCCTGTCTGATATAGGCAACCCTGTTGAGCATGATACCCTCTGTGTCGGTAAGCTCATACAGTGCCTGATTAGCGTTAACAGGAGCTATGGGAAGGAACGGGCAATAGGTCGGGACGTTAAGACTTTAGTCTTGTTTTCGCCCTCAACCCAAAGCGGCGAGCGCATCGATGGCTCCCTGAAGGATGTAACTCGCCGCGAGCTTGTCGACCAGTTCGCCGCGCCGCGCCCGGCTGGCGTCCGCCTCGATCAGCGTTCGCGTGACCGCTTGCGTCGACCAACGCTCGTCCCACAGGAATATCGGCAGGCGGAGATCGGCAAGGTTGCGGGCGAAAGCGCGCGAAGACTGGCTGCGCGGTGACTCGCTGCCGTCAAGGTTTAAGGGCAGGCCAACCACTATGCCCCTGACCTGCTGCTGGCCTATGAAATCGGCGAGCGTAGCCTTGTCCTTGGTGAATTTACTCCGGCTGATCGTATGGGCGGGGCTGGCGATGCTCCATCCCGCGTCGCACAGTGCGAGGCCGATTGTCTTGGTGCCAACATCCAGCCCGATCAGGCGTCCGCCTTCAGGCAACCAGCCGTGAAAAACCGCCCTGTCGGCCGTGATCAGCGCTTCAGATATGTCGCAAGCCTTTCCGCGGCGTCGCGGCGTACATTCGCCCAGAAGAGCTGATAGTCATACACATGATAATTGTTACCCGGCAATGCGAACGGCCCCATGGCCGGCGGATTGCCGATCAGGAGGAAGCCTCGCGCATCGCAGCGCGCCGGAACGGCCTTAGGCACTAAGCTCGATCCTTCTGCCGGGTCGGTCAGCAGCAGCGTGCCCAGATTATGGGTCTCTGCCGCTGTGCTGTCGGGCGTTCCGATCAGCGGGTTGATGCACAGCATCCGTGTGCCCTTTCGCGGTTCGCCCGTCAGGCCGACGCCCCGGTCGAACGTGTCGACGATGGCGTGCATATCGGCAGGCTCCGCAAAGCTCTGCCAGCTAAGGATGCACCCTGCTTCGGCGCGCTTCGTGCAGGCTGGCAGGCCAAGAGCAGGAACGTCCGCCTCGATCGATACCGGCCAGCCCGCCAGATAGACGGCGGCGATCCGCGCCTGCAGCGGCTCGCCAGCGACCTGCTCATGGATCAGGCGCATGAGGTGCAGCGACCCTTGGCTATGCCCCGCCAGGATGATTGGTCCATCCGGATTAGCCTTCAGGAACGCCGCGAACGCTGCCGCCACGTCGCGATAAGCGGCGTCCAGCGCGCTCTTCGCCTGTGGTCTGTCCGTCAGAAACGCCCCGAAATGCGCCTGCCGGTATCGCGGCGCCCAGATCGCGCCGACGCCATTGAAGGCGCTGGCCTGTCCTCGCAGGAACTGCGTCGCCGTGGCCAGCGACTCGCTGTCGGTCAGCGGCATGTTCCAGCGTGGACGGAAGCTCGCTAGATAGGATGTCGGATGCACGAAGAACACAGCCGCGCGGCGCTCTCCGGCCTCCGCCTTGTAGCCTGGCGGCAGCCAAAGTCCGGGATTGTCGATGCGGATATCCGGCCGGGAAATCCACAAATCCCGCCGCGCATAGTCCTCCGCCGTCAGGACCGTCGGCTCGATATACGGCGCGGACGGCACCATGGTTGCGGTCAACAACTGCTGACCCCACAGCCGATGGGCAATGGATGACGCTAGCGCCAGCACGATGAGTCCAGCGATGACATAGAGGAATTTCCTGGCCAGTGGGCAGCTTTCATATTGCAGTGCAGCATAAGTGGAGTGGCGGCAAGCGCTATCGCCTCTCGCACGGATGCGTTTTCTGCATCCGCGCCTAGCGCCTTGCCTCGCTTCGGGCAATCGCGCTTGATGCGGCCGTTGCGCGATGCTAGCGGCGCGGCATGGCCATAGACCTCCAAACCGTCAAGAAGATCGCCAGCCTCGCCCGCATTTCCGTCACGGACGGTGAGGCTGAAGCGCTGGTGCCCGAACTCAACAATATCATCGGCTGGGTGGAACAGCTGGGTGAGGTGGACGTGACCGGCGTGGAGCCGATGACCGCCGTCATCCCCAATACGCTGCGCCTGCGCGACGATGTCGTGACCGACGGCAATGTGCGCGACAAGGTGCTGGCCAACGCGCCACAGGCCGAACATGGCTTCTTCGCCGTGCCGAAGGTGATCGAATAATGACGAACCTCACCGATCTTACCGTCGCGCAAATCCGCGACGGTTTCCGTGCCGGCGATTTCACCGCGCGCGAGGTTGCCGAAGGCTTCAACGCCAATGTTGCGGCGGCCAAGGCGCTGAATGCCTTCATCGTGGAGACACCCGATCACGCGCTTGCTGCTGCCGATGCGGCCGACAAGGCGCGGGGCGAGGGCGCTCTGCTTCCATTGTCCGGCGTTCCCATCGGCATGAAGGACCTGTTCTGCACCGCAGGCGTGCAGACCACAGCCGCAAGCCACATGCTGGAAGGCTTCACGCCGACGTACGAGTCGACGGTTTCGGGCAAGCTGTGGGCAGCGGGCGCGGGCATGCTCGGCAAGCTCAACCTCGATCAGTTCGCGATGGGCTCATCGAACGAGACCAGCTTTTTCGGCAGTGTGATCAGCCCGTGGAAGCGGAACGATGGCGGCAACGCGGCGCTTGCGCCGGGCGGGTCCTCGGGCGGCAGCGCGTCGGCCATCTCCGCGCGGCTCTGTCCCGCAGCGACGGGCACCGACACGGGCGGTTCCATTCGTCAGCCCGCAGCCTTCGTGGGCATCAGCGGCATCAAGCCGACCTACGGCCGCTGTTCACGTTGGGGCGTGGTCGCCTTCGCGTCCTCGCTCGATCAGGCAGGGCCAATGGCCCGCACGATCCGGGACAATGCAATCCTGCTGGAATCGATGGCCGGTTTCGATCCTAAGGACTCGACCTCGCTCGACCTACCGGTTCCCAACTGGGAAACGGCGCTGTCCAGCGATCTGCGCGGCAAGAAGGTCGGCATTCCAAAAGAATATCGCGTCGACGGCATGCCAGCCGAGATCGAGGCGCTCTGGGAGAAGGGCATCGCCCTGCTGAAGGATGCGGGTGCTGAGGTGGTGGAGGTTTCCTTACCCCACACCCGTTACGCGCTGCCGACCTATTATATCATCGCTCCGGCGGAGGCCTCGTCCAATCTCGCCCGCTATGACGGCGTGCGCTACGGCCTGCGCGATTTGCCCGATGGCGCGAACCTGCAGGACATGTATGCGGCTACCCGTGCCGCCGGTTTCGGGCCGGAGGTGAAGCGTCGTATCATGATCGGCACCTATGTGCTGTCCGCCGGTTTTTACGACGCTTATTATACCCAGGCGCAGAAGGTCCGTACCCTGATCGCGCGCGATTTCGGCAGGGCTTTTGAAAGCTGCGACCTGCTGCTTACCCCGACGGCGCCCTCGGCCGCCTTCGCGCTGGGCGAAAAGCAGGCTGATCCGTTGGCCATGTATCTCAATGACGTCTTCACCGTCCCGGCCTCGCTCGCTGGGCTCCCTGCGATGTCGGTGCCGGGTGGCCTCGATTCCCAGGGATTGCCGCTGGGCTTGCAGATTATCGGCAAGGCGCTCGACGAGCAGGGCGTTCTGAACGCCGGTCTTGCCATCGAGGAGCGCGCCGGCTTCTCTGCTCGCCCTGATCAATGGTGGTAAGGTGCAAGGGCATTCTTGTCCCCTATTTGCGTCTACTAACCTCTTGATATGATCGGAATCTGACTGTCCCAGCCGGGGACTGTCAATTTGCGCGCATTGCCGAACCGCGCCTTCTTCCATAGGCGGTCTCCCGGGGCACGGGGGATTCATGGGTCAAAACAATCGTTTCTACGCGCTGGATAGTCTGCGTGGAATTTGCGCCTGCATGGTCGCGCTGTACCATCTGCCCTCAACATCGATCATCGTGAACACACCCTTTGTCCGGTCGGGCTGGATGTTTGTCGATTTCTTCTTCGTGCTGAGCGGCTTCGTTATCTCGCTGAGCTATCTCGGCCGCCTGTCGGAAGGTTATTCCCTGCGCCGGTTCATGCTCTTGCGGCTTGGACGGATCTATCCGCTCCATATCGCGATGCTGGCGGTTCTGTTCCTGTTCCAGATGATCATGAACGCCGGGGACAGCGGCGCCGCCAATCACGACATCAGCGCGCTGTTCGGGTCGGCGTTTCTCGTCAATATTTTCGGGTTCTGGCCGAACCTGACCTGGAATATTCCCAGCTGGAGCATATCGGCGGAGCTTTGGGCCTATCTGCTTTTCGCGATCGCCGTCCGCTTCAGCGGTCGGTATCTGCATCATGTGCTTGGCCTCACCGTCCTGGCATCGGTTCTGCTGCTTGCCGTGCATGGGGACAGCTATCTCAACCGGACATTCTCTTTCAGCCTAGTGCGCTGCTCGCTAGGCTTTTCGCTCGGCGTGATCGCGTTTCAGATTCATCGGCAGATATCCGCCCGGTGGCCGGTTTTGGATTATAAGCTTGCGACCGCCCTGGAATTCACGGCCATCGCTGCTTGCATCTTCCTGCTGCCGATCCTGTCGAAACCCATGACGCTGGTCGCGCCGTTCTTGTTCTGCGGAACCGTGCTGGTTTTTGCCCGGCAAGAGGGCGGCATCAGCCGGTTTCTGATGCTTGCCCCCTTCGTCGGCCTGGGGACGCTGTCCTACTCCATCTACATGACGCATCTGTTCGTGGAGGGGCGGATGCGCAATGTTGTCCAGGTTCTGGAGAAGATTTTCCACCGCGACATGTTCGTGAACGTGACAGCCGAGGGCGGGACCTACCCCATGATCGCCTTGCCCGGGATATGGAATGAGTTGATCGCCGTCGGAGTGCTGGTACCGATTATTGCCGTGTCCTATCTGACATGGCGATTTGTGGAGGAGCCAGGCCGGCGCATGTCCCGGCGCTGGATCGAGCGCAGCGAAGAACGTCTCTCTGCGGCCCAGCGGGAACGGCTCGCCAGAACCTAATCCGCCGCAATTCCCGGATCGGCGGTCTTCGCCATCGGCAGCCGCACGATGAAACGGGCCCCGCTTTGCTCGTCGTCGCGGTCGCCGATGCTGACACGGCCCTGATGTCCCTCGACAATGGAGCGGGCAATCGCCAGGCCAAGGCCGCTATGCTTGCCGAACTGGCCCTCCGGCCGCACGCTGTGGAAGCGGCGAAACACGGTTTCGCGTTCGGCCGGCGGGACGCCGGGGCCTTCGTCCTCCATGCTGACCAGCACCTCCTGATCCGCCACCGTAGCGACGATCTGGACCAGCCCACCGTCGGGGGAAAAGGAGATGGCGTTGTCGAGCAGGTTTTCGATGACCCGTGACAGGCGCTGCGGTTCGCCTTTCACCACGGCCACATCCTTGCGCGGCCGGGCGAAAGCAAGGCGGACGTTGCGTTCTACGCCGCGCGCTTCTCGGGCAACCACCAGTTCTTCGATCAAGGGGCCAAGATCGACGGATAAGAAACGAGTGCGGGACAATTGCGCGTCGACCCTTGAAGCCTCGGCGATGTCGGTAACCAGCCGGTCGAGACGTTTCACGTCATCCTTGGCGATCGCCAGCAACTGGGCGCGCAATTCCGGTTTTTCGACCGAATCCAATCCGTCCAGCGCTGACCGTAGCGAGGCGATTGGGTTCTTGAGTTCATGGCTGACATCGGCGGCAAAGGCGTCGGTCGCATCGATTCGGTTGCGCAGGCCATGGCTCATGTCGGACAGCGCGCGGGCGAGCATGCCTATCTCGTCGCGCCGGTCGGGCAGGCGAGGCACGGTTACTTCGCGCGCGCGGCCCAATCGCACCCGCACGGCCGCGATCGCCAATCGCCGCAGGGGCAGCACGATCGTGCGCGCCAAAAATAGCGACAGCAGGACCGATGCAAGAATTGCCGCCGCTAGAACCATGCCCAGGCGCAGGCGTTCGGCGCGCACCGTCTTGGTGATGTCGCGCGCATTTTCCGTGGCTAGCAGGGCGCTTCCGTCCTGCATCACGGCGGCGGCGGAAATCACTGATGTTCGGTCCGGCGCATAACGGTTGGTGGTCTGGTCCTTGCCGGTGTGGCGCGCCGCGACGATTTCGGGCCAGGATTCTGCTCGATCCACCTTCGGTTCGATGAAGTCGGGGGGACGGTCGGCCGAGACTATGCCGTCCACCAGCTTGTCCAGGAATCGCGCTATATGCCGTTTCCACGCCTCTTCCGCCGGATCGCGTAGTTCATACCGGAATGCGCCCAGTCTGAAACTATCCGTCACCAGCCGCCCATCGGGCGCATAGCGGCGGATTCGGTCATCGCCCTGTTGAGCGAAGGCGGCGATCAGCGCATTGTGCTGCGCCTGCGGGGTGCTCTCCAGCGCGATGGCCAGCAATCGCAATTCGCGCTCGGATTGCTCAAGCCGGGAGTCGACGATGCGGGTGCGATAGCTGTCGAGGTAGAAAAATCCCCCCGCAAGTAGCGCAAGCGCAAAGATATTGATGGCGAGAATCCGCCACGTCAGCGACAGTCGCCCCGACCAGCGGAGCGCCATATCGCCGGACTCACTCTTCCGAGAAACGATATCCGGCGCCATAGAGCGTATCGATTGCGTTGAAATCGGAGTCTACCTCGCGAAACTTGCGGCGCAGGCGCTTGATATGGCTGTCGATCGTCCGGTCGTCGACATAGACGTCGTCCTGATAGGCCGCATCCATTAACTGGTTGCGGTTTTTGACGACGCCCGGGCGCTGCGCCAGCGTCTCCAGGATCAGGAATTCGGTGACCGTCAGGGTCACGTCCTGGCCCAGCCACTTCACCCGGTGCCGCGCGGGGTCCATTTCCAGCCTGCCACGCACGATCGGCTCTGCGGCTGGCTCGGCATTTTCGGCGGTGGGCGTGCGGACATATTCCGCCCGGCGCAATATGGCGCGAATACGGGCGATCAACAGGCGCTGGGAAAAAGGCTTGGCAATATAATCGTCCGCGCCCATCGCCAGGCCCAGCGCTTCGTCCAGTTCGTCCGTCTTGCTCGTCAGGAAGATGGTCGGCATCTGGCTCTTCTCGCGCAGGCGCCGCAGCAATTCTATGCCGTCCATCTTGGGCATCTTGATGTCGAACACGCCAAGGTCGGCAGGATTCTCGAGCAGGGCCTTCAGCGCGGCTTCGGGGTCGGAATAGATTCGCGTGATATAGCCTTCCGCCTGCAGGGCGATCGACACGGACGTCAATATGTTCCTGTCATCGTCCACCAGGGCGATCGTTGCACTCATCTGCATCCGTTCCGGCTATTCTGGTCGGGGCCCATGGGGCAGTCCATGGCGATGGGGTTAGACGAACCCGGCGCATGCGGCAAGGCATGGCGGCGCTGGCACATATTGGGACATGCGTCGCATTAGTGATGCTTGCTAACCTGTGTAGGCGTCTCCTCATTTGACGCCACATCCCCAAGGGCTTATGCCGAACGGGTTCCGCAAGGACAGGACGGCATTCCAATGACCGCCTGCGATGCGGGGACCGTGCAGGGTCTGAACTGAGAAGTATATATAGGAGCTACCGCGTGCAGGCGAAATCCTCTCACACCCTGGCTGACCAGGGCATTACTACCCATGCCGAACAGCATTGGAACCTCGGCACCGCGCCGCTGGTCGAAGCTGCGCTGGCGAACGGCGAGGGTATCCTCGCCAAGGACGGCCCGCTGGTCGTAGCCACTGGCAAGCATACCGGCCGCTCGGCCAAGGACAAATTCATCGTCAAGGATGCGGAGACCGAGAACACGGTCTGGTGGGGCAACACCAATGTTCCGATGACGCCCGAGCATTTCGCCAATCTGAAGGAAGATTTCTTCAAGGCGCTGGGCGACAAGAGCAAGCTGTATATTGCCGACCTGTTTGGTGGCTCGCAGCCCGAACATCGCGTCCGCGTCCGCGTCATCAACGAACTGGCCTGGCATAACCAGTTCATCCGCACGCTCCTTGTTCGCCCGAAGGCGGAGGAACTGACGGACTTCGCGCCCGAATATACGATCATCGACCTGCCGACCTTCCAGGCCGACCCGGCCCGCCATGGCAGCCGCACCGAAACCGTCGTCGCGGTCAATTTCTCGGAGAAGCTGATCCTGATCGGCGGCACCAGCTATGCGGGCGAGATGAAGAAGTCGGTGTTCGGCATCCTC
>JAHFPU010000043.1 GCA_023266635.1 Sphingobium sp.
TCCGCCGCGCCGATCAGATCGTCCTTCTGATAGGATGTGCTGGAATCGGGAGCCGCCGGAGCGGTCGCCGAGGTGACGGGTTGCCCCGAAGCCGTCTGTCCAGATGTCGTCGGGGGCGGCGCACTCGTGTTGCTGTCATAGACATTGGGGTCGGCGGGGGAGGGAGCCGTGTCCGCTGGCGGCGTCTGATTACTGTTAGGCAGGGGGGCGAGATCGGCGTCGATCGACGTGTTCGGATCGACGGTCCTGACCTGCGCCAGGGCAGGGGCCGCTACCGGTCCAAGGACCAATCCGGTCATGGCGAAGACAAAAGACGCCGCACGCGCCCACCGCACGGCATGGATGGCTGTATTCCGACGCATCGCCCGGCTCTCCCCGATAATAACCCGCTCGCAATTCGAGGGGGCCGACTATCGGCTTCGCACATGAAACGGCAATGAACGAACGGCGACCCGAGTCGATTCTGCGCCAGTCCGAATCAAAAATTCATGCCCGTTGGGCGCAACCGCTGGAACGCCGCCAATGTGCCCATGAAAATAGATGTGCATGGGACGCATAAAGCCCCGTTGCCTTGCGCGAACCGCGCCGCTATAGCCCGTCGCTCAGCAGCCTCTGTCCGCTTCCATGCGGGTATGAAGCGCCATGTGGAGACGTGGGTGAGTGGCTGAAACCAGCGGTTTGCTAAACCGTCGTGCCCTGAATGGGGCACCCCGGGTTCGAATCCCGGCGTCTCCGCCAAGGCCCTATCCTTCCCCATCCATTGCGAGTCGAAAAAGCCCAGGATTTCTGCGGCTTTTGAGGTGATTCGCGTCCTTCCGCATCCGCTCGCATCCATCGCTAGCCGATTGGAAATGTGGGAAAGAATGTGGGAGAATATAAGCATGGGAAAGCTTTCGGCGACTGCAGTGAAGAGCGCTTCGCGTCCGGGTCGCTTAGGCGACGGGGATGGCCTTTTTCTGATTGTTCAGCGCGGCGGAACGAAGAGCTGGATGTGCCGCGTTCAGAAAAATGGCAATCGCCGAGACTTTGGCCTTGGAAGCGCGTCAAAAGTTTCTCTGGCGCTGGCGCGAGAGCGAGCCCGTGAAATCCGAACCTGGGTGGAGATGGGTCTCGACCCGATCTTCGAGCGGCGCAAGGCCGAAGGCATCCCAACGTTCAAGGAGGCTGCCGCCAAGGTGCTGGCCGCTCACAGGAAGACCTGGCGCAATGAGAAGCATGAAGGGCAGTGGATACGCACGCTCGAAACCTACGTATTTCCGCATATAGGCAATGTGCAGGTTAGCGAGATCACCGGACCGATGATCCGGAACCTTCTTGCCGAGATATGGCTCAGCAAGCCGGAAACCGCGCGGCGGGTGCGGCAAAGAATTGGAGCCGTACTCGATTGGGCCTATGCCTCTGGCTTTCGGGAGACCGAGGCGCCGATGCGTGCCATCTCCAAGGGACTTCCAAGGCAGCCCAAGAATGATGGCCATTTCGCAGCCATGCCTTATGTGAAGGTGCCTGCCTTCGTCAGGAAGCTGCACGAACGCGAGTCCTTCAGCCGGTTCGCGTTGGAATTTGCAATCCTTACCGCCACGCGATCAGGGGAAGTTCGCGGTGCGACATGGGACGAGATCGATCTCGAAGAGAAGCTCTGGACGATCCCCAAGGAGCGGATGAAGGCGAATCGCGAACATGTCGTGCCTTTGACGGATGCCGCCATTCGCATAGTCAGACGCTGTGCCGAACTGCGTTTGGGCGACTGCGCGCTGCTGTTTCCTGGCATCAAGCGTCATCAGCCTTTGTCGGACATGACTCTTACGAAGCTGCTGCGCGAGATGAAGGAGCCGTACACGGCGCATGGTTTCCGGTCCGCCTTTCGAGATTGGGCCAGCGAAGAAACGGAGCATCAGGGTGAGATAGCCGAGGCGGCTCTTGCCCATGTCGTCAAGGACAAGACAGAAGCCGCCTATCGACGCGGTAATCTGCTCAACAAGCGGCGGACCCTTATGCAGGACTGGGCCGACTACTGCACGGCAACATGACGGAGAGAGGGCTCTGAGCGCCTGACCTGCGGCGGGCGTAATGGTTCGCCTCTCCGAAACACAGGACGACTTCATCGACTACGCGCGTTCCGCGCCGTAGCGCGACCCGGCTCTGCTCCACTTCGCTTCACCGAGCCGCGCTTTGCGCGTCTCGGCCCTGGCGGGCGATGATCCGTAACGTGTAGGGCCGACGCTGCGCGCCGTCCGACGGTCGCCGCGCTATGCGCGGCGGCGTTGGCCTGGCGGCGTCCTGTCTGGCGGATGGGCGTCGCTGCCCTTTAGGCCCGCCGCGCCGGGCCGCAAGCCGGGCTTCGCCCGGCTCCTCCACTTGGCCGTTCCGGTCCTGCGGATGCAGCCCGGCTCTGCCGGCGGGCCTGCCGTGCTGCTCCTGCCGCCCATACGCCATTCCGGCGCCGGCTGCGGCTGTTGGAAGGAGTAGAAACATGACGGATAAAGCTGGTGAACCCGACCTGCGGCAGCGGGCGCGGCATGCGTTAGAGCGGTCTCAAGGGCAGGATGGCATAGGTGAGGAAGTACCCGATGCGCAAACGCTTGCGCTGCTGGAAGCGGCATTGAAGGCGATGCCCGTGCGAACAACGGAGATCTTCCTGGCCGCGCGAATCGATGGCATGTCTTATAGGGAGATCGTCAGGGCGACGGGTCTTTCCGTATCCGCCGTCGAGCGCCACATGGCCAGAGCCATCGGCCTGCTCGATCATGCGCTGCGCTATGGTCAGGCACCGGTCCCGCGCCGCCGATGGTGGCGCTTATGGCTCTGGTGACGACGATCGCCGCTAATTCCGACGCAAATCACGCGGCACGGTTGGCGGTCGCATCATAGCGGGTTAGGACTATTCTCCATGAAGACCAGCCCCGATCATCTGCCCGAAGGCAAACGGCGCGAACTCGCCTATGTGGTCGAGACCCTGCGCGCCGGCTTTGCCAAAGCGACGGCCCAGCGCACCCAGCCGCGCTTCCGCAATGGCCAGCTTTTGAAGATCATCCTGTTCGGCAGCTATGCGCGCGGCGATTGGGTCGAGGATCCGATCGGCCGCTATTATTCCGACTATGACCTGCTCGTTGTCGTCAATCATGACGACCTTACCGATGTCGCCGAGTTCTGGGAGAAGACCGAGACTCAGCTCGTCTCCGACCTGTCGGCAGGCACGGTCCTGCGCACGCCCACCGGCCCGATCTACCACAGCCTCGACGATGTGAACGAGAAGCTGCGGCTTGGCCGCTACTTCTTCATGGATATCCTGCGCGAAGGCATCGTGTTGTTCGAGGAGCCCGGCCATCCCTTCGCCGAGCCGCAACCTTTGTCGCCCGAACAGGCGTTGCAGGAGACGCGGGATTACTCCGAGGAATGGTTCGAAAGCGCGGTGGCGTTCTCCAAGGGAGCACAATACTTTCGCAGTATAGACCGGCCGAAAGAGGCGGCGTTTCAGCTACACCAGGCGGTCGAGCGCTTCTATCACTGCCTGTTCCTGGTCCGCACCCTATACAGCCCCAAGACCCATAATCTGAACCGCCTGCGCGAGATGGCCGAGGAGCTTGAGCCCTCGCTCAAAGCCGTCTGGCCGCGCGAGAACCGGTTCGAGAAACGCTGCTATGCATTGCTGCGCGACGCCTATGTGAAGGCGCGCTATTCGCGCTCCTACCGCATCACCGCCGAGCAGCTGGACTGGATCGCCGCCCGCGTTGCGCTGTTGCAGACGCTGGTCCGCGCCGCCTGCGAACTCCGAATCGAGAGCCTCGCCAAGGCAGCCTAGGCCGCCTTCCGCACATCGATATCAAGCACCAGTTGCCGCGTATCGCACGCGGCATCGGCATCGATCGGGCAGAGCGTATCGCTGCCGCAGGCAAGCGTGATCCAGTCGATCCGCCAGGCGATATGGAGCCGGTCGCCTGCCTCATCCGAGCGTATCGCGATGATCGCAGCCCCCTCCGCCAGGACATCAAAACGCCAGGCTTTGGCCTGCGCATCATAGTCGCCACGGATCAGACTCCCATCGGAAATCGCCAGCGAAAAGCCGTCCGTTTTGGCGCGGGCGGGAAGGTCGAGCAGGGTCTCAACGTCACCTGTCAGACCCAGTCTATGGTCATCGATCGCTGCAATCTCCACGCCCATATGCCTTGTCCCTGATCCTGATTCTGTGAGGGAAAGCAGGATGGAACAAATAAGGAACAAAAGGCAAGGTGGGGAAGGAGATGGGGAGAAGGGGGATTTGCAAGATAAAGCCCGCAACGGCTCACCGTATTTTGCGGGCTAACGCTTTGTCTGCACATCCTTTTTTAAAGAGACGGCCAGTCTCCCAGGAAGAGAATCGGGAGACTGTCGGTCGTTTTGCGCCCTGAAAAGCGCGGATATCCGCCACTTTCCCGAGAGATACTTGAGGCTGGGCCCGGTCCCTCGCCATATCCTCCATGATGGCACAGGATGACGATCTGTTCGAGCTCCGCGTCGGTCGGTCTGGTCGCAACGGTGGCCGCGCGCCGCGTGCGCCCAAGCTTCGCGCGAAGCTCCTCGAACAGGTGGCGCGGCGGGGCGGCAATCCGCGCCGCCTGGGGTCGTCATCCTCATCCCCTGCGCCACGCTCGGGCCGGTTCAATGCGCGCGGTCGCGGCGCAAAGATCGCAGCGGCGGTTCCGCGTGGGTCAGGCTGGTCGTTCGACCGGGGCAGCGGCATGCGCGTGCGGCCCCGGCGGGTGACGGTGAAGGCGCGGGTTGTGAAGCTCGCGGGCAAGGCCGGGGCGATCGCGACCCATATGCGCTATCTGGAGCGCGACGGGGTCAGCCGCGATGGCGAGCCCGGCCACTTCTATACGACCTTTGCCGATGAGGCGGATGCCAAGGCCTTCATGGAGCGCGGGGCAGGGGACCGGCATCAGTTCCGCCTGATTGTCGCGCCCGAGGATGGTCCGGCGTTCGACAGCCTGCGCGGCTTCACCCGCGACCTCATGGCCAAGATGGAGCAGGATCTTGGCACCAATCTCGATTGGGTGGCGGTCGACCATTTCGATACCGGCCATCCCCATAGCCATATTCTGATCCGGGGCGTGACCGAGGACGGCAAGACCCTTAACATCGCGGGCGACTATATCGCCCATGGCATCCGCTATCGCGCATCGGAACTCATGACCCGGGCGCTGGGTCCCCAGAGCGAGCTGGAGGTGCGCCAGCAGCTCGAACATGAGGTAGACGCCGAACGGCTGACCCGTCTCGATCGCGCGGTCCTGGATCAGGCCAGGGATCATGTCATCGACCTGCGCCAGATCGAGGGACCGATGGCGGGCGACGCCAGCTATCAGCAGCTGCTGGTCTCGCGCCTGCGCGTGCTCGAACGGATGGATCTGGCAGAGAAGGCTGGCCCGCTCTCCTGGACCCTGTCGACCGACATGGAGCAGACCCTTTCCGACATGGGGCGGCGCGGGGACATCATCCGCACCATGCATAAGGAGATGCTGGCGGCCAAGGACCAGGGCGCGGATATCCTTAAGGACATCAACCGTCCACGCCGCCCGGACAAGGATCGCTATGTCGTTCACGGCATCGATACGCCGTCCAGCGGCCCCATCATCGGCAAGGTCATAAAGCGGGGTGCGGCCGACGATCATCATGACCGCCGCTATCTGATTGTCGATGGGATCGATGGCCGCAGCCATTATGTCGATATCGGCCTTGAGGATACGCCCACCCCCATGGGCGGGCTGGTGCGTCTGGATCCCAAGGAGGTTCAGCTGCGCCCGGCAGACAGGACGATCGTCGAGGTCGCCGCCGCCAATGGCGGGCGCTATGATGTCGACATTCATCTGCACCATGATCCCAACGCTATGGAGACCTATGCGCAGACCCATGTCCGGCGTCTGGAGGCGATCCGCAAAGCCACCGGCAAGCTCGATCACGAGCCCAATGGCACATGGCGGATCGCGCCCGATCATCTCGATACTGTGCTTGTCTACGAGCGGCAGAAGCAGCGCGAGCGCCCGGTCAAAATCGAGATGCTGTCCGCAACCCCGATCGAGGGGCAGACCCGCGTGCAGGCGGTGACCTGGCTGGACCGGGAACTGGCCGCGACCGACCGGCAGGCGCTCTCCTCTGAGGGTTATGGGGCGGAGGTGCGCAACGCACTTGTGCGGCGTCAGCAATGGCTGATCGACGAGCAGCTTATCGAACGGCAGGGACAGGATCTCCTGTTCAACCGCAATCTGCTGCTGAAAACCTTGCGCGACCGCGATGTCCGCGCGACCGCCGGGCAGCTGTCAAAGGAGCTGGGCATACCCTTTGCTGAGGCAAGGCCGGGAGAGACGATCGAGGGAACGTACAAGCGCACCGTTACCATGGCGTCGGGCAAATTTGCGCTGATCGAGAAGAGCCGGGAGTTCACGCTGGTCCCCTGGCGGCCTGAGATCGAACGCCATATCGGCAAGACCATGTCCGGCATCATGCGCGGCAACGACTCGATCAGCTGGACCATCGGCCGTGAGCGCAGCGGGCCCAGTATCGGCATGTGAGCCATCAAAGACGGCCGAAGACGCCTAAACACCGCCCATCACAACCCTTCCTGGGCTATGGCGGATCGCGGATACTCAAAGGGCGATGGCGGACGCTCCGCCATCATCGATGTCCAAGGTGAAGCGATGTCCCCGATGACGACCTGCCAGACCTGCCTGCCATTCCTGCGTCAGGACGGCTGTGACGAGGCAGCAGGCGACTCGATCAGCGGCAGCGTCTGCGAAAAGCGGAATTGGCGGACGGCGCGGCGAAATGTTCATGTCTGTGCAGGGCTGTGCCGGTCTGTTCATCTTACCTTGCCGGCCGGATTAGCAGATATTTGTCGCAGATGGCGGATCGGATGGTTCCTGCATCGCTGTCGCCACATCCATGAAGGCGCATTGATGAGATTAGACCCAAGCACAGCCCAGCCTGCCACTGTCTTGACGAGGGCCGGGGAAGGGCGGTGGCCATGAAAAGCTTCAAGACCCGGCACCAGCTGTTCCTGCCCGAAGATATGAGCAGGCGCCTTGCCAATCTGGCAAAGAGCTCGGGCCGCGCCCGGTCCGAGATACTGGTCGAGGCCCTTGACGCCTGGCTTACCCGTCGCGCGTCGCCGAAAACAGATGAGGCGATCGGCATCCGGCTCGTTCGCATCGAGCGCAATGTCGAGTGGCTCCGGCGCAATCAGGGGCTGGTCTGGGAGGTCATGGCAAGGCTTGTCCGGTATCAGCTGATCATGGCGTCCGAAGATCCGCCTACCGCTCAAGCTACAGCTGCTGGAGCCAAGCTGTTTTCCGCATTCATTGACGAGATGGCAGACAGGGTCGCCGGAAATGAGCCCTCGCCAACCGACGATCCCACGATGCAAAAGCTCAGGAGTCTTCAGTGATGCGCAGCGCTAAACCAGAGGACGTAGCGGTCGCCTCCGTTAGTCCCCCACCATTCGAGCCGATCACCGTGCGCATTCCCGATGCCTGTCGCATGATCGGCATTGGACGAAGCAAGCTTTATGAACTCATCGACGAGGGGCGGGTTGAGGTCATCAAGCTTGGCACTGTGACCTTGATTCCCGTCGCCAGTCTGAAGGCGTTGATAGACAGTCTCAGGTAACGGACCGGGGCCGGATGCCAGATAAGTGCTGTCCTACTTCAAACAAACGGGGAACAACGGCGCGGAAAGGACTCGCGCCATGATCATGATCGATGCCCCGTTATTGATGAGTTTTGCCGCTACCTTGTCCGGGCTGGCTTCGTTGGTTTGGGCAATTCGGCGATCGCCAAAATAGCTGCTGAATGACAGCGATTGGGACATTTGCGACAGTCTGGTTCGGAGCGCTGATAATGGGATAGCCGACATTCCGGCTCGGAAATATCGGTGTCAGTTAACGCCAACACAGCCGACTTTCGACGTGTCGATTGAGTTATCTGAAATCTGCCGATCGTTTACCCAATCTGATATGGCGGGCCACGCCCGATGAAGATGAGCACTATATCTACGCTGTAGCGCTACGATAGCGGCGTCTCCTAAAATCCGAAACGCATTTTGGGTTGAGTCGAGACTGGGAAGAATATCGTCATGCAATCAATCAATAGGGACCAGATCGCCGAATCGGTGCTGAAACGCTGGAGCCATCTTGCGACGGCACCGCAGACGATCAGCTTTCCTTACATGGAATTGCTGGCAGGCGACTGGGAGCCGTCGATCGTTAAGGGCAGTGGCGAAATCCGTTTCGGCTCCCCGACAGGCTTCGAATATACGCTTTCGGGGTTGCCGGACGATGTGGCCTACACGCTGAAGCAACTCAAGCGCCAGCGCGATAATAGCTATGATGGACTGAAGCGCTTTCGCCTCGTCGCCACCGCCGCTGACGGTACAGAATATGCAGCCGGTTGGACGATTCCCAGTGTCGAGACAGGTGAGCAGAGCTGGACGTTTAGCGGCGAATGCGAAGGTTTGATGACCGATGACGTCAGCGTGTCGGCATCGCCGAGCGGCGGCACGGAAGTCCAGTTCATCATTCCGCGTCGGCACCGCGCTTCACTGTTTCTGGCGCATTTTGCAACGACACCGCGCGCAGCTGGCGGCACCGATCCCCATTATGATCTCGATCTCGGAGATGCGGCCCTCCGTTTCCATTTCGATTCCGGGGCCGATCTGCTCACTATCTCGACGCCAGGCAGCGAATTGCTGCCACTCACCCTTACGGAAAATTGGCTGGGCGAACCACTGCGCGTGCTGTTCGGCCAGCTCGTCTTTCCGCGGCTTGTGGCGCGAAGTTTCCCGAAAGGCGGCGCCATGATCCGTGTTGGCCGTGCGCCGACTTGGCATCGCGATTCTGATTGGACGGGTCTGTGGGACGAGGAGGATCTCCGCGGTCGCGACAGGTTCTGGCAACTCTATGCCGATCTGTTGCTGCACGTTGCCCGTGCGGGCGAATATGAGGGGCACAAGATAACCAAATTGTACGAGGAGGTAGTCCAAGCTTCGCGAGGTTCGCGCTGGGTCACCGCCCTGACCTTCGCGAGCAGCGTCGAGGGCTTGATCCGGATGTTGTCTCCACGCGGCAGCAAGCGCGCCGATACCGATTATGAAGCGGCCGCGTCCCTGATCGGGCACATCAAGACCTGGAGAGATCCAGCCAAGTCCAAGGATACCACCGATCGGCTCAAGAGCATCGCCACAAACGCGATCCACTATGCAGCCAACACCACACCGAAGCATGTGTTGACGCGGCTATGTCAAGCTGGGGTCGTAACCCAGTTCCAGTTGGATGCGTGGGAGAAGGTTCGCAACGCGGTGATGCATGGCGATCTGGTATCGCCTTATTCCAGCGAGGAGGACGATGCACTTTTGCTGGCACTGGCCGCTCTGCTGCATAGTCTCACCCGTGAGGTCATTCGCCCGACCGTTCCGCTCAGCTGAACCAATCAAGGCCTGACATGTCAGGCGAGGTGGACATCGAAGCCGAGCTGGAATTGCCCGTAGCTGTGCCGAGGCAACTTTCGCTTAGATCGATCTACTTGGAGACTAGCGGGAGAACTCGGCTAAGTAAGCAAGACTGCCCATTAAGCCGGTTCCAAAAAGGGGGTGGGAGGAAGCGAACGGAAGGCTTTGCCGTCGCGATCTGGGGTTTCAGGTGGCGAAGCAGAAGCTAGAAGCCGCGAGAAAGAGGTTCACTTGGCTCAGGAAGGTAGTTTTCTAGGAGCAGTCGCATCTAGTGCCGGCGACGACTTCCACGAACAATGGGTTGCGCGCCAGCTCTTGCGGCTGCTCGATCCCGGCGGCGAAATCCTGTCGATCAAGGTCGAGGGCGTGCCGGCCGATGTAGTTCATGCCGAGTTGGGAGAGCATGCCCAAGCGGTTGACGTGACGCTTACGAGCGGGGCGGATGAAGCGCGATGCTATCGCTATCTCCAGCTGAAATATTCACCCTCGCATCCAGATGGCGCCTGGACTTGGGCGCGACTCACCCGCCCAAAGGCCAAGACTAGGAAATATAGCAGCGTACTGGGCAAACTCGCCCGGCTGATGCGCGAAGTCGGCTTTGCCGGCGATTTTGAGATCGTCACCAACCAACCGCTCGATCCGGCTGTCACCAGCGACATCACCATCCTCCTCTCGAACGGCGACCAGCTTCCCGACGATCCGCCGGCGATCGCCAAGACGTTGATGACCCGCCTTGGTCTCAATGAGAGCGAACTTGTGCGCTTCCTGCGGGCCTGGGATCTGGGCGGCTTTGCATCGGTGTCGCGCTTACAGCTTCACACCGAGGTGGTTCGGCGGCTCGCGGAGACAACCGACGCAGATGCCCGGGAGGACGCAAAACTGCTCCAGAACCATATCAAGCAGCTGATGCTGCCTGAAGGCCAGCGGTCGGGCGAATTGACGCGCGAGTCGATCCTGGTCTGGCTCGGTGCCGGAGCCAACGAGATTTTCTTTCCGGCGCCATCGGGGATTTCGGCACCGGACCCGCTGCTTCGTCGACCGATTGCCATATCGCTCGCCACGCTGCTGCAATCGCCGCTCGATCGACCCGTGCGGGTGCGAGCCGACGGCGGATGCGGAAAAACGAGCCTTATCAGCACGATCGAGGATACCCTCCCCGCCGGCTCCGAAGTCTTGGTCTATGACAGCTATGGCGGAGGCATGTTCCTCGCCTCCGACCAACGGCGACATCTTCCCGAACACGCCTTTACGCAAATCGGCAACGAACTCGCCGCCCGGCTGTGCACGCCCTTTGTTATCCGCCGCAACGAGAGCCTCAGCGCGTTCGGCGCCTTTCGCCGCCGGGTAACGGCCGCCAGCGAGATCATCGCGGCGCGCAATGCCGACGCGCTCCTCGTGCTGTGCTTCGATGCCGTAGACAATGCGCGGATTGGCGCGAGGCACTGGGTCGAACCCTGTTTTCTTGATGAGCTCGCTGCGGCGTCCGGCTGGCCAACCAATGTCCGTGTCGTCGTCAGTTGCCGCAATGCCCGTCTCGACGATGTCGGCGCGGCGGAGTTGTACTTCGATTTTCCGGTGCCGACATTCGACGAACGGGAGTCACAGGCACTAGTCGCGCTATGGCAGCCGGCATGGTCCCAGGCGATTGCGGGAACGCTCCACGATCTGACTGGCGGAAATCCGCGCCGACTGGTCTACGCTATCGAGGGGTTAGGTGCCGGTGAAGAGCGCCTGGCGGTTGCACGCCTCCTGCCACGCGCGACGGGGATCGATCCGCTTTTCGCCAAGCGGGTCGAGGAAGCCGGGGTACGGATCGGTGGGCCCAGCCGGATCTGGCCGATGCTGAGTGCGCTTGCTCGGCTTCCGCGCCCGATCCCCGCCGACTCGCTCGCGGCGATCGCCAATCTCGACGCCGCGGACCTGATCGATGTCGCGAACGATGTAGGCGGCATCGTGCTCCATCCCAATGGGTGGTCGTTTCATGACGAGGATTTCGAAGCCTTTGTCGACGAACGTACCAAGGACGGCGCTACCGACCTACTCAATCATGCCGCCGATATCCTCACCGCGCGGTCGCTGACCGACCGCTATGCCGCTCTGGCGCTCGGCGAGGTGCTGGTCAGTGCCGGACAACTCGAGCAACTCTACGCGCTGGTGACCGGACGCGATCCGCTGCCGCCGGCAATGTCGGCGGCGGAGGCCGAGTTCGTGCGATCGCGGCGGCTCTCCCTCGCTCTACGCGCCTGTCAGCGCGCCGCCGATATCGGCACGGCATGCGGATTGCTTATCGCCTCGGCCGAAGCCACCAAGCGGCAGAAGATCCTCGACGATTTGCTGGCCGACAATCTCGATTTGTCGGTTCGCTTCGAACCCGACGCCGCGATGCGGCTGGTCATGACCGGTCGCCGCCATCGCAAGCGGCGTGCGCGCTTCCGTATCGAGCTCGCCGCCAGCCTGGCCGGCGACGACCCAACCGCGGCGCGTGGACATTATCGCTGGTGGCAAGAGCATCTGCACGATAATTGGGCGTCCAGCGAAGCGGATCGACAGATCGATATTTCGTCTGCGGATATTGCCGCCGACGTCCGCACCCATGCGATCATCGCCGGCGACACCGCCGGGCTGACGCGTATCCAGCAATGGCGCCCGATCGAGAATTTGGCGCCGGTGTTCCAGCAACTCGCCCAGGATGCCGCGGGATTGAGGCCTGACGCGCTGCGCGAGGCGATCGCCGCGCGCGTCTGGCCGCCGCGCGCACTCGCCCCTTTGGTCGCAGCGGCCCTGCTTGCCGGGTGCAGTTTCGGGGAGCCGATCCTACGCGATGCGCTGGCGCGGCTCGCCCGTGCCTCTGCTGCGCGATGGGCCAAACCGATTGACTATCACGCGACCCGTTCCCCGTCGCTCAGCTGGCATGAAGCGCTGCTGCTCGTTTGCGAGCGGGCAGCGGCGGATCCGGCGCACCACGCTGCGATCGGATCGATCCTGGCGCGCGCTTTCCCGATGCCCGTCCTTACCGAAACCCACGATCTCTTCCGGCTGCGCACGGCCGGCGCGTTGCACGCTCGAGTATTGGCGCTCACTGAACTGATCAGAGGCCAGCGGCTCGTACTCGGCGACTGGCTGCCGCCGGTACGCGTGGTGCCGAAGGACACCCGGCCAGCGGCGGAACGTTTCGCAGCCAGCCAGTCCGGTCGCCGTGAACGATCGGACGAAGAATATTGGAACGAGACCCGCGCCGACACGCTTGATGTGTTCGGGCGAATGCTTAAGGCAGCGCGCGTCACCCGCGACCTGGTGACGGGCAGGATCGCGCCCGATCAGGCCAGCGCACATTTTTCAGCCGCGTTCAACTATCCCCGGTCTCATGGCGCCCGCCCGCGTGAAACCGACGCGGCCGCCTTGCTGATGCGGAGCCATCTTTTTCACGCCGGTCTGGCCGGTGTGGATCTGGCGGCATTGCGGACCTCGGCGACCGGCTCACTCAAATCCTGGTATGCGGCGGGAGACAATAACCTGCTCGACCTTGCCGAGGCACTGGTCCTGATGCCTTCGGGGCACGACGCAGCGCTGGCGTGGCTGGTCGCCATCGCCCAGGATATCGAGACCGATGCCGGTGCTGCCTCCGAGCGCGCCAAGCTGCTTGCCAAATGTGCCCGCGCCGCATTGCCACTCGACCCTGCTCTATCGGCCACCTTTTTCGCATCGGCGCTCGCGTGTACAAGGGAGATCGACTTCGAGGCTCTGGCCGAAGTGGCAGCCTGCCGAGCGGTTGCCGAGGCTGGACTCGGCGGCGACCGGACGGCGCGCATGGATCTCGCGCGTCGGGTCGGCGACGCCGCTGGCGCGGTGGTCGCGACGCTCGACCTGCAGGGCGACTTCGCCTGGGACGGCGTCGCCCGTGCGGTAGCGGCAGCGGACTTGCCGACCGGTCTGGCGGCGATCAGCCGCTGGCATGATGTCGGACTCGCGCGTTTCGAGATCACACTGCCGGGCCTGCTCACAGCGTCCGTTGCGCGCCAGCTAAGCCCGGCGCAGCGCTATGCCTTGGCGCTGCTGAGCGATTCGAGCCGGCCACAAATGTCGCAGATGTTCGGCGATGACCTAGTCCCCGAGGCGGTGTTCGCGGCGGAAGTTCAAGATCGACTTTTGTCCGGCGATTTTGTCGAGTTCACAGATACCTTGAACGAACTCTCCCAACTCACGGGCGCGGGCGCCAGCGCGGCGCTCGCCGTTGCCGAAGCACAGCGCCAGCAAATCCTCGCTCTCCGGCCACAGTCCCCCGGCGCGCCGGCCGATGACGAGGATGAATGGGACACGCACGCGACCGAACCACAAACGCCCCTTAATACCGTTGCTGAAGTCTCCGAAGCGCTCGAGGTGGTACGTACAGCGGAGCATAGCGTCGGCGAGCGCGTCTACCTCGATATCGCCGGGCGGGTGAGGACGCGGACGCTACGGGTGCCGTTTCTCGATCTGGCGCTGGCCGTAGCGGGCGATAAGGGTGACTTCGGCATGGCCTTGCCCGAACTGCTTGCCTCATGGTCGGACTATCCGCCAGTGCGGATATGGGCAGCCGAGCGGATCGGTGGCTATGTCGCGCTGGCGCTACGCAACCTATTTGAATGGCAATATGAGGACACGGCGGCGCTCGAAGCGCTTCTGGAATCGACGGGAGTGCCGCCAGCAGCGCAGGCAATCATCGTCCTGGAGGCGATCGCCTACAATGCTGAGACCATCTCGGCCGAACTGATCTTTGCGCTGGTGGGAGTCATCGCCGCCCGCTCGCCGGCCGACACCCGCAACGCCCTGCTCGACACCCTGCTCGAGCGCGTGACTGCGCGCGCCGGACGGCCGGCGCAGATGCCGTTGGGAGATATCAACGTTCCCGACGACCACGACCAAGCGGTGGCACGCTGCCTGTTCGCGGCAATGGCCGATGTCGACAAACGGATTCGGTGGCGCGCATCGCACGCGGCATTACTACTGATCCAAGTCGACGATCCGACCGTCCCGGCGCTTATTGGCCAGCTGGCCGCGACCGGCGAGCGCAGCTTCATCGGCGCCGATTTCTATCTGTATGCCGCGCGCGAGCAACTGATGACCGTACTTTGGCGCACGGCCATTTCGGTGCCGCATATCGTCGGACGGTTCGCGCCCGATATCCTCCTATGCCTGCGATCCGATCCGCACCTGATCGTGCGCGAGCTTGGCCGATCGACGCTGCGCGATCTGGCAAGCGCTGGCGCGATCACTTTGACGTCGGCTGATGCAACCTACGTCGCCAATCTCAATCGCTCCCAGTTCGCGCCGGCACCCGAGCAGGGCCGATCGCTTCGCGCTGCGGCCTTCCACGAAGAGAAGAAAAAGCGGGCCTTCCATTTCGATACGATGGACACGATCCGATATTGGTATCAGCCGCCCGCCGCACTGTTCGGACTGGACATGGAGTCCTTTCTCGACCGGATCGAGCGCTGGATTCACGGGCGCTGGGGCTATGGCGAAGAGACCAGTCACTGGCTCAAGGAGCCGCGTCTCAACCGTATCCAGGATGAAGAGCGCCATGTCTCCAATCGACAAGGCCATCGGCCAATGGTCGAGCGACTGAGTCATTATCTCGAATGGCACGGCATGATGTGCGCGATGGGCGAGCTGATCGAGGTCAAGCCGCTCGTCGAGCGGAACCGCTATGGTGACGATTATCTCGAATGGCTGAGCCGGAGCCTGCCGACGATCGGTCCGTCTTGGCTAAGCGACCTGCGTACGCCTGCTCCGTTCCAGCCGCGCTGCTGGGGGCATCCGCCAGCCGGGGATGTCGCCGAACCCGAGCGTGACGAGCGCCGCGCGCGCGATCCATGGCTGCATTCAGTTACGGCCGAGGTGTTCGACCAGGAAGTCGACGTCGGTGGCGGCAATCTCGTCGTCGCCGCCAACTATGAGCTGCGCTGGCGCGACCGCGTGCAACCGGTCGATGTTCGCACCGCGTTGGTCACGCCCGAGACCGCCATGGCGCTGGGGCAGGCTCTGCTGACCGCGCACGATAGAATGGACTTCCTCGTTCCCGGCACGGGCGATGACGGCGCGATCGAGGAGAAGGGCTTCGAACTCGAAGGCTGGCTCCGCTACGTCGAACGGGATGCGCGATCCGATCGTCATGATCTGCGCCGCGGCAGCGTGTCAGGACTGCCGATCTTGCCAGATGGCCGCTCGGCGCAAGCGATGAACCTCAAGTTCGACGGCGCTACCAGCCGCTGGCACGGCACCGGTAATCTACCGGCCATCGATCTCGCGATGTGGGGCGACGACGATGCCCGCAATGGTGCCGGATGGCGTGCCACGGCGTCGCGCCGCTTTCTGCACTCGATGCTCGTGCATGCGGACAAGAGCCTCCTGATCTATAGCGAAATCGCTCGGCGGCGGCCTCATGGCGACGGTGGCAAGACCCGGTGGGCGCTCTATATTCTCGACCAGCAGGATCACCTTCATCGTGTCAGACGGGTGAAACGCGGACTTGGACCGTGGATGATCAAACGCGAGCGGATGCAGCTCAGTGTCGACACACTTGGACGCTGGCTTCTCCATCGCGCGGCGGAGCTCGACGCCCTGCGCGCAAACGCGGCTCAGGGCGAGGCGGTGCGTCTAGAGGGCGAGATCGCGCGCCTCTGCGAGCGCTTTCGCAAGAATCATGGTCGGTGGCACGAGCGATAAAAAAGCGGCAGCGGGTTCGTCCTAGTCCCACAAGCCGACAATCAGGCGGTCTGCGGGGCTCAACGGCGTAGCGGCTGCCGGTTCGCATTTGGCTCCCACACAGCCACCAATTCAGATGACCTCACAGGACCGCCGCCGCATAAATGGGCGCATAATCCGGCATTGATTTCCGGAAAATATCGTGCGACAAAGTGGCTCCACATGAGGACTACCGATGCCGACGCCCGATGAAGCCACAGTAAGAGCGGTCCTCCAAACCAATGACCGCGATATTCGCTGTCGTGAGGCGATTGAGCAGGGATGGAACCATTGTCAGTCCTTGTCGGACCGCGCTTGGTGGCGGCGTAAATCGACCACCGCCGCCATCATGTGGGAACACTCTATCGCCAATGCGGTCGAAGCGCTGGACGGCGATGCGGGCGCGAGGGTCATCGCCCATCAGGACACCACGTCGTTCATTTTCGACGATACCGTCTTCCTTCGCTTCAAGCGCGCCGGCCTGAGCCTGATGTCGAGCAACTACCCAACTCGGCTTGCGAATCTTTTTCACGCCCATACGGGCGATCTTTTCGGCTTTGAGGGCCATCATCGCGTCGAGATCGTCCATGTCTTCAACCGATTCCAGACTGCGCTCGACTGGATCGGCGTGGTCGCACGCGATAAGAAGGAGCTACTCTGGCAGTTCGAGCTGCGCCGTGGCGGCGCGGCAGTCATCGCGCTTCCTCCATCGGAACGGCCGGCGCCTGCGGCAGACACCGTGCTGCGCCCCGCCAAGCCGGGCGATGAGCGGCGAGATGCGGAAGAGAAATAATGTCCGCTGCGTTCAACGCGAACCTGCTGCTTCTCGCGAGGCAGTATAGAGGAAGGAGTCAGGCCGACGTCGCCGCGTCGTCCGGACTTAACCAAGGCCATTACTCGCGCATTGAAAACGGGCTGACACCCGACGGCCCTTCACAGGATAGTGTCGAGCGCATCGCCGCTGCGCTCGACTTCCCTCCGTCCTTCTTCTTCCTTCAGGACGGGCTCGCCGGCCTTCCGCTCAGCGTCCACCCGATGAACCGCCGCAAGACCGCGGTCGGCGAGCGGGCGATGAAGCAGATCCATGCGGAGCTGAACATCCGCCTCATCCACCTGCGCCGCTACCTGCGTGCAGCCGATATCCATCCCGAACTTCCGTTACTGTCGATCGATGTTGACGATGGCGGTGGTCCGCAGGCAATTGCCCAGACGCTCCGCGTCACATGGTCGATTCCTGACGGGCCGATCGCCAATCTGACCGACTATTGCGAGCGTGCGGGCATTCTCGTGATCTGGTGTGATCTGGAGAAGGGGGTCGATGGCGTCACCATGAATGTCCGCGACTTGCCGCCATGCATTTTCCTCAATCAGCATGTTCCGGCTGACCGTATGCGTTTCTCTCTCGCGCATGAACTCGGTCACATCATCATGCATACGGTGCCGGGCGATGAAATCGAAAATGAAGCCAACGCATTCGCCGCTGAATTGCTCGTGCCCGAAAGACAGTTTCGCCGCGCGTTAACCGGGCAACGGCTGAGCCTGGAATGGCTCGCGCGGCAAAAAGCATATTGGAAGGCCTCGATGGCATTCCTGTTGTACCGTGCTGGAGCCATCGGCGCGGTGACACGTCACCAGACCGAATATCTCTGGAAAAAACTGTCCGCACTCGGCTGGCGCACCCGTGAGCCGCAGGAAACTGACTTTCCTCCCGAGCTCCCGACGGTTTTCCCGAAACTGGTGCAGATGCACGGTGAGGATCTCGCTTACGATCTTAAGGGGCTGCAGGAGTTGTTGAGCGCCAACACCAGCGATGTGGTGCGGATGTATCGGCCATATCTTGCGAAGGCCGGTGGCCTGCTGGTGGTGAAATAGCTATGTTTATCGAACGCCGTATCAATACCACCTCGGGAAATGTTGAGCTCTGGCGCTGTCAGTGGGAGAATTCCGCAGGCAGTGCCGCGCGTAAGGTATACATCGACAAAATCTGTGACGAGCAGGCCGCAACACCGGAAGCCGATGGTGGTTTGTCCACCGAGGCCGCGATCTGCTGGGCATATGGCCGTACGCTCGGCAACATAGCCGTCATCTCTCCTGATCTACTGGGCCATTTCCCCGGCAAGGTCGGCAACGATGCCATCTTGCCTTGCGACTTCGCCCATGCCGGAAAATTCCGACATGGAGCGGAACGGCTCTGGTGCCGGACCCATCAGACCCACTGGGGTACCAAGGCTGACCTGGAGGCGCTCGAACAACACGGCGCGATGCGCTGCGCCAATCATGCGCAGCCGATGAATTATGTCGTTTCGCCGCTTGCGATCAACGTTGGCGACCATGCCGAGGTCGGCATTTGGTGCTCGATGCCGGCCGCGCTTTCAACCGCCGAGATTAAGCCCCGGCCTCCGAAAATCCATGTGCATGTCCGCGAGACGGAAAGCGAAAAGAAGACTATAGACCGCGATTTCAGCGCGATATCGACGCTCTACACCAGCGATCTTGGCCTCTATGGCAACCAGGAAATCAGTCGCGTGAACATCACGCCACCTTCTGCCTATGACTTCGTTGCAGCGCTTGAGCTGGGCAAAGACATGGATTGCATCAATTGCTCGCACTGCGGCTATCCGCATCTCGATCTCGGTGACTTCGCCGCGACGCCCCACCGCAAACATTTTTGCGGCAATTGCGGGCGCGACAGCACGTGGAGCAAGAAACCCATCATTTCGACGCCGCTCATGCCGCTCCACGACAAATTTGCGAAGACACTGAGGTACGAGACGCCGGAGCGCGCACTGAACCTCGATGATCATGCCGGCTGCTCTTACACGGTCTGGGCATCTACGCCGGCGATTGTGTGGACTGCACAGCGACCGCAGGAGTTCGGAATTCACGTTCATGTTCACGATGGCCCTCACCGGATCGTCGATGACACCTTCGGCGAGGTCGTTCTAAATGGCAGACCGCTTCAGCGTTCTGAACTCATCAGCGCGATGATGGCGAGGACAATTATTTGACGGCGATGAGCCGACGGTTGCGGGTAGCGGGTCGTCCGTGAAGAATGCGGTTTTGTTGATGTCCCCGCCGCCGCGTGAGAAAGTGGCGTTTCAAAATTCCCCATTCTGAGTGGGTAGCGCGTTAGGCGGCGAACCTGGCAGTCAGTGTGC
>JAHFPU010000231.1 GCA_023266635.1 Sphingobium sp.
AGCCATATGCGGCACGGCAGATCTCCAATATTATGTCTCAACAACACAATCTTGGCAGATTCCCCAGGACTTTGCTGCCGTGCAATCTAAAACAGCAAAAAAATCCCGGACAGTTGTGGGCCTTGAGCCGGGATCCCGCTTCTTATTTTCAGTCTTGTGCGTCAGGTGGAAAGCGGGACCCCGGGTCAAGCCCGGGGTGACGATTTGAATTACCTATCCCTACCGCCTCACTTCTTCCGAAGCGCATCCCCCTGGCTGCGGATATATTGGCGCACCGCCGCCAGTTCGTCGCCGGTGAACTCCTCGAAGCGGGGCATGCCGTTCGGGACGAGCATGCCGTCCTTCACCACTGACGAGAAGAGCGCCGGGTTTACAGGGATCGCCGAGGTGCGCAAATCCGGGGCTTGGCCGGCGGCGATGACGTCCACGCCGTGGCAGACAGCGCAGTGGCGGGCGAAGACGGCCATGCCCTTGTCCGCCAGAGCCTTGTCGGCGGCATAGCCCGGATCGGCGGCGGCCTCGATCTTTACCGGATCGGATTTCGGGATCGTGGCCGTGCCGCCGATCGCGAAGGTCAGGATGCGGCGGGCTTGAGTGCGGTAGTCGATGTTCACGGGCAGCAGAGCGCCGAACGCCGCGCCGCTGGTGCCCATGCCGGTCAGCACCGTCACATATTGCTTGCCCTTGTACGCATAGCTGATCGGCGGAGCGGTGACGGGCGCCTGCGCGGCGAACTGCCAAAGGGCCTTGCCGGTGTCGGCCGCATAGGCGTTGAAAGTGCCGTCTATCCGGCCCTGGAATACCAGGTTGCCGCCGGTGGTGAGAATGCCGCCATTCCACGGGCCGGGGTTCGGCACGCTCCATACCTTACGCTGGCGCACCGGGTCCCAGGCGAGGAGCGAACTGGTGCCATTTTCGGGTCCAGCATCCTTCACCACAAAATTGGGTATTGCCGCGCCGTCGACGGCGTTGCCGGGTGCGCGGACCCAGTTTTTCTGGGTGATGCCGACGTCATTATAGCTGGTGGCCATCTCGATCGCCGGGATGAACATCAGGCCCGCCTTCGGATTGAAGGCCATAGGTAGCCAGGTGTGCGCGCCGACCGGGCCGGGCCACATGGTGAAGGTCTTGCCATCCGGATAGCGCGCGTCGGGATTTTCGATCGGGCGGCCGGTCTTGAGATCGATGCCCTTGGCCCAGCTGATCTTCACGATCGGTTGCGCGCTGATGAGCTTTCCGTTCGTGCGGTCGATGACGTAGAAGAATCCGTTCTTCGGCGCGGTCATCAGGACTTTACGGGGCTTGCCGTCGATCTGGAGGTCGGCCAGCTCCATGTCCATCGAGGCGTTATAGTCCCAGCTTTCGCCGGGATTGACCTGATAGTGCCATTTGTAGGCGCCGGTGTTGGCGTCGAGTGCGACCACGGAGGCAAGGAAGAGATTGTCGCCCTTACCCGAGCTGCGCACCTTGTGGTTCCAGGGCGACCCGTTGCCGACGCCGATGATGATCGACTTGGTCTCCTGGTCGTAGGTCATGCTGTTCCAGACGGTGCCGCCACCGCCATATTTCCACCATTCGCCAGCCCAGGTCTTGGCCGCCATCTCCATGGCCTTGTTTTCGAAGCCGTCCTTCGGATTGCCGGGGACGGTATAGAAGCGCCAAAGCTGCTTGCCCGTGTCCGCATCATAGGTGGTGACATAGCCGCGCACGGCGCTGACATCCGCGCCTCCAAAACCGATGATCACCTTGCCATCGAAATAGCGCGGCGGGCCGCTGATGAAGCTTGCATTGTCCTGCGGGAGCGTCCGGGTGGTCCAGGCAGGCTTGCCGGTGGCGGCGTCCAGAGCGACAAGGCGGCCGTCATGCGTGCCGACGAAGATGCGTCCCTTGCCATAGGCGAGGCCGCGAATGCCCCAGCCCTGACGCAGTTTCCGCCCGGCCAGTTCCGCCGCCTTCGAATCATATTCCCATTTGAGGGTGCCGGTGACGGCGTCGATCGCGCGCACGACGCTGTATCCGGTGGCTGTATAAAGCACGCCGTCGATAGCGATCGGGGCGGAGACGGAATTTTGCGCGGGCAGGTCCATCGACCATTGCAGGCCAAGCTTCTCCACGGTGCCGTCATTGACCTGATCCAGCGGGCTGTAGTGCTGCTCGCCCGAGGTGCGGCCGAAACCGGTCCAGTTGTCGGGATTTTCCGATGCGCCGACGTCGCCCAATGCGGCTGTTGCGCCATTCTGGGCGGCGGGCTGGCCGCAGGAGGCCAGCGCCATTGAGAGGCCAGCGCCGCACTGGAGCCAACGCCATTTCGCCGTGATATGCATTCCGGTTCCTCTCGACACAATGGCAGTCCTGTATTGCACTGTTTCGTCTTACTCGCCTCTTAAAGCTGTTAGCTGCGCTTGCTCGAAGCGTGGTTCATCCTGCAGGCTCCATACATGCCAAAGGCAGGATCGGAGCGGATGATGGAAGCGATTGCGATAATCCAGAATGCTTATGTCGTCCGAAACCTGGAGGAAGCCTGCGAACGGCTGAACCGACTGATGGGCATCGGGCCATTCGTCGGCGGCGTGGAGGCGGTGCTGGAACAGCATCGCTATCATGGCGAACCGGCCGAACCGATCCGCCTGCGCGGCGTGTTCGTCCAGTCGGGCGACCTCAATATCGAACTGATCGAAATGCTGTCCGATGGGCCGTGCGCGTTCCGCGACATGTTCGCGCCGGGTGAAGAGGGCATGCATCACAGTGCCATGTTCTGCGCGGATTATGAGGGCGAGCGCGATCGCTGGGTCGCGGCTGGCTATCCGGTGGCGAGCGAATTCACGACCGCGTTCGGCGCCAGCATTTGCTACATCGACACGCGCCCGCTTCTGGGCCATTTCCTGGAACTGTATCCCGAGGATGCGGTCATTCGCGGCATGTATCGGCAGACCGTCGAAGAGGCGGAAGGCTGGGACGGCGCGCAGCTGATCGTCCCCTGGCGTTGAGCCGCACACCGAATTTTTGAACCGGAGAGGTAACCCCCACTATGATCAATTTGCAGCGCACCCACCATATCGGCATGGCAGTCGCCGACATCGAGCAAGCGCAGGCGCAGATCGGCGAGGCGATGGGCCTGACCTTCGCGCCGGTCCGCAATTTCGACCCGCTGCCTTTCTGGACCCCGGAAAGGGGCAAGCATGAGGTGAATGTGTTCGCGACCTATTCGATTGAGGGGCCGACCCGGATCGAGCTGGTGCAGGGCACCGGCGAATTCTATAATCCCGATCGCGCGCCCGATGCGCGGCATATCGGCGTATGGGTCGATGACCTGAAAGCCGAGGCTGAGCGGCTGGCGGCGCAGGGCTGGACGACCGTTGCATCCGGCGACGCGCCCGAAAATGGCTGGGGCGTAATCGCCTATATGGCGCCGCCAATTCCAGGATTGCTCGTGGAACTGATCTCGACGGACCTGAAGCCCGTCATCGACAAGTGGCTGGGCGACGCCTGATCAGGGATTATCCCAAACTGATGCTGCGGACGGGGTCAGTCCCGTCCCAGCCCACAGCCGCCTTCTTCACGAAGGCGTAGAAGCCGATGAGGGCGGGGACGCCCTCATACAGTTCGATCATGTGGCCGTGGCGTTCAACCGCGTCCATCATCAGGAAACGGAAACCGTCGTTCATCTCCGCCTCCAGCGCGGCGGGAAAACCGGCGGTCTCCATCCGCGCCCTGGCGGCATCCAGATCGTCGACAATGATGGCGACATGGTGGAACCCCTCCTGTCCAGCGCCGAACATGTCGCGGAAGGCGGATGGGCCGGGATTATTCTGCTGCACGAACTCGACCATCAATTCGCCCCACTGGCCGTAGGCGGAGCTGTGATCTAGGTGAGCCTCAACGCCGCGATGCAGGCAGCGGCGCAGGGGAATGTTCTCGGCGACGAAATAGGGGCCTGATCCGAATGCGGCGGCATGGGCGGCGGCTGCAGCCCAGACATCCTGCACGAAATAGGCGACCTGGCGGATGGGCAGGCCGGGGATCATTGGCTGCGCTCCGCAAGGACGGCATCAAGGTCGGAGACATGCTCCTCCAGAAAGAACATGCGATTTTGCGCGCGGTCGAACAGGCGTTCCTCATCCTCGGCAATCTCTGCCGCGACATCGGGTTCGCTGAGGGCGGCGATGGTGGCGTCGAACGCCGCGCGATCGGCGAACCCGATTTCCATCACCACGTCATAGGGTTTGTCGGCCCCATCCGCCGGCGCGAGCGGGTGAAGGAACCGGCGCGTGTAGTGCAGCGCGCGCCCAGCGAGATATCTCTCGCCGATACGGGCGTGGGCGCTCTCATAATAGGCGATGAACTCCTCCATCGAGAGGTCCGGCCTGCGTTTCAGCAGGGTGACGGTCCTAAACATCGGCCTCTCCAGATGGCGCGTCCGCAGCATAAGCGGATCGGACCCGATCATCCCATCCGCAGCCTCATCGTCAGCTATGACTTGTCGCAGGTCGATGGACGGTCATTGAAGGCCGACCTATGCTTTCTTTTAGGTTATAAGCAGCTGAACCGGTGGCACACTGTAACAGCTGTCATAAACGGCGAACCTAAAGAATAGCGGCTGTGAAGGCCGATGCATGATCTCATGCAGAACGGGGAGAGGTTAAATGAAATTTCATAGAGACGCGCGGATTCTATCTTCACTGGGGGCAGTTGCCCTCGCTGGACTGATGCTTCCCGCCGCCGCGCAGGATATAGCCGCAGACCCCGCCGCCGCTGCGCCGCAGGCCGGCGATGAAGCAACCGACGCGCAGATCCGCGACATTGTCGTGACCGCCCGTCGCCGCGACGAAACCTTGCAGCAGACGCCAATCGCGATCACGGCGATTTCTCCGGCGATGCTGGAATCGAAGGCGTCGATCAATATCGGCGACCTGCAGGGCGCCGCGCCTAACGTGCTGATCACAAACCAAAATTCCGGCGCTGCGGCGGCAAACGTGTCGATCCGCGGCCTTACCTTCGCCGACGTCGAGAAATCGTTTGAGCCAACCGTCGGCGTGGTCGTCGATGGCGTGTTCATCGGCACCAGCACCGGTCAGTTCTTCGACTTCTTCGACATCAGCCAGATCGAAGTACTGCGCGGTCCGCAGGGCACACTGTTCGGTCGCAATACGATTGGCGGCGTCATCAACATCCGCCGCACGCGCCCGACTGGCGAATTCGGCGGCAAGTTTGAACTGAGCTACGGCAATTACGACACATGGGCCGGGCGCGCTGTTGTTAACGTGCCGATCGTCGATGGCGTCCTGGCCGCCAAAGCCTTCTATTTCCATAATCAGAGCGACGGCTATTACCGCAACGGCGTGACCGGCAAGCGGGTGGGCGCAAGCAATAACGAGAATTTCGGCGCAAGCTTCCTGTTCACGCCGACCAACACCTTCGACGCCTTGCTGACCCTGGAAAAGCAGGTGCAGGATTTCGATCCGGTCAACAGCAACATCAGCCAGACCGGCGAAGTGTTCTGCGCATTCGAGCCGGCGGACCAGTGCAACCGCAACACCACGACCGATCTCTACACGGTGTT
>JAHFPU010000183.1 GCA_023266635.1 Sphingobium sp.
ACGCCATGGCCCGGCGGTTCGACCATCCTTGCGCCTGCCCCGCTTTTGGCGGAATAGGGGCGCGCGACCATTTCGCCCGAAGGCCCATGCAATGAAACTTCCGCCCGCACGCTACATCATCATGAAGCATGACGGCATGTGGAAGATCAATCTCGACAATCGCTATTACGGGCCGTTCGACACCGTCGAAGCGGCAACCGAGATGGCGGTCGAGACGGCGCGCAAGGCGGCGGACGCCGGCTACCCGGCGTCGGTGCTGATGATGTATGGGACACGGCTGGAACGGCTGTGGCCCGACCCCGAACGGCCGATATAGGACGGCGCCCTATTTGATCTGGGCGTTGAGCCATAGGGCAGCCTCTTCGGGGCTTTCCTTGGCGTCTGGTCGGTCGACGCGGTAGTTCGCCTCGCGCATGATATTCACGGCGATCTTCCCTATTAACGGGGTTATTGCGGAAATGAGGCGGGGGTCTTTCATCCGGGCATTTCCAACAAGTAGGAGCGCGTCATAGGCGGGAATCGCCCCTTTTGTGTCGGTCAGGGTCGCCAGCCCGTCCGACGCGATCCGGCCATCCGAGGAGAAGGCGGTGATGACATCCACCCGGCCGGACGCCAGTGCATTATACATCATCGTCGGCTGAAACGGCCGCGCTTCGGCAAAGCGCATGGGATAGGCGGACCGCGTCATCGCCCATTCCGGACGCTCCAGAAACTCGATGTCGGTGCCAAGGCGCAGGAAAGGCGAGCGCGCGGCGAGATCTTCCAGGGTGCGGATGCCCAAGCGGCGCTGCTCAGAGGCGCGCATCGTGAAGGCATAGCTGTTCTCGAATCCTAATGGGCCAAGCAGTTGCGCCCTGCCCTCGCCCTTCATCCAGCCGCCGATCTCCGTCAGCATCTGGGCGCGCGGCGGAACATCCGTCCGGCGCATCTCATTCGTCCAGAGTGTTCCGGCATAATCGAGATAAATGTCGATATCGCCCGCCGAAAGCGCCTTGAAAATCACTGCAGAGCCCAGCCCTTCGCGATATTGGACACGATATCCCGCTTTTTCCAGTCGCTGGCCGATCACCCGCGCGAGAATGAACTGTTCGGAAAAATTCTTCGCGCCGATGGTGACGACCGGACCCTGGCTGCGCATCAGAGGCACGAGGGACAGCCCCAGCCCGCACGCCAGAACGGCCAGCGAACCCCATACCGGCCAGAGCCTGCGCGTCCGCAAACCCCATTCGGTCGATCCGAGCAGTCCATCCGCCAGCATGGCCAGCAAAGCCGCCGCCGCGCATCCGGTAAGGACCAGCGGCCAGTCCTGCGTCTGAAGCCCGGCAAAGATCAGATCGCCAAGGCATGGCTGGCCGACGGTTGTTGCCAGGGTCGCCGCGCCGATCGTCCAGACCGCAGCGGTGCGAATGCCGGCCATGGCCACGGGAAGGGCCAGAGGCGCCTCGACCAGACGCAGGCGCTGCCCGGCGGTCATGCCCATGCCGTCCGCCGCCTCAAGGACTGCGGGGTCGATGCCGGACAGGCCGGTCACGGCGTTCCGCAGGATGGGCAGGAGAGCGTAGAGCGTAAGGGCAAGCAACGCCGGCAGGAAGCCGAGCGCGGGTATGCCGCCGCCGACCATCGCGGAGAGGGCAAGCAGCAGCGGATAGAAGAGGGCCAGCAAGGCCAGAGCAGGAATCGTCTGCACGAGGCTGGCGAAGCCGAGCACGATCCGCGCCAGCGCGGGGCGGCGCGCGGCCATGACGGCCAGCGGCAAGCCGATCGCCAGAGCCAGCAACAGCGCAGCGACGCTGAGTTGGACATGCGCCGCCAGCAGACCGGGCAGCCGGGCGAGTGCGCCGCTCATCCGTCTGCTTCCAATGCGCGCAACCGTTCTGCCTGGTCCCGGGGCACGGCGACCAGCGCCTGCGCGACATCGCCCCCCGCCCCCGCCAGCAGTGCGGCAGGCGCGAGGTCTGCAACGATGTCGCCCGAATCCATCACAATGATGCGGTCAGCCAGCAGCAGCGCCTCCGCCATGTCATGCGTCACCATGATCGTTGTCATGCCCAGGCGGTCGTGCAGCGCGCGATAGGCCCGCCCAAGCGAATCGCGCGTCACCGGGTCGAGCGCGCCGAAAGGCTCGTCCATCAGCATGATCGAGGGCCCCGCCGCCAGTGCCCGCGCAACGCCGACTCGCTGCGCCTGTCCCCCGGACAGTTCCGCAGGCATCCGCGCGGCGAAGGCGCGCGGCAGCCCGATTAGGTCGAGAAGCTCCTCAACCCGCCCATCCGGCTTCTGCCCGGCAAGGCGCAAGGCAATGTCGATATTGCGCCCCACATCAATGTGCGGGAACAAGCCGATATGCTGGAACACATAGCCGATCCGCCTGCGCAGATCGGGTAGCGCCATCGCGGCGACATCCTTCCCAGCCAGAAGCACCCGCCCCGCATCGGGTTCGGCCAGCCGGTTCACGGTCTTGAGCAGCGTCGACTTGCCCGATCCCGATGATCCGACAAGGGCCACAAACTGCCCAGCGGGAATATCCAGCGATGCGCCCGATACCGCGATCGAAGGGCCATAAGCCTTTCGGACCTGATCGAAACGGATCGCCGGCGGCGTCATGCCTTTCAGGCGGCCAGTGCGTTTATCGACGTCGCAAGATCTATGTCCCGCTGTGACAGCCCACCGGCATCATGGGTGGTCAGCATGATCTCCACCCGGCCATAGACATTCGACCATTCGGGATGATGGTCGGCCTTCTCGGCCAGCAGGGCGACCTTCGTCATGAAACCGAACGCCTCGACAAAATTGCTGAAGGAGAAAGCGCGGCTGATCCCGTCCGGCTCGGCGACGGTGGCCCATTCCGGCAGCGTGGTCAGCGCAACCGCGCGCTCTTCATCATTCAACTTCTCAATCATATAATCTTCCCAACTTTTAAAAGCACTTCCAAAACCCGTTCGTGTCGAGCGAAGTCGAGACACCGCGCGCAAGTGTCTCGACTTCGCTCGACACGAACGGAGACTTGGATAAACCCAAACCTCCGCGCTAGCGCACATGCGCCCTATCGCCTATGCCGCTGCGATGACAGAGGAAGGTCAACCGCAGAGCTTCGCGCCAAGTGCGCAGGTTATTGAAACGCTGGCACTCGGCGCTTTATCCCGCTTGCCGGAACCCTTCAGGATATATTTGCAAAATGTCGTCCTGTTCGTGGAGGAATTCGCGACGGACGCGGTGCTGCGCAGCCTGAATGTCGGCGATCCGTTCGACCTGACCGGCATCTATAATGGCCGTCCGTTCGGGCAGGAGGCCCAGACGGGCGACATGCCGCCCAGCATCCACCTCTATCGCCGCGCGCTGCTGGACGAGTGGGTCGAGACCGGCGTGTCACTGGAATCGCTGATCGCTCATGTCGTGGTGCATGAGGTCGGCCATCATTTCGGTCTGTCGGACGCGGATATGCACGCATTGGAAGACATGGTCGCCGAATGAACGACGCGTTGCTGCGCCTGTCCGGTATCGCCTGCATGCGCGGCGGACGGCTGCTGCTGCGCGGCATCGACCTGACATTGACGCCGGGCCAGTCCGCCTTGCTGCGCGGTCCGAACGGCACCGGCAAATCCAGCCTGATCCGCCTGACCGCCGGCTTGCTTCCCGCCTATGCCGGAACGATCGAACGTCGGGGGAAGGTCGCGCTTTCCGATGAAGCACTGGCGCTCGACCGGGACAGGACGCTAGGGCGCGCGCTTGGCTTCTGGGCGAAAATGGATGCTGTTCCGGCCTCCGCCATCGCCGATGCCCTGAACGCGATCGGCCTGTCCGACCTGGCCGACATCCCAGTGCGGATGCTATCGACCGGGCAGCGCAAGCGGGCGATGCTGGCGCGCGTGGCGGCGAGCGGCGCGCCGATCTGGCTGCTCGACGAACCGGCCAACGGGCTGGACAGCGCGTCGGCGGCGATGCTTGGCGCGCTGATGCGTGGGCATTTGGCGCGGGGGGGCATCATCTTGGCCGCCTCACATCAGGACCTCCCTCTTGATGGCGCACAGGACATCGACCTTTCCGCCTATCTGCCGCAGGGGGAGGATGCATGATCCTGCCGGCGCTGATCGCGCGGGATTCGGCGCGGGCGTGGCGGTCGGGCGGCCTGTGGTTGCCGCTCGCCTTCCTGTTGCTGGTGGCGGCGCTCTTTCCGTTCGCAGTAGGGCCGGACGCCGCCCTGCTGAGCCGCACCGGCGGCGGGATGCTGTGGATCGCCGCGCTGCTAGCGAGTCTGCTGCCCGTCGATCGCCTGGTCGCGCCGGATCGCGACGCAGGTGTTCTTGATCAACTTGCCTTGCGCGGGATCGGCGACGAGGTGGTCGCTCTAGCCAAGCTTGTGGCGCACTGGATCAGCTTCGGCCCGCCGCTGATGCTTGCCGCTTTTCCGGCCGCTGCGCTGTTGAAGCTGGACGGGCAGACCCTGCTGCATCTGGAAATCGGATTGGCGCTGGGGACGCCGGCGCTTGCGGCGCTCGGCCTGCTGATCGCTGCCCTGACAGCGGGGTTGCGGTCCAGCGGCGCATTGGCCGGGTTGCTGGCGCTGCCGCTTGCAATTCCGCTGCTGATCTTTGGCGCAGGCTCGCTCGACGACCAGAGCGGCGCGGCGTTTAAATTCCTGGCAGCGGTGTCGCTGCTGCTGATTGCAATTACGCCGTTTGCGGCTGGGGCGGCGATACGGGCCGGGCGGGAGTAGCCACTTATACCGTCATCCCAGCGCAGGCTGGGATCTCAGGCGATAGGGTGGGACCAAGCCTCACGAGATCCCAGCCTGCGCTGGGATGACGGGAAGCAGATGGCCTACCGCTCCGCCACCAGCAGCTTGTCGATCTTGCGACCGTCCATGTCGACGATCTCGAATCGCCATCCCTGGTCATCGAAATGCTCGCCAACCTCGGGCAGATGCTTGAGCACCCAAAGCGCATGGCCGGCGACGGTGGCGTAATCGCGGTCCTCCGGCAGGTCGATGCAGATGCGTTCGGCCAGCGCGTCTATCGGCATCTGGCCGGACACCAGCAGGCTGCCATCCTCGCGCTCGACGACGTCAGGTTCCTCATACAGGTCGCGATCGGAGGCAAACTCGCCGGCGATGGCGGACAGCAGGTCGGCTGGGGTCACGATCCCCTCGAAATGGCCATATTCGTCATGGACCATTACCATCGGGACCTCCGCCTGACGAAGCACCTCCAGCGCATCCATCGCGTCCACCTGATCGGGGACTACGGCGGCCTTGCGCATCAGGGCGCGCAGGTCCAGCGCCTCGCCCCGGAACAGCGCGGACATGATGTCGCGCGCCTGGACGATTCCAATGATGTCCTCGACCGACCCCTGCCCCACCGGCAGGCGGGTATGCGGGGTTTCCAACAGGGTGCGGCGGATTGCCTCCGCGTCGGCCGTCACATCGATCCAATCGACGTCCATCCGCTGGGTCATCACCTCACGCACAGGCCGATCGGCGAGGCGGACCACGCCGGAGATGATGGCGCGCTCGCTTTCCTCGATCACACCGGACTTGCTCGCCTCCGCGA
>JAHFPU010000044.1:0-12734 GCA_023266635.1 Sphingobium sp.
GGGTGTTCGAGTCTTGCTGCAGGACCAGGAGGTCGGCGGATGGACCGCCGCTCTCGTTCGCCAGGTACCGCTTCAGGGCGCGCTCCAGGATCTCCGACTTGGCGACGCCATGCGTCTCGGCCATGACCTGCAGCCGCTGGGTCATCGCCTCGGACAGATAGAGGGCGTGGCGCTGACGCATGGGTCAAACTCCCCACAGCGATGACGTGTTCGGGGGTCGGCGTCTCCGCATCGGCAGCTCTTGTTGCTCGAATTTGGCAAGCAACCTGCGAAAGCACGCGCCCACTGAGCTGCGCAGTGCCACAATGCATCCGCGCCTCGTGTTGTGGTCGTCGAGCCCACTGCTCGACCATGCGCGCGCGCAGTTCATTGTCCGGAACCTTTTCGAACAACCATGGCGCAAAGCGCTCTAAGACGGCGCTCGCTCTGGCCCACCAAGGGGAAGCGCTCGCCCCCTCCGCCGCCGCCGCTCGCCCCTGTGGGGTGGGACAAGCGAGCGACGGCGGCTCCGGGGGGAAGCGGGGCGAGGCGCGATCTCCAGGAGATCCGCTCGTTCGCCGGGTGCGGTTGCGCATTGTTGTCCAATACGATCCGAATTCGTCCAAGGCGGTCATTTGCGTATCCCAATCATTCTCAATTTTGCGCATTCGGGATTTGCGTGTGTAAAGTCAGCCGAAACGCTCTTCATGCTCCATATGGATAGCCGTGCTAGGTTTTGTCGAGGGGGAAAGGCACGGTGGAAATGAGTGGGTCATAGGGCAAGATAGATAGCTGACGCTACGGCTCTATAATATCCAGCAAAATCAATACTATTGGGTGCGCACTGGATATTTTTTTGCATGCTATGCATTAGAGATAGATGGGTCGGATTTCAGTCCCTGGACGGCCTTAAAATCATCCAAGAATGCAATGACATTGAAACAACAAATGAGCGCGAGAGCGCGTCATGTCAAACCCAGACTTTGAACCAAAGGTCGGTAAGTCTCGACCGCGCCGAGACATCAAAGCCGGTCGCCTCACGCGCATGGTCGTCAAAGCGACTACGCGACACTGCGCACCCAAATCGCCCTGGGCGAATTCGCTGACGCGGCGCCCCGTTGCCGAGCTCGGCCGCGGCAAGGGCGCGCTCTACGGTTTGACACCCCCACCGCCTGGGTGGCGTCGCGTCATCGTCAAGGCGCGCACTGCCCGGCACGGTACATCCGACCTCGCCGCAGCGCGCACGCATCAGCGCTATATTATGCGCGACGGCGTAACACGTGAGGGTGGTCCCGGCCAGCTCTACGACCGCGAGCACGATGTGGCCGACGGCGGCGACTTCCTGGAGCTGCAGAAGGGCGATACCTATCAGTTCCGTCTCATCGTCGCACCGGAGGATGGTGGCCGCATGGCCGACCTCAAGCCGTTCGTGCGTGATCTCATGCGGGCCATGGAGGAGGATCTCCGCACGAGGCTCGATTGGGTCGCCGTCGATCATTTCAACACTGGCCATCCGCACACCCATATCGTGATCGCCGGGCACGACGACCGCGGCCAGGACCTCGTGATGGCGCGCCACTATATCAGCCACGGCATTCGCCATCGTGCGCAGGACCTTGTTACCCTGGAATTGGGGCCCGAGCAGCCGTTCGAGCGGCTGCTCAAGCTCGCCAACGAGATGAAGGCCGAGCGGTTCATATCGCTCGATCGCGGCATCCTGAAGGACGCCAAGGAGAACGTGCTCGTCGTGCCGGCCATGCCCGACGCCGCGCGCGGCCGGTCTGATCATCGTGAAGACGCGCAACTCGGCCTGCGGGTTGGCCGGTTGCGGCGGCTGGAGCAGATGGGACTGGCGGAGGAGAAAAGAACAGGCGTCTGGGCCATCGATCCCCAGCTCGAAAGCAAGCCGCGCAGCCTGGGCGAGCGCGGCGACATCATGGTGACCATGAATCGGGTCATGCACGCACACGGCATCGACCGCCCAGCCGGCGACTTCGCCATCTTCAGTGGCGCACGCAAATCCGAGCCGGTCATCGGCCGCGTCGTCGAGGTCGGTATCGCCGATGAGACGACCGACCGCAAGTATCTCGTCGTCGATGGCACCGATGGCCGCATCCACTACGCCGAGACGGGCAAGCTTGCGGGCCACGACATCCCCGAATCAGGGATGATCGTGGTCCTGTCCGGCGGCGGTGGCAAAGGCAAGATGCGGAACGCCCAAGTCGAAGTCGTTTCCCACTGGCCGGTCGAGCGACTCGCAACCGCCGAGGCCGTGACCTGGCTCGACCAGACCATCATGGCCGAGACGAAGCCAGTCATCCGTGAGAAGGGGTGCGGCGCGGACATCTCCAGAGCCCTTATCGCCCGCGAGGCGTGGCTCATCACGAACCACTATGCGAGTGTCGAGCAGCCCGGCACGATCACGCCGAAGCCGGACATGCTAACGGAATTGAACCACAGAGGCCTCACGGTCGCGGCGGAGAAACTGTCTGCGCAGCTGGCAATGCCGCACATTTCACCGTCCGAGGGCACGCGTATGACCGGCAAACACGTCGGCACAATCGACCTGCCCATGCAGCGCCTCGCGGTGATTAAAGGCCGTCACGAGTTCACGCTCGTTCCGTGGCGCTCAGAGCTGTTGAACATGCGCAGCAAGGACATCGACATCAGCGCACGCGACCGGACCATCACGATGACGCTCGCGTGCGGACGAGTTCGGGACCGCGGATTGTCACGATAGGTCGAACGACTTGAGCAAGGTTTGGGGCCTCCGCCGGCCTGCGGCCGGCGTCCCGCCCTATCGCGCTGGCAAGGCGGCCAGCGCGACCGAGTCCCGCAAACGCGGGGCTCGGCCCATACGGGTTACGGTCGGTAGGCCGAGGGTGGGTGTGGTCATCGACAGACAGCTCGCAGGCCGACTGGTGACACCGAGGGGACGGTGCTGAGCATGAGATTCAGAGACTTAGCACGCCGAAACCTCGCAAAGTCCCACATGGCGTTGCATGGTGTTTTTGGGCACAATGCCAAACTAGAACGACTTCGAGTCACGGCTCTGTTGCCCGGAACTGGTCTCGCCTGGCCTAGACGCTGGATGTGGCGATTATCCGTGCTGGCTACTGCATCGCTGGCCTCTCCGACGGGCTGGTGGTCGTGAGTAGCAGTTGCCGCTTTCGATGCAATGAACCTGGGCGACGAGCCTCGGCGCCAAGCGTCGCCGCCTGAGCCGAGAACGGTCAAGCTGCAAGTGCCGCAGTCGTGGGCGGACGCTTACGTCGACTGCGGGGATCGCGGCCTAGAATTCAGCGACCTTGCCCCATGCAGATCCGCTGAATCGGCTGGGCCGATACGGTATGGGATCCGCAATCGGTTTGGCGCCGGTGGCAAGGTCCGCGATCAGATGGCCGGCGCCGGGACCGATGCCAAAGCCATGGCCGGAAAAGCCCGCGGCCAGAATAAACCCCGGCATGCCCGGCACCTCGCCGATACCGGGAACACCGTCCGGCGTGCAGTCGACGAAGCCGGCCCATGTGTGCGTGATCTTTGCTTCGTGCAGTTGAGGCAGCAATTCGACGGCGCGGCGGTGGGTCTCCCTGACCGTCGGCAGATCGGGCTTCGGATCCAGGATGCGTACACGCTCCATGGGCGTCGGCGCATCGAGCCGCCACCGATTCAGCGTTTCATGGCCACCCCGAATGCCTTCCAAGCCTCCAGGAAGTAGGTTTCGCCAGCGCTTGGCGAACATTGGCAAGAATTGTGGGGTGAATCGCATGAGCTGCGGCGTCACGTCCACGCGTGCGCGACCGCTGATGGCCAGCGCGTAGCGTCCGTCGTTGCGGCGCGTCACGGATACGCCTTTCGTATACAGGGCGTCCGCCAACCCATATTCCACGGGGGACACGCTGAGGATGGATTGGCGGATCGAGGCCTGCGGAAAGCGGATGCCGAGTTGGCGACAAAACGACGAGGCCCAGGCGCCACCGGCGAGCACAACCGTCCTGGTCTTGATGAGCCCGGCTTCCGTCACGACGCCGCTGACCCGCCCGCCTTCCGTCTCGACGCCACGGGCAGCACAACTCTGGTGGACGCTGCCGCCCAGCTTCATCAGCGCAGCTGCTACTGCGGGCGCAGCCTTGCCAGGATCTGCAGTGCCATCGCTGGGCGAGAAGACGCCGCCCTTCCATGCGCGGCCGGTTGCACGCCCCCGCTCGGCGGCCTCACGACTGCTCAGCATGTGACTCGTTACGCCGGCGGTCTTCGCAAAATCACGCCAGCTGGCCCAGCCGGACAATTCAGCCTCGTCATTACTGAGATACAACAGCCCGCATCGACGAAAACCCGTGTCTTCGCCGCTCTCGGCTGCAAATCCTTCCCAGAGATCTAGGCTCTTGCTCGCTATCGGCAATTCGCGAGCGTCCCGGTTCTGCTGCCGGCACCAACCCCAGTTGCGGCTGGACTGCTCGCCGCCGATCCTTCCTTTTTCGACCAGCGTGACCGAAACACCGCGCTGGGCCAGGTAGTAGGCAGCAAAGACGCCGATGATGCCGCCACCGATCACGACAACGTCAGCGGAGGCCGGCGGCTTCGGCGAAGTGTTGATGTGGTTCAGCGGAGGGGACATGATGGATCTCGCTCGGCGTCTCAGGCCTGGACGCTTTGGACCACGAAGAACTTCGCCACACGATCGCTGCTTTCCCATCCGACCGAGGTGCCCTGAGGCACGAAAAGCGTATCGCCGGTGCGCGCCGATCGCACGCTGCCATCGGGCGCGGCGAACCGAACACTCCCGGCCAGCAGATGCATGACCTCTGTCCGACTGCCGCGGCGAACTCCCGGTCCTCGCGGCGATTGAGCCAAGTCATCTCCTGCGACGGCCTGAGCGCGCCCGATACGTGGCGGGGCTCGAACTTTGTCAGTTAGAGCGGGGCGCTGAAGGCCATTGTCTCGTGTTCAGGCGCCATAAGGTTAGCGATGTCACTTGGTCTTGGTCTGAGGTCGATGCACGTTGCCTCGGAGAATGGCAGTCTGAGAGCAGTTTTCCCTGCTGTTTTGCCCGTCCGATCCGGCTGGTTTGTTCGTTTTGAGAAGTCCTTCGGCACGGCCGCTGACGGAAGACCGCCTCAATGTTCACTATGGCAGCGACGTCAGGACACGTCAGATTATGCTCTGACACCGCCAGAATTCGCGGGCCGCCGGCCGGCGACCGTTGGTCACGGCTGCCGCAATAAGCTGGACGATTGCGCGGCCACAGCGCAGCGCAAAATGTCGAATCGGGCCCCTGCTTCACCAGTTCCTGCGGCCAGGGTGATGGGATTCGCAGATTCTGCGGGGCCACAATAGCCAAGATGGTCGGCAAAATGGAGCGATGCAACGACTCTACACGCGGCACGAGGATGTATGGGTTGAAGTGGGGAGGTGATCTTGGCGGTCGCGAGCACAGGGACTGTAGGCGGCCCCCGGCAGACGGCGCTCTCCGTGCGCGGTTTGACCATCAGCTTACCCAAAGGCATGGAGCGGGCACATGCCGTCGAAGATATCTCCTTCGACCTGATGCGCGGTCAGATCCTCTGCGTCATCGGAGAGTCCGGATCGGGCAAGTCGGTCACGGCCAACGCCATCATGGGGCTTCTGCCCAAGGCGATCCGAGTATCGTCGGGTGCGATCGAGCTTGATGGAACGAAAATTGTCGGCCTGCCAGCCGATAAGCTTCGCGACCTGTGCGGCCGGGTCGTGTCGATGATCTTTCAGGACCCGCTCTCCGCACTCAACCCGCTGATGACCGTGGGCGCGCAGATCGACGAGGCCATGGCGGCGCATGACTTCGGCACCCCGGTCTCGCGTCGTGAACGGGTGTTGGAATTGCTGACCGAGGTCGGTCTGCCCGATCCCAAGCTGATGTATCACCAGTATCCGTTTCGGCTGTCGGGTGGCCAACGGCAGCGGGTGATGATTGCCATAGCGCTGGCACTGGAGCCTATGATCCTCATCGCGGACGAGCCGACCACTGCGCTCGACGTGACCACCCAGGCGCAGATCCTGAAGCTGATCCGCGACATCCAGCGCCGCAAGGGGATGAGCGTGATGTTCATCACCCACGATTTCGGCGTGGTTGCCCAAATTGCCGACAGCGTTGTGGTGATGGAAAAGGGCCGTGTCGTCGAACAGGGCAGCGCGGCGAAGGTCTTGAAGTCGCCCGACCACCCCTACACCCGGCGCCTGATCGCCGCCGTCCCCCATCTGCGTAGCGAAGACCGCAGGCGATTGCCGGGCACTGACTCTACTCCGCTTTTAAAAGTCGACTCTCTCACCAAGACATATCGGATCGGCAGCGCGCTGCTTCGCTCCCTGCGCGTGGTGCCCGCCGTGCAGGACGTCTCGCTCCAGTTGGCGCCGGGCCGCACGCTGGGCGTGGTTGGCGAAAGCGGGTCGGGCAAGTCGACTCTGGGGCGGCTGCTGATCAAACTCCTGGAAGCCGATGGTGGGCGGATTCTATTCGACGGGACCGATGTCGCGCCGCTGGATGAACGCCGCTTCCGAAGTCTGCGGCCGAAAATCCAGATGATTTTTCAAGATCCCTTCGCCTCGCTCAACCCGCGCATGACGGTCGGCTCGATCCTGACGGTCGGGCCCATAGCACATGGCATGAGTCAGACCCTCGCTCGAGACGAGGCGTACGCGTTTCTGACATTGGTCGGCCTCGACCCTGGGGCCTTCGAGCGATACCCGCACGAGTTCTCAGGCGGACAGCGACAGCGCATCGGAATTGCCCGGGCGCTGATGTTCAAGCCCAAGCTGCTGATCGCCGATGAAGCGGTCTCGGCGCTGGACGTGTCAATCCAGGCGCAGATCCTGGAGCTTTTGGATCGCATCCAGCGCGAGACCGGGGTGGCAATGATCTTCATCACCCACGACCTGCGCGTCGCCAGCCAGATCTGCGACGAGATCGCGGTGATGCAGAAGGGCCGGATCGTCGAGCAGGGCCCGCCCTCGCAGATCTTCTCCAATCCGCGTGCCGCCTACACCCGTGAACTGGTGGCTGCCATCCCGGGTGGACAGTCAGAACCCCGCCCGGCCACGGCAGTCGAAAGCAGATGACCACGAACAGAGTCCATAAGGAGACGAGCAGATGACCGAGACCAAGAAAACCCGTGCCGGCGCTTCGCGCCGCGACGCGCTGCACATGATGGCCGCGGGCACCGCGGCGGGCCTCTTCGCGCCCAACCTGCTGGGCAAGCCCGCCTACGGCCAGACCCGGCCCACCACACCCAAAGGGCGGATAGTCGTCGGCGTGACTCAGGAGCCCACCGTTTTCAACCCGCTGATGCCGCATATCGAGGTGGATGACAGCGTCCACTTCTCGGTCTTCGACGCCCTGTACCGGATCAGCCCGAAGGGCGAGTTCATGGCGAACTTGGCCTCCGAAGTGCCGAGCCAAGCCAACGGCGGGATCTCTGCGGACGGGCTCAATTGGCGTATCCGCCTGCGCAACAACGTGCACTGGCACGACGGCAAGCCCTTCACAGCTGAGGACGTGAAGTACACATTGGAACTCATCGTCAATCCAAAATTCCGCGCCTGGCGCACAACCGGCCATGCGCTGGTGCGCGACATCACCGTGGTCTCGCCGACCGAAATCACCTGGCGGCTGGAGCAGCCCTTCGCGCCCTATCTGTCGTTCCTGACCGAAACCTTCATCGTTCCAAAACACATCCTGGGCACTGAGGCGAACCCCAGCGAGTCCGCCTTCAACAAGGAACCTGTCGGAACGGGAGCGTTCAAATGGAGCAAGCGGGTGGCAGGCGACCATATCGAGCTAGTCGCCAACACCAGTTACCACGGCGAAGGGCCCTTCATCGAGCGGCTGATCTTCAAATACATCCCCGACATGACCGTGATGTACACGCAGTTCCGCAGCGGCGACATCGATGTGGCCGGCCAAGCCTTCATCACCCCGGACAACTACAAAGAAGCGAGCCGCCTACCCGACCGGAGCGTGACGCTGGTACCTGCGGGATCGGTCGAGTCCATCTACCTCAATCTCGAAAAGCCGCAGTTCCGCGATCGGGCCGTACGCGAGGCGCTGTACATGGCGATCGACCGACAGGCGATCATCGACATCCTGTATCACGGCGTGCCGCACGTGACCGAGACCTTCATGCCGCCGCAGTCCTGGTACTACAGGTCCGACCTGCCGAAGCACGAGTTTAATCTCGCCCGCGCCGGCCAGCTCCTGGATCAGGCCGGATGGCGGCCCGGCCCAGACGGCATTCGTGTCAAGGACGGCGTGCGGTTGTCCTTCAACAACTCGACCACGACGGGCGCCCATCTGCGCGAGCAGACGCAACAGTTGATCCAGCAGACTTTCGCCAAGATCGGCGTCGAAATGAAGATCTTGAACCAGCCGGCGGCGGTAATGTGGGGTGATTTCTGGGGCAAGTCGCAGTTCGACACCGCGATGGTGGGGATTACCTATCTAATCGCTGCCGACCCAGACGTTTCTCTCCGCTTCCATACCCGTTCGATCGTCGCCAAGGGTGGCCGGGGGTCGAACAACGCTCAATATTCCAATCCAGAAGTCGATGACCTGTTGGATCAAGGCACTCGGACCTTCGACCCCAAGGCGCGGCACGAGATCTACAACCGCGTGCAGGGGATCGTCCGCAACGACCTCCCGTTCCTGCCACTGTTCACGTACAACAGAGTCTACGGCCTCAAGGCCAAGATCCAGGGGTTCGTGCCCAACGCCAACACCCGCAGCGAAGCGTGGAACGCCGCAGGCTGGTACTGGAGCTGACGCGACCCGCCCCCGCCCGCCCGTGATCGGCGCGGGCGGCAGCTGACCACTTCTTTGCGTCAGTCTCGGAAGGATTGGACCATGGCCGCGTTTCTCCTCAAGCGCTTCATGCAGAGTATTGTGCTGCTCGTGATCGTGTCAGTCATCGGCTATGTCGTGCTCAACCTGATCCCCGGCGGGCCGTTGGCACAATATGCGCTCGATCCGGGCATGACTGAGGAGGACAGGAATCGGATCGCCACGCAGCTCGGGCTCAACCGTCCGCTCTGGGTGCAGTATTTCGACTGGGCGTCGCGACTGTTGCAGGGCGACTGGGGAACGTCGTTCCGCGATAGCAATCCCGTTCTGTCCGTCGTCGCCCGCCATGTGCCTGCGACCTTGCTGCTCATGGGAACGGCAACCATCATTGCCGTCGCCGTTGGTACTGTGATCGGCATCTGGGGCGCGACGCACCGGTATTCGATATTCGACTATCTCGCGACGGTCGGCGCTATGGTCGCTCTGTCGATTCCGACCTTCTGGTTCGGGCTCGTCGGGATCTATGTCTTCGCGCTGCGACTGGGCTGGCTGCCCGCTGGCAACATGTACACGATCGGAGATGGATCGGTTCTAAACTACCTGCACCATCTCATTATGCCATCAGTGGTCTTGGCGCTCGTGCATATTGCCATCTGGAGCCGGTTCATGCGGACCGCCACGCTCGATGCAATGAGCCAGGAATTCGTGAAGACCGCCCGTGCCAAGGGGCTAAGCGAGCGTCGGGTCATTTTAAAGCATGTCGTCGGCAATGCGCTCCTGCCGATGATTACCCTTGCCGGGGTGCAGCTTCCCTCACTTCTGACCGGCGCTCTCGTCACCGAAACTGTGTTTACTTGGCCAGGAATGGGTCGACTGTTTCTCGATAGTCTCAGCAACAGCGATTACCCGGTCGTTATGGGCCTTTTGATGTTCTCGGCCATTCTCACCATCGTCGGCAGTCTCGTCGCCGATATCGTTGTGGCGCTGGTGGATCCGCGGATTCGTCTGGCCTGAACCCGGTATCAGAGCGACAGAAGGGCGTAGACATGACGACGCTCACCTTACGTTCAGCTCCCAAGCGTGCGTGGTGGAGGAGCCGTGTGGTCCGTCGGTTCTTGAGCCACCGATTGGCGGTTTTGGGGCTGGTGATGATTACCTTGTTGTCGCTCGCCTGTACGTTGGGTCCTTATCTGCTGCCCTACGATTCGCTTCAGATCGACTTGCGTGCGCGGTTCGCCCCGCCGTTGACGGGGAATCACTATCTCGGCGCCGACCCCTTGGGACGCGATCTCGCGGCCCGGCTCTTGATGGCGGGACGAATCTCACTGCTCGTGGGGTTCTTCTCGATGCTGTTGGCGACCCTCGTGGGCACGCTGGTGGGGGTGATCGCGGGCTATATTGGCGGTTGGACGAACACCATTCTGATGAGAACCGTCGACGGTTTCCTGTCGTTCCCGACGATTTTCCTTCTGCTGGCCCTTGCGGCCGCACTGAAGCCCAGCCCCATCATGATTACCGTCATCATCGCGCTGACGAGCTGGATGACGGTCGCCCGTATCGTTGCGACCGAAGTCGCCACGCTCAAGGAGCGCGAGTTCGTCCTCGCCGGGCGGATGCTGGGTCTCAGCCGGTTCCATATTATGTTCCGCGAGATTCTGCCAAACGCTATGGGGCCGATCATCGTGGCCGCGACGCTGACCGTAGCCAGGGCGATCCTGCTCGAGGCCTACATCAGCTTTCTCGGCTTCGGCATCCAGCCGCCACTGCCCAGCTGGGGCAACATGCTGAACGGGGCGCAGCAATATCTCGATAGCGCTCCCTGGTTGGCCATCATTCCCGGGGTCGCCATTGCAATCGCGGTGACGAGTTTCAACTTCATCGGCGACGGGATGCGCGACGCACTCGATGTCCGCGGTGAGCACGATTAACAAGGATAGCATCGTATGACGATGGCCTTTGGAAGCTTGATCGCACGCAGCGAGGCACCGGCAGGGTCGGTTGCGGACAAGAATACGCCCTTCTGGTGGGAAGAGGCACCCGTCAAGCCACTGCCGCGGCAGCCGCTGCCGAAGATGCTTGACGTGGCCATCGTCGGCGCAGGCTATGCAGGCCTTTCGGCCGGGCTTGTGCTGGCGCGTGGGGGGCGGTCAGTGGCCTCCTTCGATGCGATGAACCCGGGCGAAGGCGCCTCATCGCGCAATGGCGGTATTACCAGTGGCACCATTCGCCCAGACTACGCCACGATCAGCAAGCGCTTTGGAGAAGACAAGGCGATGGCGATCGAAGCTGAAGGCAAGATCGCACGCGAGTTTCTATACGACTTCATCAAGACAGAAGGGATCAACTGCGACTTTAAGCTGACGGGCGTGTTCAAGGGCGCGCTCGGTCACGACCAGTACGACAAAATGGCCCGTGGCGCCGAGATTGTGGCGAAGCGGCTGGGAATCGACTCCTACGCTGTGCCGTATGCCGAGCAACGCGACTGCATCGGCACTGACTTCTATCGCGGCGGTACGGTGCGCATGGACATCGGCGGACTGCACCCTGCCAAATTCCATGCCGAACTCCTGCGGGTCGCGCTCGCCGCCGGGCTGACCGTGCATTCGAACACGCCTGTCATCGCCATCGCGCAGGAGGGCAATGGATTCGAGATCACGACATCTCTCGGGACGGTGCGCGCAAGACAAGTTCTGGTCTGCACCAACGGCTACACGGATGCCGCCACCCCATTTTTGCGCCGACGCCTCGTACCAGTGCGCTCCCGAATAATAGCGACAGAAGAGCTGGCACCAGAAGTGATGGCGCGGCTGATGCCGAAGCGGATGATGATCGGCGAGAACCGTCATTTGGGCTTCTATTATCGACCCTCGCCGGATGGCAGGCGCATCTTGCTTGGTGGTCGCGACAGCTCGCGAAGGGGTGATCCTGCGGCCCCGACACTTCGCCTCCGCAACGGCTTGGCCGAAATTTTTCCCGAGCTTGAGGGCGTTCGCTTGTCGCACAGCTGGTTCGGCAATGTCGCCATGAACCGCGACATGATTCCCCGCATCTTCGAGAAGGATGGCATCGTCTATGCAACCGGCTTCTGCGGTTCGGGCGTGGTCTGGGCTCCTTGGGTGGGAATGCGGGCTGCACACAAACTGATGGGACATGCCGAAAAGGCGCGTTCAGCCTTCGATTTCCGGCCGCCCGCAGCCGTCCCGCTCTATCGCGGCGATCCTTGGTTCATGCCAGCGGTCATTCAGGGTTATGGCTTGCAGGACCGCTTGGCTTGGTGGCGCGCCCGTCGTTGAGCCTCGTGCAAGGTCGCATCCACACGACAACCCATTGCTTCGACCAAAGTGTCACGATCGTGGCCACAGTGAAGGCCAATCCCTAGACTGGCGACATCGATCTAGGCTGAGCGGGCAGGTATCGATCGCCTGTGCACGGCTGGAAACGAGGTCGGCAAGCACACGGCTGGAACCGCAGGCCATGGTCCAGCCGAGCGTGCCGTGGCCGGAGTTGATCCAGAGATTCTTGAACTTCGCCCGACCGATCACAGGCGGGCCGTCCGGAGTCATAGGCCGTAGCCCCGACCAGAATGTCCCCGTCTTTGCGTCTCCGCCGGCGGGATAAAGATCAGACACCACGTGTTCGAGCGTGGCCCGACGGCGGGGATTGAGCGCGGTACTGTAGCCATCAAGTTCAGCCATGCCGCCGACCCGGATGCGGTCAGCCGACGGTAACGTAGATCTTGCGTACCGTTTCGATGGTTTTCCAGACACCGCGATAGCCGGGTTTCATGACAAAGCTGTCGCCCTTGCGGTAGGTAACTGGCTTCCTGCCTTCCTCTGTCAATTCGATGACGCCATCGAGGATGTGGCAGAATTCGAATGTCTCGCCTTTGATGGAAACGGTCTCACCCGGTGTCGCCTGCCAGATGCCGGTGCGCACCTCGCCGCCC
>JAHFPU010000044.1:12834-19134 GCA_023266635.1 Sphingobium sp.
GCCTTCCTCTGTCAATTCGATGACGCCATCGAGGATGTGGCAGAATTCGAATGTCTCGCCTTTGATGGAAACGGTCTCACCCGGTGTCGCCTGCCAGATGCCGGTGCGCACCTCGCCGCCCCGCGAGGAGTCGAATGCCCAGGTCAGGAACTCGGGATTGCCGGAAATCAAGCGTTCGGGCAGTGGCTTTCCAGGGACTGGTACGCCGAGACGATTGGGGTCGATGGTCTGAAGCAGTGCCATGACTTTTCTCTGGCTGCTGGTTGGAAGCATTTGGGCGTCGGGGCTATTGGAATTGAGATTCACGCCGGCTGGCGCACATTCTCGAGCCCCACGGCAGCCGCAAGTCCCCCGATGTCTTTGATCTCGGTGTACTCGTAGTAGGAGTTGGCCGGCTCGTGCGCTCGATTGACCCAGACTTTCGATTTGATGCCGAGATCGTAGGCGGTCATCAGGTCGTAGCGGAACGATGATGAGACGTGCGTGATATCTTCCGGCCCGCAGCCGAGTTGGTCGAACATGTACTCGAAGCCCTTCATCCGCGGCTTGTAGCTCCTCGCCTGCTCTGCGGTGAAGACCGCATGGAATGGCGCACCGAGCTTATTGACGTTCGACATGATCTGGCTATCCGTCGCGTTCGAGAGGATCACCAGCGGAATTTCCCGCGCGACTTTGGCAAGGCCCGCCGGCACATCCGGGTGCGGGCCCCAGGTTGGGATCTCCTCGTATATGGTCTGCGCGGCCTCGGCACGGAAGGCGACGCCATTGCGTTTGCACGCGCGTTCCAACGCGTTGTGGATCACTTCGGCAAAGGGCTTCCAGGCGCCGAGGACCTCGTCGAGACGGTAGGCCGCGAAATTCTTGATGAGAGCATCCAATCTCGGCTCCGGGAGCCTCGCTCCGAAGATCCGACGAGTGGCGCCGGCCATGTCGAAGTTGATGAGCGTGCCATAGCAATCGAATGTCACAAATTTGGCCCGGAAGGTCATGTCTTGTCCCCTGTGCTGAGGTTGCCGGTCAGCCCAATGTCATCATGACACTAGACAGTCCGTACTAGACGGTGTCGCTGCAATTGGGATGCTACCGAGCAGAAAACGCCGTATGTCCCGCGCACGCAGCAGATTGTTGCAATGCGCGCTCGATCTCGTCTGCTCCGTCGCGTCAGTCGCGTCGCGACTTGCGGCATTTCCTGTTGCTCGTCACGGCAACAACGGCGGGAGATTGCATGGCGAGGCTGGAAAGGCACAGCACCTGCTCGCCCGCCACCTCCAAACTGGCATCAGGCTGGAGGCGTTGAGGCATTGCGGTGGGAGAGCCGCCAGCTTTTCAATTTCCAACTCTTGGCCCTCGCCGCACACGCGCTCGGCTGACCTTCGAGGAGACCTACCATGCGTTCAAATTCCCTGGTCGAGCTCGACCGAGCCCATCTCGTCCACCCGGTCGTCAGCTGGCGTGGGCACGAGGCCGCTGGCGTGCGCGTTCTCACCTCCGCCAAGGGCGCGATCGTGACGGACGCCGAAGGACGCAACCTTGTCGACGGCTTCGCTGGCCTTTGGTGCGTGAATGTCGGCTACGGCCAAGACAGCGTCATTGCTGCCGCGGAGCGGCAGCTGCGGGTCCTGCCATATGCGACGGGTTACTTTGGCCTCGGCTCGGAGCCGGCGATCCGCCTCGCGGCCCGCCTCGCAGAACTGTCACCAAGCGATCTCAACCACGTCTACTTTACCCTTGGCGGTTCGGACGCGGTCGACAGCTCCGTGCGCTTCATCCGCTACTACTGGAATGCCCGCGGCAAGCCGCAAAAAAGTCAATTCATCTCGGTAGAGCAGGGCTACCACGGCTCAACGTCGGTCGGCGCGGGCCTCACCGCACTTCCGGTCTTCCACGCGGGCTTCGGTGTTCCCTATGACTGGCAGCACAAGATTCCTTCGCACTACACCTATCGCAATCCCGCCGGCTCCGACCCAAAGGCGATCATCGCCGCCTCGACCGCCGCGCTACGCGCCAAAATCGAGGCGCTCGGAGGACCGGAGCGTGTTGCCGCCTTCTATGCCGAGCCGATCCAGGGTTCGGGCGGTGTGCTCGTGCCACCTGCAGGCTGGATGCGCGCGATGCGCGATGTCTGCACCGAGCTCGACATCTTGTTCGTCGCCGACGAAGTGATCACGGGGTTCGGCCGCACTGGCCCGCTGTTTGCGTGCGAGGAGGACGGCGTCGCTCCGGATCTGATGACTGTGGCCAAGGGCTTGACGTCCGGCTACGCGCCGATGGGTGCGGTACTCCTTGCCGATCATGTCTACCAGACCATCGCCGACGGGGCAGGTGCCGCCGCTGTCGGGCATGGGTTCACCTATTCGGGGCATCCGGTTTCGGCAGCGATCGGGCTCGCTGTGCTCGATCTCTATGTCGGCGGGCTTCTTGAGAACGGCAGAGCGATGGGTGCGCGATTGCAGGCCGGGCTCGCCAGCCTCGCTGACCACCCGCTCGTCGGTGACGTCCGCGGCCGGGGGATGCTCGCAGCGGTGGAACTCGTCACCGACAAGGCGGCAAAGACGCCGCTGTCCGCTGTCGCCGACCCGAGCCGGCGGATCTTCGACCGCGCCTGGGAGAACGGCCTGATCATCCGCGCGTTCGCCAACGGCGTGCTCGGCTTCGCGCCACCGCTCTGTTGTACCACGGACGACATCGACACGATCGTGGAGCGCACCCGGGTGACGCTCGACCAGACGCTCGCAGACCCCGACGTGCGCGCGGTGCTAGCCTGATGGGAGCCCTCTATTTATCGACGCCGGAGCGTGGGGCAGTCTTCGCCCGTGCGTTCGCTCAGCAGTTGCCGGAAGTTCGCTTTTGGCAGGGTCAGGCCGACGACCCGGAAGCCGTGCGCTACATCGTCACCTGGACCGCGCCGGAGCGCCTCGCCGAGACCTATCCGAACCTGCGCCTGATTTTCTCGGTCGGCGCCGGCGTCGACCAGTTCGACATGAGGACCTTACCGCCCAGAATCGGGGTCGTGCGCATGCTGGAGCCAAGCCTCGCTGAGCAGATGCGCGAATACGTCACCCTCGGCGTCCTTGCCCTGCACCGCGACCTACCCTTCTACATCGACAATCAGCGCGCCTGCCGCTGGCAGACCACCACCAATCGGCGCGTTTCAGAGCGGCGGGTCGGCGTCTTGGGTCTCGGCAATCTCGGCCGGGCCGCGCTCGACGCGCTGGCACCCTTCGGGTTTCCACTCGCTGGGTGGAGCCGGAGTGCGAAGTCGATCCCAGACGTGGACTGCTTCACCGACCTCGAAGCCTTCCTGGCCCGAACCGATGTTCTTGTCTGCCTGTTGCCATTGACGCCCGAGACGAAGGGCATACTCGACGCCAGCCTCTTCGCCCAACTGCCCTTGGGCGCGAGCGTCCTCCACGCCGGACGCGGCCGTCAGCTCGATCATGAGGCGCTTCTCACCGCCCTTGATGCCGGGCAAATCTCATCGGCGATGCTCGATGTGACAGATCCCGAGCCGCTCCCACCCGAGCATCCGCTCTGGCAACACCCGCGCGTAGTCATCACCCCGCACATTGCCTGTCAGACACGCGCCGAGGAAGGGGCCGCTCATGTGATCGCCGGCATCCGCGCGGACCGGAGTGGGGCGCCGGTGCCCGGCCTCATCGATCGCAGGCGCGGCTATTGACCGCGCCGGCTTCTCGGGCGTCGAGACTGCCGGCGAGATGATTGATCTGATCGAGCGGTCGCGCGCCTACTACCCCAACATCGACCGGAGCAAGGTCCGGGTGCTCGTCGCGTCGAGTTGGCCTACCGCCTGCTTAGCGAGCTGCCGGTCTCCCTCGGCGAGTACACCCTCAGCTCCTTCGAGAAGCGCGGCATCGAGGTCCGGCCCCGGACCGGGATAACCGGTACGGTCCACAGTCGGCGGTACTGGCGGTCGGTGCCGAGGACTTCAAACGTTTGAGCGCGGCATTACCTCCGCTCCAAGCCTATTTCGACCGCTCCGGTCGGCGGCGTTCCAGCCCATGCCGAGCGATGCGGAGTAGCGTTGCCGAAGCGCGCCGACTGGCATTCTCAGCTCCGCACAGTCAGGCCGGGAAAATGCGATGGAGCGGCAGATGCGTTTTTACAATTGGCGTCTTCAGCACGACGAAACTGAAGTACTTGTCAATCCCCAAGTCTGCATCTGTCAGCCGTTCCATGATCTCCTGGTAATCTGAGATGCCCGCAGTCACGAACTTGATCAGATAGTCGTAACCGCCCGAAATCAGGTGACACTCGATCATCTCAGGCACCTTCTCGACCGCTTGCTGAAAGCGGGAGAAATCGATCTGGCGGTGACTTTTCAGCGTGACTTCGGTGAAGACGGTCAACGTCTGGCCGAGCTTAGCGACGTCGATCTGCGCCGAATAACCTGTGATATAGCCCTCACTCTGCAATTTTTTGACTCGCTGCAGACACGGACTCGGTGACAGGTGCACCAACTCCGCGAGTTCTACGTTGGTGATGCGGCCGTTCTTCTGCAATTCGTGCAGGATGCGAATGTCGATCCGGTCGAGCTTCACGTGCGACCCTCTCTCCAGCCAACACCCTACTGGCAGATGCTGCGGCAAACGGCGACAGCGACTTCGTCTGAGCGATTGCGCCGCCTGCTTTAGTCCCTTGGAAAAGAGACTTTACGCTTCAATTGTAGCACAGCACAAAGTGCTGTTCGAGCCTCAAATCGGCACCTTGCCGGGTGGCAATGCCGCTAGTCCTCCGTCAAGGAGGAGACTTACATGCCAGCGCCGCGCAGTTTATTGACACGGACGTGCCATCCCTGCCTCTGCAGACGTGGGGTGATCGGAGGTGGCATCATCGGCGCCTCGGCCTCCTACTATCCTGCCCGCCGCGTCGTGAAGGTTGCGCTTCTAGAAAGGGCCGGATCGGCGCGGGGCCGTCGAGCCGCAACTGGGGTGGTCCGATCTTGGACCCGGCGCCTTATGCCCCTGCACGCCTCAACCAAAGCGCCCGGGGCAAGGTCGCGGATTTCTGATGCGTGAGAATCCCCTTGTTCGCATTCGAAGGGCAATACTCACGCGTGTTCGTCGCGTGTGGAAATAGCTCTGATGCGCATTCCCACTGTGAGCCGTGGCCGGTCGTAGAGTGTAGGTCAGCCCAGCGATTGGCTTGCCAAGCCGTAAATCCTGGCCGGTCGTTTCTGAAGCCGTTCCCGCCCCAGGGACATCGAGGTTCCCGTGTCGAAAACCGAAAGCCCTGAGACCTCGAGATAGGCCCTGAAGGATCCGTCGGCCTCCCGGGTGTCCAGACGAAGGAACTGCCCAGCGTGTGCCGCTACATGCGGTGCAACCAGCGCCAACGCGTCCTCATCACACGCCGCAACGACCGGCCCCACTACGTGGCCGCGCCCGAAGCGTCGGCACAAGGCATAGCCGACAACCTGCCCCTCCCGTTCCACGACCGTGCCCTTCGAGACAGTCAGCAGCGCATCAAGGACTTCGCGACGTTTGGCGCCAAGAGCCGCTGCGTCAAGCGCGCGGACTGACGCCGTATCGGCCGCCGTTATCGGCCGCGCCCCAGGCACGACAGCGGGCGCCTTCGCCACGTTGCCATTGAGCTGGAACACGGTCGCCCCCGGCCTGAAACCGAGCGAAAGGTACAACCGAAATGCCTCCCGCGTGGCGGCGAGCGCCCTGTCGCGGCTTCCAAGCGAGCCAGCGATCTGCTGCATGAGCCAGCGCGCGGCGCCTTGCTCCTGTAGCCGAGGGGTGGTGATGACCATGCCGATCCTGGCGAAATCCGGTCCCATCGGCCACCACATCGCAGAGCCGACCACGCGCCCGATTGCATCCTCGGCGACCACGCCATGCCCGAGCCGGATCAGCATCTCCCAATCCTCGGGTCGGTGCGGCCACTGGACTCCGATTGACAGCGTGTGAAGCGCCGGTATGTCGTCCATCACCATTGGACGGGCGACGAGCTCGTAGCTGTCCAGCTGCTTCACCGGCTCCGTTTCCATTCGCGTCCACTCACAGCCTTGTTCTAGATAGTTTTACCAATGCGCGTCAGCACGATGCGTTGATTTCGGACCCGAGTTCGGTGCTTTCTGCCGCAAGCGGCGGAGGGGGCCGTAGCGCGCTCCGTCCTCGGAGGAGGCATTGAGTTCGGTCCCGTCGATTGCGCCTGTGGTGCTGTTTGGGGCTTAGAAGTACCCGAGGATGGATTTGACCTCGAGATACTCCAACATACCCTCGAGGCCGTATTCGCGCCCGTTCCCGGATTGCTTGAAGCCGCCGAACGGCGCGT
>JAHFPU010000045.1 GCA_023266635.1 Sphingobium sp.
GTTTTTCGATTGGCGTGGCGCTCATCCTTGCGATCCAGTTGCTGTTCGGTGCCTTCACCGCCGGGCTGGACGCGGGCTATGTGTCCAACACCTGGCCGCTGATGAACGACCATCTTTTCCCCGAAGGTGTGCAATGGCTTGGCTCACTATGGGCGACGGTCAGCAGCGATCCCTATCTCGTCCACTTCATACATCGCTGGTGGGCATGGGTGGCGGCGGTTGCGCTGATCCTGCTTGCACGTCGCGCCAAGAAGGCAGGTGCGCGGGGCGCTTCGATTGCCATCAATGCCGCGCTGGGCACGCAGATCCTCCTAGGGATTTCCACGGTCATAAGCGGCATCGCGCTGCCATTGGCGGCGCTGCACCAGGCAGTCGGCGCGCTGGTTGTCATCAGCGTCACCTGGGCCATGCACGCAACGGGGCGTGCAAAAGCCTAGTCCGACGCACGTCCTGCGCGCGGGGCTAGGCCGGCCGTCAATATCTCGACCATAGACGAGGCGATCTGATCGGGGCTGTCCGGTCCCGCCGGATCATGCCAGCGTGCCGGCCAGTTCAATGCGCCGGCCAGCGTGAAGGCGATCATCTTCACATCACCGTCGCTGATTGACCCGTCCCGGATACCCTCGGCTATCATCGTGCGCAGAACGCCGTCGATCCGGCGTTTAAGCGTCCGGAACTGCGCGGCGTTCTTCGGCACGAGATATTCGTCGCCCGTTCGAACAACGCACCGCCCGAAGTCATCCATATTCACTTTTGCGTACAGCAACAAAAAAGCGCGGAGCCGGTCTAGGCCAGACCCTTCCGCCTCCCGCACGCGTTCCGCCGCCTCGGCCAGTTCGCCCAGGCCGCGCGTCACGCATTCCAGCAGAACCTGGTCCTTGTTGCCCAGATAATAATAGATGGTCGGCTTGCTGATGTTCAGGCTGGCGGCGACATCGTCCAGCGACGTGGCGTGGAAACCGCGCGCGTTGAACATCCGCACCGCGGCGCGCAGCACGGCCTCCCTTTTCTGGTCGCGATCCAGCGCACGCTCTTCCTTGCTGCGGAAAGGGGAGGCGCGGTCCTTGATCTCTCTATCGGGCGTCTGCGAAGGCATCGCGGCATATTGACATTCTACTTTTCAATATGCAATCTACTCATGAGTAGGAAAATTGCAGAAGGCCCCCGTGCCGTGTTTGGTTGAGGGGCGATAAAGGAGACTCCCATGTCCGCCGATCCTGTAGTCATCGTAAGCTATGCCCGAACGCCCATGGGCGGTTTCCAGGGCGCGCTCGCTGGCGTGAAGGCCACTGATCTGGGCGCGACCGCAGTCAAGGCCACGGTTCACCGTTCGGGTGTGTCTCCCGATGCCATCGATCGCATCTATATGGGCTGCGTTCTGCCCGCCGGTCTCGGCCAGGCGCCTGCACGGCAGGTGGCGCTCGGCGCTGGACTGCCGGAATCGGTAGAAGCCACGACCGTCAACAAGATGTGCGGATCGGGCATGCAGGCAGCGATCATGGCCTATGAGGCTCTATCGGCCGGAACGGCCGATGTCGTGATCGCCGGTGGCATGGAAAGCATGACGAATGCGCCCTATGCGCTGCCCAAGCACCGCTCCGGCGCGCGGATCGGTCATGACCGCATCATCGACACGATGATGATGGACGGCCTTGAGGACGCCTATGAGCCGGGTAAGGCGATGGGCGTGTTCGCCGAGGATACGGCGCGCGATTATCAGTTCACACGAGAAATGCAGGACGCTTACGCCATCCGGTCGCTGGAGCGCGCCAATGCGGCGATTTCCAGTGGAGCATTCGCAAAGGAAGTGACGCCGGTCACGGTCTCCGGTCGCGGCGGCGACACGATTATAGACACTGACGAGCAGCCGGGGAAGGCGAAGCCGGAGAAGATTCCGTCGCTGAAGCCCGCTTTTGTTAAGGGCGGCACGATCACGGCGGCGAATGCGTCGTCCATCTCCGACGGCGCGGCCGCCCTGTTGATGACCCGTGAGAGCGTGGCGAAAAAACTGGGCCTGCCCATCGTGGCGCGGATCGTGGCGACAGCCGCGCACGCCCAGGCGCCGGCGCTGTTCACCACCGCCCCCGTGCCTGCAATCCGCAAGGCGCTGGACAAGGCGGGATGGGACGTGGCCGACGTCGATCTGTTTGAGGTGAACGAAGCCTTTGCGGTAGTCGCGATGATCGCAGCGAAGGATCTCGCGATTCCCGACGACAAGATCAATGTGAATGGCGGTGCGACGGCGCTGGGCCATCCGATCGGCGCGTCCGGTGCGCGGATCATGGCCACGCTGATTGCGGCTTTGGAAAATCGCGGCGGCAAGAAAGGTGTCGCCAGCCTGTGTATCGGCGGTGGCGAAGCCACGGCTATCGCGCTCGAACTGGCCTGAAGGCCTGATCGGCTTGGGGAGGATGATATGGAATTGAAGGATGTGGCCGCCATTGTGACGGGCGGCGCGTCGGGCCTTGGCGGCGCGACGGCCAAGATGCTCGCGGACAATGGCGCGAAGGTCGCGATCTTCGACCTTAACGAGGAAGCGGGCGAGGCGCATGCAAAGGCGATCGGCGGCATCTTCGTAAAGGCGAATGTGTCTGACGAGGCCAGTGTTGATGCCGCCATCGATGCCGCGCAGACCAAGCATGGCGTTGCCCGCATCCTCGTCAACTGCGCGGGCGTCGCTCCGGCGATCAAGACGGTCGGCAAGGAAAATGTGCCGCACGCCATCGACGCCTATCGTCGGACGATCGAGATCAACCTGATCGGCACATTCCTGATGATTTCGCGCTTCGCGGCACGTCTGGCCGCCGCCGATCCGGTCGGCGAGGAACGGGGCGTGATCGTGAACACAGCGAGCGTCGCGGCGTATGATGGGCAGATCGGGCAGGCGGCCTACGCCTCATCGAAGGGTGGTGTCGTGGGCATGACCCTGCCGGTTGCGCGCGACCTTGCGCAGCACAAGATTCGCGTCATGACCATAGCGCCGGGAATTTTCCTGACGCCCATGCTGATGGGCCTGCCGCAGGCCGCGCAAGATAGTTTGGGCACACAGGTTCCGCATCCTAGCCGCTTGGGCAGGCCGGAAGAATATGCAAAACTAGTGGAAAGCATCATCGCCAATCCGATGTTGAACGGGGAAACGATCCGTCTCGACGGTGCGATTCGCATGGCGCCACGGTAAAGGGAGAATATCATGGCAGGAGTTGGTGCGGAGCGGACGGCGGAGATTGCCGCCCGGGTTGAAGCGTTTGTCCGGGACGTTGTGATTCCTCATGAGCAGGCTGCCCCGCGCAGCAGCCATGGGCCGAGCGATGAGTTCGTCCAGGCGTTGCGCGCCAAGGCACGCGAGGCCGGGGTTCTGACCCCCCATATTCTGTCCGACGGGTCGCATCTGTCGCAGCGTGAGACCGCAAAGGTCTTGATCAAGTCCGGCCTGTCGCCGCTGGGGCCGCTGGCATGCAACACCATGGCCCCAGACGAGGGCAATATGTACCTTCTCGGCAAGGTGGGTTCGCCGGAACTCAAGGACCGCTTTTTAAAGCAGATGGTCGCGGGTGAAGCGCGCTCCGCCTTCTTCATGACCGAGCCCGCATCGGAAGGCGGCGCGGGGTCCGATCCTTCGATGATGCAGACGACTTGCGTGCAGGATGGCAATCACTGGGTCATCAACGGCCGCAAGGCGTTCATCACAGGCGCTGACGGCGCGAAGGTCGGGATCATCATGGCGAAGTCGGCCGACGGCGCCTGCATGTTCCTCGTCGATCTGCCCGACCCGGCGATCCACATCGATCGGGTGCTCGACACCATCGACAGTTCGATGCCCGGCGGCCATTCCGTCCTGACCATCGACAATCTGCGCGTGCCGGCCGATCAGATGCTGGGGCATAGCGGCGAGGGTTTCCAATATGCGCAAATCCGTCTGTCCCCGGCGCGGCTGTCGCACTGCATGCGCTGGCTGGGTGCGTGCATCCGCGCCAACGAAATCGCGACGGCTTATGCCTGTAAGCGCATGGCGTTCGGCAAACTGCTGGTCGACCATGAGGGCGTCGGCTTCATGCTGGCCGAGAATCTGATCGACCTCCAGCAGAGCGAACTGATGATCGATTGGTGCGCCGGAGTGCTGGACACGGGATCGCTGGGCACGGCCGAAAGCTCCATGGCGAAGGTCGCTGTGTCGGAAGCGCTGATGCGGATCGCCGACCGCTGCGTGCAGATCATGGGCGGAACGGGTGTCACGGGCGATACAATCGTCGAGCAGGTATTTCGCGAGATCCGCGCATTCCGCATCTATGATGGCCCGACCGAGGTCCACAAATGGAGCCTCGCCAAGAAGGTTAAGCGTGATTTCCTGAAGGCCTACCCGGCATGAGCGCTTCGGTCGACGCCAATGTCGGCACCACGGCGGTGCGCGAGGGCTATGCTTTCGACGAAGCAGCGCTGGCTGCGTGGATGCAGGACAATGTCGCGGGTTTCAGCGGCCCGCTAACCGTCGAGCAGTTCAAGGGCGGGCAATCCAACCCGACCTACAAGCTGGTGACGCCGGGCAAGAGCTATGTCCTGCGTCGCAAGCCGCCCGGGCAATTGTTGAAGGGCGCCCACGCGGTCGAGCGCGAGGCGAAGGTGCTGATCGGCCTTGAGAAGGCGAACTTCCCGGTCGCTCATGTCTATGGCCTGTGCACCGAAGACAGCGTCATCGGCACCTGGTTCTATGTCATGGACATGGTCGAGGGGCGCATCTTCTGGGATGCGACCGTGCCGGGCGTGCCCGATGCCGAACGCGCGGCGATCTTTGACGCTATGAACGCGACGATGGCCCAGTTGCACATGGTCGATTATGAAGCCGTTGGCCTTGGCGACTATGGCCGACCGGGCAATTATTTCGATCGACAGATCGGTCGCTGGTCGAAGCAGTATCTGGAGGATGCCGACGCGGGGCGCGATCCGAACATGGATCGCCTGATCGCGTGGCTGCCGGAGAATATCCCGGCCGATGACGACGCCACCAGCGTCACCCATGGCGACTTCCGCATCGACAACATGATCTTCCATCCCACGGAGCCGAAGGTGCTGGCGGTGCTGGACTGGGAACTGTCGACGCTCGGCCATCCCGGCGCGGACTTTGCCTATAATGCGATGATGTACCGCATGCCGCCCTATATCGTTGCGGGCCTCGGCGGCGCGGATATCGCGGCGCTCGGCATCCCGAGCGAGGAGGACTATCTCGCCGCCTATTGCGCGCGCACGGGGCGTGCGTCCATGCCGGGGTATGACTTCTACGTGGCGTTCAACTTCTTCCGCATCGCCGCCATCTTCCACGGCATCAAGGGCCGCGTCATTCGCGGCACGGCGTCGTCGGAACAGGCGAAGGAGCGTGTGAAGGTGATCCCCGAACTGATGGAATTGGCCTGGAAGCAGGCGGAGAAGGCGATGGCCTGATCTATATCCCTTATTGTCAGTATTCCCGTTCGTCCTGAGTGTCACTGAGCTGGGCGAAGTGACGTATCGAAGGATCTGCGCCTAGATAGCATGCTTCGATACGAGCCTTCGACTTCGCTCAGTCTCTACTCAGCACGAACGGTTATCTTTGTGTCGGAAAACCTCTAAGGGCGGTTCATGTCCTTCCGCAGCGACCAGCCGGTCTCCAACCCTCTTGTGCCTGTCGGCGCGCTGTTCCTGTCGATGGTGTCGCTGACCGGCGGTGCGTCGCTTGCCAAGCTGCTTTTCCCAGTGGTGGGGGCGGAGGGGACGACGGCATTGCGGCTATCGCTGGGTGCGCTCGTCCTTGGCCTGATCCTGCGCGTCTGGCGTGTCCGGCTGACTGCGGACAACTGGCGGCCGGTGCTGGTCTATGGCGTCGCGATGGGGGTCATGAACCTCTGCTTCTATTCTTCGCTCAAGACGATCCCGCTCGGCATCGCGATAGCGATCGAATTTACCGGGCCGCTGGCCGTGGCGATCCTCTCATCGCGGCGGCGGATCGACTTTCTCTGGATCGTGCTGGCCGTGGCCGGGCTTGCCCTGCTGTTGCCCCTGCGCAAGACCTCGACCGCCATCGATCCGCACGGCGCGCTTCTGGCGCTCGCGGCGGGTGTATGCTGGGGGATCTATATCGTTGCTGGCAAGCGGGCCGGAGCCGACCATGGGGTGCAGGCGGCGGCACTGGGCACGCTGGTGGGCGCCATAGTGGTCCTGCCCATCGGCATTGCCCATGCGGGGGTCGCGGCCCTTGTGAAGCCTGCTATATGGGGGCCAGCCCTGGGCGTTGCCATCCTGTCCAGCGCGCTGCCTTATTCGCTGGAGATGTTCTCGCTCAGCCGCCTGCGCGCGCAGGTGTTCGGCATCCTCGTCAGCGCAGAGCCGGCTGTCGGTGCGATCATGGGATTGCTGCTGATGGGGGAGCATCTGTCGCTGCTGCAATGGGTCGCCATCGGCACGATCATCCTGGCGTCGGCGGGCGTGACCATGACCGCGCGTCGCGATGCGAAGGCTACCCCGGATCAACTGGACGCCGCAGCGGCGGCGTGACTGCCTCTACCGGAACACCCATTGCCGGTTCAGGACGAAGACGATGGCCGGGGTTACGAAGAACATCGCCGGGATTGGCGACCATGTCGGCCATCCCGCGACCGTCACGCATAGCCAGACCCAGATCGCATTCAGTCCCAGGCTGACGAGCGACACCATCGCGAAGCGGATGCCCCGCGCCGCCGGTCGGTCACGGCTGCCATGGCCGCGAAAGGTGAACTGGCCGTGCAGCAGATAGCCGACACCCACCGCCACCAGATAACCGCACAGATTGGCGGCCTGCACATGGAAGCCGGCATGGGTTGCGAGTAGCCAGTATATCACGGCCTGTACGGCGGTGACTGCCACACCGGTCACGCCATAGCGCACGATCTGCCAGAACAGCGCCCGGTGGCGGGCGGAGGGCGCCCGTAGGCCGTCGATGATTTTCATGAGTTCCCGTTGCGCTTTGCCACGGCTGGTCTAATCCGCGCTGATGAGGTTGGAAAGCGGCAAGAGAATGTTCGGAACGCTGCGCGCCCGCGCCGCGCCTGTCATGGCGGACCTGTCCGACTGGGTTTATGCCAACTGGAAGTGGACGACCTTCGCCCTGTGGGTCGGCCTTGTGGTCTATTTCCTGAAGGTGCGCTGGCCGGCGATCGAGTGGTTTGCACTGGGCGATACGGACGACAATATCCGTTATGTGCAGGTGAAGGACTGGCTGGCGGGGCAGGGCTGGTATGACCTGCGCCAGTATCGGCTGGACCCGCCGGGCGGCGCGAATATCCACTGGTCGCGCCTTGTCGACTTGCCGATCGCGGGTCTGATGCTGTTCTTCCGCCCCTTTGTGGGTGTTGGCATGGCGGATCGGCTGGCCTGCGCCATCGCGCCGCTGCTGCCGCTTTTCCTGCTGATGCTCAGTCTGGGGTTCATCGTCCGGCGACTGGTTCGCGGCAACGCGTGGATCATCGCGGCGCTGATGCCGCTGGCGGCGCAGATGGGCCTTGGCATGTTCATGCCGCTGCGGGTCGACCATCATGGCTGGCAACTGGCGCTGACGGCGACGATGATCGCCGGATTACTGGATACGAAGCGGGCGCGGGGCGGCGTCATTGCGGGCGTCGCGAGCGCCCTGTCGATCGCGATCGGCATGGAGATGATCGTCTATATGGCCGCCGCCGGGGCGCTGATCGCCCTGCGTTGGGTGTTCGACGAAGAGGCGGTCGCGCGGATGCGTCCCTATGCGCTCAGCCTTGGCGGGGCGATCTGCCTCTCCTTCCTGCTCTTTGCCAGCTACGCGAATCGCCAGCCGATGTGCGATGCGCTGTCGCCGATCTGGGTTGCGATCCTGGGGATGGCGGCCGGCGGCATGCTGTTGCTGACCCTCTTGCCGTTGCGATCGTGGCAGATGCGTCTGGGGGCGGGCGTCATCGTCGGCGGCGCGGTGGGCCTGTTCGCCTGGCTCAACTGGCCCCAATGCCTGACCGGCGCCTATCAGATTTCCCCGGAATTGGAAAAGCTTTGGCTGGCGAACATAAGGGAAGCCAAGCCGATCACCGTCCAGTCCCGCAGCGTCGCTCTGCCGCTGCTGGCCCTGCCGGTGATCGCCATTGTCGCCTCCGCCTTCGGCTGCTGGTCCGCCCGGCGCGACAAGGAGCGGCTGTGGGCCTGGGCGGCGGTCTCGATCATGACGCTGGTCGCCTTCGGGCTGCTTTTCTGGCAGCTGCGCGCCGGACCTGCTGCGCAGCTTCTGGCCATTCCCGCCGTCGCCTGGGCTGCCTGGGTTGCGGTCATGACGATCCGGAAGGGTGGCCGCATCGGAAAAGCGGCGGGCGTCGTCGCCGTCGTTCTGGTCGCGGCGGTGCTGCTTGCCTATCCGCTCTATCCGCGCGCCAATATGCTGATCGCGGATATCATGGAGGAAAAGGTCGTCGGGACCCGCCCGATCGTGAAGCTGCGCCGGGAGGCGATCAGGAAGGCGAACGGCCGGTGCCGCACGCTCCCCGCGCTGGAGGTGCTCAACCAGCTTCCCCCGGCGGTCATCTTCACGATGGTGGACCTGGGGCCGCGCCTGCTGGCCACCACCCACCACAGCGCCCTTGCCGGCCCCTATCATCGCAATGCCAAGGCGATCCTGGACATCCACCACGCCTTTGACGGGCCGCCGGATGCTTTCCGGCCGATCGCAAGGTCGCACAATGCCCGCTATCTGCTCGTCTGCCCGAGCTTCCCGGAGGGCACCGTCTATCAGTCGCGCAGTCCGAAGGGCTTCTACGCCCAGTTGATGCGGGGCAAAATTCCGGCATGGCTGTCGGCTGTGCATCTGCGCACCGGGCTGACGCTGCCCTATACCCTGTACCGAATCGATTATTCAGCGGCGGGCAGCGAAAAAGCCGCGCAATAGCCCTGCGGCTTCATCAGCGCCGATGCCGCCATACTGCTCTGGCCGATGGAGGCATTCCGCCTGCGCGAAGATCCGCGCGCCATGGTCGACCGCGCCACCCTTCGGGTCCTCGGCTCCGTAGTAGAGCCGCGCGATCCGGGCGTGGGAAATCGCTCCCGCACACATGGGGCAGGGCTCCAGCGTCACCCAAAGGTCGCATCCCGCCAGCCGGAAATCGCCTAGAGCCGACGCGGCTGCGCGAATCGCCACCATTTCCGCATGGGCGGTGGGGTCATTGTCGCGCCGGTTGCGATTCTCGCCTTCACCGATGATTCGCCCGTCCTTCACGACGACCGCGCCAATTGGCACTTCTCCGGCCGCCTCCGCCGCGCGGGCAAGGTCCAGCGCGCGGCGCATCGGATCGGGCAGGGGAAAGGCGGGCATGGCCATCGCCTTACCCGCCCCGCGGCGCTTCGGACAAGCTGCGTGGCTTATTCGGGCTTCTGCACGTCCACGGTCGGCACCTTGACCGTTTCGTCCTTGGTCCCGACCTTCACCTTCACGACATCGGCCTTATATTGCGGCAGGGTGCCAGGCTGCACGGCGATCTTGGGCGTCGAGGCGTCCTGCGTCTGCTGCACCTTGATCAGCCCGAACGCGAACGCCGTGCCCACGAGAATCAGGCCTATCAATAACAGGCCTCCCAGAAACCGAACCATCTTGACCTCCTCGATACTCTATCGGACAAGCAAACGCGTGGGTCGCGGAAATGGTTGCGCTACCGCACCGATCTTTGCGCCTCTTCGCGTTGGCAAGGTGCGTTGGCGGGTTGACGCGCAGGGCGATTCTCGCTATCCGCGCCGCTTTCCGGACAAACCCGAACTACAAGGCTGATCTTTTATGTCGCGCATTTGCGAGCTGACCGGCAAGACCCGTCAGGTGGGACACAATGTTTCCCACGCGAACAACAAGACGAAGCGCGTGTTCCTGCCCAACCTGCAGAACGTGACGCTGATCTCCGAGGCTCTGGAGCAGGGCGTGAAGCTGCGGGTTTCGACCCATGGCCTGCGTTCGGTCGAGCATGTCGGCGGTTTGGACAACTGGCTGCTGAAGACCGGTGACGATCAGCTCTCGCTGAAGGCTCGCCGCCTGAAGCGCGACATCAAGAAGAAGCTCGCCGTCGCCGCCTGAGCGCGCAACGCCTGCTGATTGAAGGAAGCGGCCTAAATGGGCCGCTTTTTTCTTGTGCTTCGGATATTGGGAACCTCAGAAACCGTTCGCCCTGAGCCTGTCGAAGGGCTGCACTTCTGTTCGAAGGAAGGGCAGGGCTTCGACAAGCTCAGCCCGAACGGGGGATAACAAAGCGCGCTCGCGCGCTAATGCAGCCACTCCGGCGGCAGCGCGAACTTTACCAGCAAGGTGCGCTGGAAGAATTCGTAATTGTCGTCGGACATCACCGACAGCACGGGCTGGCCATGCTCCCAGGAGAGCGCCAGCGCCTCATAATTGTCCGCCACCAGCGGCGGGGCCAGCCGGGCGATCTGCTTGCCCACAAGGAGCGCCCCGGCCTTCAGTTTCGGCATCTCGACCATGGCGATCGACCCGGTGAATCCCTCATACATCGTTACCCGGCGATTGAGCACCAGCAGCCGGTTGCCGCCCAGTGGCAGCGCGTCTGTCGGCACATAGCCCTGCGGCGGGCGATAGGTCATGCGGACGGGATGCGGGGTGTCCGGGTCCGCCGGATCGCCCTGGAACAGCAGCAGGTCCTTGCCGCCATCCTGACCCTCGGCTTTTTCGGAAAAGACCAGGAAGCGTCCGTCGGCCAGCCGCGCCATGGCCTCCGGCCCGCCCGTCTTGGGCCACCACGCCATCTCCGGCCAGAAGACACAGCTTTCCACCCGCGCGAAGCCGGGGGAATAGCGGCATATTCGGTTCTGCAGCTCGAAGCCCACCCAATATCGGTCGGTGGCGGGGTCATGCACCATCGACTCCGAGTCCCACCGCCAGGATGGCCAGTCGCGTTCTGCCGGCTGGATCGGCAGGGGCGCGATGAAGGGACGGCCGCCATCCGTGCGGCCCGCGGCATCCACATGGAAACCCATCAGCGTTCCCGAATCGCTCAGACCCAGTATCGACCCGTCGTTCTGGACCAGCATCGCGGAGATGCTGCCGAAATCGGTCTGCTTGCTGTGGATCGCCCAGCTGCCCAGCCAGCGCAGCGGCCCCACCGATTTTTGCGCCGGGTCGCTGTCGTTCAGCAGCAGGGGCTCCGCCGTCACCAGCAACGGCCCCGCCTTGACCGGATCGTCCTTGGCCGTGTGCCGTTGCGGCAGCAGGGCCACGAATATCGCGAGGATCAGCAGGATACGGCGCATGTCGGCGCTCGATATGCGATTTGCCCGGTCAACTCCACGCGCTTTTTATGAACGGCGGATAACTGAACGGCGGCTGTCATGGCCATTCAGCATCCGCTCAAAGCGACTCGCGCATAAGGAGGGCATAGTCGAAAGGAACTTCACTCCCGAAGGCCCGTTCGAAAGAGATTGGCAAGGAGCAACGCCATGAAGAAGTCTATGTTGATCAATATGGGCGCAGCGCTCGCGATGGGCATTGCATCCTTCGCGGCGACTGCCACCCCAGCCGCCGCCCGTGACCATGATCGTTACGGCCGTTATGACCGCGGCGATTATTATGGTGGTCGTGGCTATCGTGGATATGATCGCGATTATCGTGGCTACGACCGCGGCTATCGCGGAAACAGCTACAATCGTGGTGACCGCTATTATCGCAGCGGCTATCGCTGCCGTGACAACGGTACGGGCGGCACGATCATCGGCGCGATCGCCGGTGGCCTGCTCGGCAACCAGGTCGTTGGCCGCTATGGCGACCGTACCGCCGGCACTGTCGTCGGCGCCGGTGTCGGCGCTCTGGCCGGCCGCGCGATCGATCGCAGCGACAGCCGCTGCTAATTCGCAGCTTAAGGAAAAACAGGAGGGCCGGTTCGCAAGAGCCGGCCTTTTTTGTCGCGTGGTTCAGAGCGTAATGGCCCGGGATAGGATCCCAAAATCCGTTCGTGTCGAGCGAAGTCGAGACACGCAAGCACCGCGCGAGGTCCCTCGACTTTGCTCGGGACGAACGGATCAAGGTCAAGTCATCTCACTCTAGTCCACGTCCACGGCATTCGCATCGTTCAGCGCGTTGATGTCCGCCGCTTGCAGCGCACCGCGATTATCCAGCATCTCCGCCGCATTGTTGAGCGCGCTGGCTTCGCTGGCGGATACGCCGCCCACCCCGTCTTCGCTCTGGCCGCACGCCGCGAGTCCGGCGGTCAGGCAGAGCATGGCGATAGCGTGCCGCCATGATAGGTTGCGTGATCCCATTTCATACCCCCGGAAAGATAAAGGGGCCGCCCGGTAACCCGGACGACCCCTCCAATCTCGTTCAGCAAAAGCTGAAATTACATCGCGTTCGCTGCGTTCGAGCTGGCGTTAGCAGCCGAGTTCGCGGCGTTGTCGGCAGCGTTCGAGGCTGCTTCCATGGCGTTGTCTGCAGCATTCGATGCGCTCTCGGCAGCGTTGGCCGCAGCGTTAGCGGCATTCTCAGCGCCGCCCGAGCAGGCAGCCAGACCGAGCGACGTGGCAAGAACGAGCGAAAGAGCAATAGACTTTGACATGGGCAAACCCCTCTAAGATGAAAAACCGGTGCAGGCATGCTTTGGAGAACAGCTCACCCCCGTCAAGCCTGCCACTTTCATTCCTAATGCTTTGATTGAAGTAAGGCAATGGCAATCATAACGCTTAGGTCAGTGTTAACCATCTTGGTCTTGCCGAACATTTGAAAGTCTTTGCGATTGACGTATATAAAGAAATCTTTATATGGGTTTGATGGCTCCGATCCTGGACATATTCCGCGCCCTTGGCGACCCGACGCGGCTGCGTATCGTGCATCTGTTGCGCGCGATGGAGCTGGCCGTGGGCGAAATCGCGCAGGTTGTGGGGCAAAGCCAGCCCCGCGTGTCGCGCCATGTCCGCATTCTCGTCGAGGCCGGCTTTATCGAAAAACGCAAGGAAGGGAACTGGGTGTTCCTGCGGATCGACCGCAAGGGGCCGGTGGCGCCCTTCCTTGACCTGTTCGATCGCGTCACCCCGTCAGAGAGCGAATCCCTGTGGCAGGCGGCTGACCTTGCCCGTCTGACCGAGGTGCGCAATGACCGCGCCCGCGCCGCAGACGCCTATTTCGCCGAACATGCGGGGGAATGGGATGCGATCCGCTCGCTCCATCTCCCGGAGGCGGAGGTCGAATCCGCGATGCAGGTGCTGCTGTCGGGGGAAGGGATCGGGCGTCTGCTCGATATCGGCACCGGCACCGGCCGCATGATCCAGCTGTTCGGCGGCGATGCGGATCAGGTCACGGCGATCGACCGCAGCCCGGAAATGCTTCGCCTAGCCCGCGCCAAGCTGCCGCATGAAGGCGCGGAAAAATACGCCCTCGTCATGGGTGACTTCATGGCCCTGCCATTGGCTCCCCACAGCGTGGACACGGTGATCGTGCATCAGGTCCTGCACTATGCCCAGGCGCCTGAGGCCGTGATTGCGGAGGCCGCCCGCGTCCTCGATACGGACGGCCGCCTGCTGATCGCCGATTTCGCGCCGCATGAGCGCGAGGAACTGCGCGTGCGCGACCAGCATGCGCGTCTCGGCTTTTCCGACGATCAGGTGGGCGGGTGGTTCGACGCCGCCGGGCTTGACCTGGAACGCACTCAGACCCTGCCTGGCGGGGAACTTACCGTGACATTATGGCTTGGCCGCCGCCGCAGCGGGCGTGTCCTGTCCATCGATGGACGCCAGATGGAAGGAAGACTTGGCGCATGAATTTTTCCCTGTCCCAGCTTGAGGAGGCGCGGCGGGCGCTCGATGCGCCGCTGTTTGCCGATCTGTCGGGTGATGCGCAGGTCAGCTTCGAATTCTTCCCGCCCAAGACGGAGAAGATGGAAGAGACGCTGTGGAACAGCATCCAGACGCTGGGTCCGCTTGGCCCGCGCTTCGTGTCCGTCACCTATGGCGCTGGGGGTTCGACGCGGGAGCGGACGCACAACACCGTGGCGCGGATCGCGAAGGAAACGGACCTTGCCGCCGCCGCGCACCTGACCTGCGTCGCCGCCAGCAAGGCGGAGATCGCCGAGGTCGCCGACGCCTATTGGCAGGCGGGCGTCCGCCATATCGTTGCCCTGCGCGGCGATCCCCCCGAGGCGGGTACGAAGTTCGTGCCGCATCCTGACGGTTACACCGGCGCCGCCGAACTGGTGGAGGGCCTGACCCGCCTGCATCCGTTCGAGATTTCCGTCGCCGCCTATCCAGAAACCCATCCCGATGCGCAAAGCGCGCAGAGCGATATCGATAACCTCAAGCGCAAGATCGACGCCGGGGCGACCCGCGCCATCACCCAGTTCTTCTTCACGCCGGAGGCCTTCTTCCGCTTTCGCGACAAGGTGGCGGCCGCCGGGATCAGCACGGAGATCGTGCCGGGCATCATGCCGGTCTCCAACTTTGCCAGCACACTGCGCATGGCGGCTATGTGCAATACGGAGGTTCCCTCCTGGATGGGTCGGCTGTTCGAGGGGCTGGACGATCATCCCGGCGCGCGCCAGCTTGTCGCAGCGACGCTGACGGCGGAATTGTGCCGCAAGCTCTATGCGGGCGGGGTGCGCCAGTTTCATTTCTACACGCTCAACCGGGCGGAACTCAGCTATGCGATCTGCCACCTGCTGGGATTGCGGCCGAAGGTTGGCGCGCAAACGCCTGAGGTGGTGTCGTGATATTTTCCTCCGTTCGTCCTGAGTAGCCATTGAGCGAAGCCGAAATGGCGTATCGAAGGGCCCTTCGATATGGAGCCTTCGACAAGCTCAATCTCCTACTCAGGACGAACGGCATTTAAAGAATATGCGGAGTACAAGATAATGACCGCCGAAGACCAATTCCGCCAGCTTGCCGCCGAAAAGATCCTGATCTTCGACGGCGGCTACGGCACGTCGATCCAGAAATATGGCCTGAGCGAAGCCGACTATCGCGGCGACCTCGACCTGGCAAAGGACCAGAAGGGCAATAACGACCTGCTCTGCCTGACGCGGCCGGACATCGTCGAGGCGATCCACACCGCCTATCTAGACGCCGGCGCGGACATGATCGAGACGAACACCTTCAGCTCCACCGGCATCGCCATGGCCGACTATGGCTGCGAGCATCTGGTGAAGGAGCTGAATATCGCCGCTGCGGCGATCGCCCGTAAATGCTGTGATGCCGCCACGGCGAAGGACGGCCGCCCGCGCTTCGTCGCCGGCTCCATCGGCCCGACCAACAAGACGCTGTCCATCTCGCCCGACGTCAACGACCCCGCCTATCGCGAGGTCGATTACGACACCCTCAAGAACCAGTATCGCGAACAGTGCGAAGCGCTGATCGAGGGCGGCGTGGACTTCCTGCTCGTCGAAACCTGCTTCGATACGCTCAACGCCAAGGCGGCGGGCATGGCCGCGCGGGAGGCAGAGGAGGCGTCGGGCCGTTCCGTGCCGCTGATGCTGTCCTTCACCATCACCGACATGTCCGGCCGCAACCTTTCGGGACACACGGTCAACGCCTTCTGGTATTCGCTGCGGCACCTGAAGCCGCTGACCATTGGGGTGAACTGCGCGTTCGGGGCCGACCTGCTGCGGCCGTACCTCAGCGAACTGGCGAAGAATGCCGACACGCTGATCCTCGCTTACCCTAATGCCGGCCTGCCCAATGAGCTTGGCCAGTATGACGAACTGCCGGAGACTACGGCGAAGCTCATCAGCCAGTGGGTGGACGAGGGGCTGGTCAACATGGTCGGCGGCTGCTGCGGCACCACGCCAGCCCATATCGGCGCGGTGGCGAAGGCGCTGGCCGGGCAGAAGCCGCGCGTCGTGCCGGAGCTGCCGGTCGTGACGCGGCTTGCAGGGCTGGAGCCGATGCATATAGCGGCGTGAATATCCCCCTCCCGCGTGCGGGAGGGGTTAGGGGAGGGCATGTGCGCTCCCGCCTTGGCTGACAGACCCTCCCCCAACCCCTCCCGCAAGCGGGAGGGGAGTGAGAAAAGAAGATGACCACCAACACCACCGCCAATTTCGTCAACATCGGCGAGCGCACCAACGTCACCGGATCGGCGAAGTTCAAGAAGCTGATCATGGCCGGCGATTATGCCAAGGCGATCGACATCGCCCGCGAGCAGGTGGAGAGCGGCGCGCAGATCGTCGACGTCAATATGGACGAGGGCCTGCTGGACGCCGAGGCGGCGATGACCACCTTCCTCAAGCTGATGACCGCAGAGCCGGACATCAGCCGCGTGCCGGTGATGATCGACAGCTCCAAATGGTCGGTGATCGAGGCTGGCCTGAAATGCGTGTCGGGAAAGCCGATCGTCAACTCGATCAGCATGAAGGAGGGCGAGGAAGCGTTCCTCTATCACGCCCGCCGCGTCATGGCCTATGGCGCAGCCGTCGTCGTCATGGCCTTCGACGAGGTTGGGCAGGCGGACACGCAGGCGCGCAAGGTCGAGATTTGCGAACGCGCCTACAAGCTGCTGACGGGCATCGGCTTCCCGCCGGAAGACATCATCTTCGATCCCAATATCTTCGCGGTCGCGACGGGGATCGAGGAGCATAATAATTACGGCGTCGACTTCATCGAGGCGTGCAAGGAGATCAAGGCGCGCTGCCCGCATGTCCACATCTCGGGCGGCCTCTCCAACTTTAGCTTCTCCTTCCGCGGCAATGAGCCGGTGCGCCGGGCGATGCATTCGGTGTTCCTCTACCACGCGATTCCCGCCGGGCTCGACATGGCGATCGTCAACGCCGGGCAGCTCGACGTCTATGACGCGATCGACCCGGAACTGCGCACGGCGTGCGAGGATGTCCTGCTGAACCGCGATCCCGATGCAGGCGAGCGGCTGGTCGCGATCGCGGAGAAATATCGCGGCACGGACGCGGCGGCGGAGAAGGCGGCCGAGGAATGGCGCGGCTGGTCCGTGACCAAACGGCTCGAACATGCGCTGGTCAAGGGCATCGACATGTATGTGGTCGAGGATACGGAGGAAGCCCGCCTGTCCGCCGACAAGCCGATCGAGGTGATCGAAGGCCCGCTGATGGACGGCATGAACGTCGTCGGCGACCTGTTCGGATCCGGCAAGATGTTCCTGCCGCAGGTCGTGAAGTCCGCTCGCGTCATGAAGAAGGCCGTCGCCCATCTGCTCCCCTATATCGAAGCCGCGAAGGAGCCGGGCGCGAAGGGCAAGGGCAAGATCATCATGGCGACCGTCAAGGGCGACGTCCATGACATCGGCAAGAACATCGTCGGCGTCGTGCTTCAGTGCAACGGTTTCGAGGTGATCGACCTCGGCGTCATGGTTCCCTGGCAGGACATCATCAAGGCCGCGAACGAGAATGACGCCGACATGATCGGCTTGTCCGGCCTTATCACTCCCTCGCTCGACGAGATGGTGACGGTGGCCGAGGAGATGCAGCGCGCCGAGATGACGATGCCGCTGCTGATTGGCGGCGCGACCACCTCGCGGGTCCACACCGCGCTGCGCATCGACCCTGCCTTTACCGGGCCGGTGGTGCATGTGCTGGACGCCAGCCGCGCGGTCGGCGTCGCCACGGCGTTGCTTAGCGACACGCAGAAAACCGATTTCGTCACCAAGACCAAGGACGATTACGAACATGTCCGCGTCGCCCGCGCCAACAAGGGGCAGAGCGCCCTCGTCAGCCTGGAGGACGCCCGCGCCAATGCGTTCGAGATCGACGAGAGCCTGAAACCCGCGCGTCCGCGCCTGCCAGGTGTCCACAGTTTTCCCAACTGGGACCTTGCGGACCTGCGGGAGTATATCGACTGGACGCCCTTCTTCCGCGCCTGGGAACTGGCGGGCAATTATCCCGCGATCATGACCGATGAGGTGGTGGGCGAAAGCGCGACCAGCCTGTTCAACGACGCGCAGGCGATGCTGGATAAGGTGATAGCCGAAAACTGGCTGACCGCGCGCGGCGTCGCTGGCCTCTGGCCATGCCGTCGCGAGGAGGACGATATCATCGTCCATATGGACGATGAGAGCCATGTCCGCCTGCCGATGTTGCGCCAACAGATCCAGAAGCGGGAGGGGCGCGCCAATATGTGCCTGGCCGACTTCATCAGCCATCACGGCGACTGGATCGGCGGCTTCGCGGTCGGCATCCACGGCATCGAACCGCACCTTGCCCGCTTCAAGAATGCGATCGACGATTATTCGGACATATTGCTCAAGGCGCTGGCCGACCGCCTGGCCGAAGCCTTTGCCGAACGCCTCCACCATTATGTCCGCACTGCGCTGTGGGGCTATGCGGAGGGCGAGCAGTTGACCAACGAGGCGCTGATCAAGGAGCAGTATCGCGGCATCCGCCCCGCGCCCGGCTATCCCGCCTGCCCGGAACACAGTTTGAAGCCGATGCTGTTCAAGATGCTCGACGCCCATCACGCGACCGGCATCACGCTGACGGAAAGCTTTGCCATGCTGCCGACGGCGGCGGTCAGCGGTTTCTATTTCGGCCACCCCCAGGCGGAATATTTCGGCGTAGCCCGCGTGGGCCGCGACCAACTGGAGGATTATGCGCAGCGGCGCGGCATCGATCTGGCGACAGCGGAGCGCTATCTGCGGCCGAATTTGGATTGAGCCGCTCCGGCCGATATTAATAGGGACTAGCGGTAGCAAGCGGACATCGCCATCGACACCCCGGGCTGGACCCGTGGTCTCGCTTCCTTGCTAAACTAAGCTGGAAGGACAGCGGGATCCCGGATCAAGTCCCACAACTGTCCGGGATTCACAATTTGAGTAGCAGTTGTGGCGTAAGGGGCCGTTTTGCGGGTGGTGTTGGAGGGGGCTTGGCGCGTCCTGACAGATCGAGCCG
>JAHFPU010000046.1 GCA_023266635.1 Sphingobium sp.
CGGTGACCGCACGCGCTTCGAGGGATCGGCGCATGTCGAATATCTGCGCGGCATCGGCAATCCGATCGGCCTGAAATGTGGGCCGAGCCTGGAGCCGGACGCGCTGCTGCGGATGCTCGACACACTGAACCCGGCGCGTGAGGCGGGGCGCATCACGCTGATCACCCGTTACGGCCACGACAAGATCGAGGCGGGCTTGCCCAAGCTGGTCCGCGCAGTCCTGCGCGAGGGACAGCCGGTGGTGTGGTCGTGCGACCCAATGCACGGCAATGTCGTAAAGGCGGCCAATGGCTACAAGACGCGGCCGTTCGACCGCATCCTGGCCGAAGTGCGCGGGTTCTTCGCGGTCCACCGCGCCGAGGGCAGCTTCGGCGGGGGCATCCATGCGGAGATGACCGGGCAGAATGTGACCGAGTGCACCGGCGGCGCGATCGCGATCACCGACGAGGGCCTAGCCGATCGCTATCACACGCATTGCGACCCGCGGCTTAACGCGGCGCAGAGCCTGGAGCTGGCGTTCCTGCTGGCCGAGATGCTGAACGAGGAACTCAAGGAGCGGCGGGCGGCAGCCTGACGTTTACAGCGAAGTGTGCGCATGATTGGGGCTGTCGGAGCGATCCGGCGGCCCCTTTTGCTGTCCGGCGCGGAAAAGCGTTGTCACACGGCTGCAATCTTAGCTGCAATGCAACATAAAAGCGTCATGGAAGCGTAACCGCACGGTCTTTCCAGCGCCCTAAATGCCCCTCCTGACTCAGGGACATTCAAAAAAGGGTGGGTTTTACCATGACAAAATCGACATATCGTCGTCAGTGGCTATGCGGCGTTGCAGCGATACTCTCCTTCGCAAGCGCACCCGCATTTGCCCAAAGCCAGACCGCACCGGCCGATGCCGCCGCCGAGGATATGGGCGACGAAGGATCGATCGTGGTCACCGGCCGCACGACCAAGTCGGTCACGCAGGTGACGGGCGTCGAGATCCAGAAGATCCTGCCCGGCGTCAGCCCGCTCAAGGCCATCCAGACCCTGCCCGGCGTCACCTTCCTGACCGCCGACCCGTGGGGAAATAACGAGCAGAATATCTCGCTGTTCGTCCACGGCTTCAACGCGCAGCAGCTTGGCTATACGCTGGACGGCGTGCCGCTGGGCGACCAGACCTATGGCAATTATAACGGCCTGTCGCCGCAGCGCGCGATCATCTCCGAGAATGTCGGCCGCGTGACGCTGGCGTCGGGCGCAGGCGACCTAGGCACCGCGTCCACCAGCAACCTGGGCGGCACGATCGACACCTTCTCCAGCGATCCCAAGGCGGACATGGGCGCGACGATCGCGCAGACCGTCGGCAGCCACAAGACGTTCCGCACCTATGGCCGGTTCGACACCGGAACGTTCGGCAACGGCAACTCCCTCTATATCTCCGGCGTGCGGCAGAAGGCCGAAGCGTGGGACTTCAAGGGCAAGCAGGGCGGATATCAGGCCAACGCCAAGTTCGTGCATGAGGACAGCACCGGCAAGCTGACCCTCTACGGCGCCTATTCCGACAAGACCGAGCCGAACGAGGATGCGACATCCTATGTCGTCCGTCCGGCAACCGGAACAGCCGCCGCCGTCGATAACCGCGCGACCGCGCCCTATGTCCGCCCCTTCCTCTATCCGGATTTCAACGCGGCAGTCGCTTACTACAAGTCGCCGGAATATGCCGCGATCAACGCCGCGCCCGGCTCCAACTATCGCAACTTCTACAGCGACGCGCAGCGCACCGACTATCTGGCGTACATCAAATATGACTGGAACGTCAGCGACAAGATCGTCTGGTCGAATCAGGCCTATTACCACCATAATGATGGCGTAGGCGTCGTCGCCGGTCCGATCACGGCAGCTGGCCTGCCGGGCCTCTTCTCCTTCTACTTCCCCGGCACGGGCGGTTCGCCGACGTCGGCGGCCAACCTTGCACGCCTGTCGACCATCTTCGGCGGGTCCGGCATCGCGACGCGCACCACCGGATATCGCATCGACCGTGAGGGTCTGCTGTCGACGGTGAAGGCGGAACTGGGCAATCACGACATCGAGCTGGGCGGCTGGTACGAGCATCAAAGCTCGTCGGCCTTCCGCCGCTGGTATGCCGAGGACGTCAACAACCCGTCGTCGCCCTACAGCCGTCCGCGCGAACGCGCCGACCCGTTGATCACGCAATATGGCAGCGAAATCCGCGTCGACGAGATCCAGACCCACATCCAGGACAGCTGGCACATCATGCCGACCCTGACCCTGCTGGCAGGCTTCAAGAGCACGTTCCAGAAGGCGACGCAGGCGGTGCCGGTGCAGCCGATCCCGGGCTCCTTCTCCAACTCGACCGCGCTTCCAGTCGGCAGCATCAACACGGACACCTGGTTCCTGCCGCAGATCGGCCTGTTGTGGGATGCGAGCGACAATGAGCAGATCTTCGTCAACGCGCAGAAGAACGTCCGCCAGTTCCCGACCAGCGCAGCGACCGGCCTGTCCCCGTTCGCGCTGGGCAGCCAGCAGGTGTTCGAGGACTTCAAGGCGAATGTGAAGCCGGAGACGAGCTGGACCTATGAAATCGGCCTGCGCACGCATCGCACGCTCGACCTGGGGCCGATCAGCGCGTTCGAGGGCCAGATCAGCTATTATCATGTCGATTTCAGCAACCGCCTACTGGCGCTGAGCCCGACCGTCGTCATCACGTCGATCATCAGCGGCGCGGCAATCATCGCCAACGTCGGCAGCGTGAAGACCGACGGCGTTGACTTTGCCGGTACGCTGCACTTCGGCCCGCACTTCTCGATCTACAACGCGCTGTCGTACAATAATTCGCGCTATGAGGACGACTATCAGGTCGGCGTGCCCGTCACGACCGTCCCGACCGCAGGCAAGAAGGTGCCGGGGTCGCCGGCATGGCTGAACAAGACCGTGGTTTCGGCCAATTACGGCATTTTCGACGCGCAGCTGGTCGGCGACTATCTGGGCAAGCGCTATGCGACCTTCACCAACGACCTGTCGGTCAAGGGCTATTTCACGATGGCCGGCCGGATCGGCGCATCCATCCCGCTGTCGGAAGGATCGTTTGTCCGCAAGGTCGAGGTCAGCCTGAACGTCACCAACATCACCAACAAGCGGGCGCAGTCGACGCTGAGCATCGGTGCGGCGACGGCGACGTACAACGCCTTCCCGCTGGCTCCGCGCCAGTGGTTTGGCACGGTTAGTGTGGGGTTCTGAGGGTATTCGACACGAACGGCTTATAAAACAGCCGTTCGTGTCGAGCGAAGTCGAGACACGCTGGCACAGCGCCTAGTCCCTCGACTTCGCTCGGGACGAACGGATGGTGTCGGGTTGGGACTTCAAACATCCGCGAAGGTGAACGGCGCGCTTGCGCCCACATAGTCATCTGGCAATATCTGACGGCCGATCGGCGGGGCCGATCGCGCGGCGCAGTTGGCGCGGTGGCAGAGGCGGCAGGTGACGCCGATGGGGGTGGCGGCGACGGACGCCGTGTCGGGCTGGTCGCGGGTATAGACCAGCTTCCCCGCATGTTCGGCAGAGCAGCCGAGCGCGATGGCGCGTTCTACCCGCTGCGCGCCGAACGCACCGCCGCCCGCCGTCACCGTGCGCGCAATCGAGAAGAAGCGCTGGCCGTCCGGTAGTTCCAGCCATTGGGTGACGATCTGGCGGGGCGTGCGGAACGCCTGATGCACCGACCAGAGCGGGCAGGCGCCGCCATGCCGGGCAAAGGGGAAGCCCGCGCCATCGAGGCGTTTCGACACATTGCCGGCGGGATCGAGCCGGATGAAGAAGAAGGGCACCCGCTCCTGCCCCGGTTTCTGCAGGGTGGTGAGGCGGTGGGCGGTCTGTTCGAAGCTGGTGCCGAACTGGCGGGCGAGCGCCTCCACATCATAACGGCGCTGTTCCACCGCGCGGGCGAAGGCGGAATAGGGCATCAGCAGGGCGGCGGCGCTGTAGCTGGCCAGCGCCTTGCGGGTCAAGCGCTCCCCCGCCTCCGTTGCGAAGCTGCCTTCCTTCAGCACCGCGTCGATTTCCCGGCGCAGTTCCAGATAGCAGAGCTGGAGCGCGAGCTGGAACATCTGGCTGGCGGCATCGAGCGAATCGTCGATCAGCAGTTCGTCCCGGTGGCGATCGAGACGGCGCATAGACCCCATCATGACATCCGTGGGCAGGCGGCGGACGCGCAGATTGTAGCGGGCCTTGAGATGCGCGATGATCCCCTCCTGCCCACCTAAACCCTGACCTCCGAGGCCCTGACCTCCGAGACTTTGGGCCAGCCGTTCGGCGGCATCGTCCAGCACGGGAAAGCTGTTGCGGCGGGCGGCGAGGAAGCGGCGCGCCTCCGCCACCGGGTCGGATGATTCGGGGTCCTGCCCCTCCCCGACCCGCGCCTCCACGCCCCGGTCGGCGAGCGCCAGCTGCTCCTCGCGATACGCGGTGTAGAGCCGCAGCAGCGCCTCCGTCACGCCGGGATAGCTGGTCGCGACATCGGTGGCGTCTAGCGGCGGCAGGTCAATGTCCGCGAACATCGGGTCCTTGAGCACCGCCTGCAGCCGGGCGGTGAATTCCGCGCCGCCGTCCCCGGCCAGCTCGCTCATGTCCATCTTGTAGGTGCGGGCGAGGCGCAGGAGCATGTCGGCGGTCAGGGGCCGCTGGTTGCGTTCAAGGAGCGCGACATAGGAGGAGGAAATCTCCAGATCGGCGGCCATGTGCGCCTGTGTCAGGCCAAGGTCGCGGCGCAGGCGCTTGAGGCGCGGCCCCATATAGACTGGACGTTCGTTAGCCATATCTCTCAAGAATCCTGCGGTTTGTACGCTCCTTACAACATTACAATGAAAATCTGTAAAGTTTTACAGATGGACTTCGTGGCCCCTCGCGCTTGTGCTGCAATGCAAGGTAACCGGCGCCATCCTTTTTAAAGACGCGAGGAAGACGCCATGTCCTATCAAGAGCATATCAGCCAGATCACTGGCCTCATCCAGAGCCAGGGCGGCACCTGGGACGGCATCAGCGCCGAGTCCGTCGCCCGCATGCGCCTGCAGAACCGGTTCCAGAGCGGGCTGGACATTGCGCGCTACACCGCCGCGATCATGCGCAAGGACATGGCCGCCTATGACGCCGATCCGGCGCAGTACACCCAGTCGCTGGGCTGCTGGCACGGCTTCATCGGCCAGCAGAAGATGATTTCCATCAAGAAGCATTTCCAGTCGACCGACCGCCGCTACCTGTACCTGTCCGGTTGGATGGTCGCTGCGCTGCGTTCCGACTTCGGCCCGCTGCCCGACCAGTCGATGCACGAGAAGACCAGCGTTCCCGCGCTGATCGAGGAACTCTACACCTTCCTGCGCCAGGCCGACGCCCGCGAGCTGGGCATGATGTTCCGCGAGATCGACAAGGCCCGCGAGGAAGGCAATGAGGTCGAGGCGCAGCGCCTGCTGCACGCCGTCGACAATTTCCAGACCCATGTCGTTCCCATCATCGCCGACATCGACGCAGGCTTCGGCAATGCCGAAGCGACTTATCTGCTCGCCAAGAAGATGATCGAGGCAGGCGCATGCGCGCTGCAGATCGAGAACCAGGTGTCCGACGAAAAGCAGTGCGGCCATCAGGACGGCAAGGTCACCGTGCCGCACGAGGACTTCCTCGCCAAGGTCCGCGCCTGCCGCTACGCCTTCCTCGAACTGGGCGTCGAGGACGGCATCATCGTCACCCGCACCGACTCGCTGGGCGCTGGCCTCACCAAGCAGATCGCCGTTTCCAAGGAGCCGGGCGACATTGGCGATCTCTACAACAGCTTCCTCGACTGCGAGGAGATCGACCCGGCGACAGCGAAGAATGGCGATGTCATCCTGAACCGCGACGGCAAGCTGCTGCGTCCCAAGCGGCTCCCGTCGAACCTGTTCGAGTTCCGCAAGGGCACTGGCGAGGACCGCTGCGTCCTCGACTGCATCACCTCGCTGCAGAACGGTGCGGACCTGCTATGGATCGAGACCGAAAAGCCGCATATCGAGCAGATCGCCGGCATGGTCGACCGCATCCGTGAGGTCATCCCCAACGCGAAGCTGGTCTATAACAACTCGCCCTCGTTCAACTGGACGCTGAACTTCCGCCAGCAGGTGTTCGACGCATGGCAGGCCGCGGGCAAGGATGTCTCGGCATTCGACCGCGCCAAGCTGATGAGCGTCGATTATGACAGCACGGAACTGGCGATCGAGGCTGATGAGAAGATCCGCACCTTCCAGAAGGACGCGGCGGCGCGCGCCGGCATCTTCCACCACCTCATCACCCTGCCGACCTACCACACGGCGGCGCTTAGCACCGACAACCTGGCCAAGGAATATTTCGGCGAGGCGGGCATGCTCGGCTACGTCAAGGGCGTGCAGCGCAAGGAAATCCGCGAGGGCATCGCCTGCGTGAAGCATCAGAACATGTCCGGCAGCGACATTGGCGACGACCATAAGGAGTATTTCGCCGGTGAAGCCGCGCTGAAGGCGGGCGGCGTGCATAACACGATGAACCAGTTTGCTGCCTGACCGGCAGCGGGGGCACCAGTTTGCTGCGTAAGCCTGACTGACCATCATGTGAAAGAAGGGCCTCGGAACTCCGGTTCCGGGGCCCTCCCTTTTGCAACAAACTTGAAGCGGAGGCATTTCTTCGCCACATGCAGGCCTGAAACACTTACCGACGGTGAACAGGGCAAGAATGGCCGATCCCTACAGCATTTTGGGCGTTGCACGCGGCGCGGCGGAAGCCGACATCAAGAAGTCGTACCGCACGCTCGCCAAGACGCATCATCCCGACCGGAACAAGGACAATCCCAAAGCGGCCGACAAGTTCGCCGAGATCACCCGCGCCTATGACCTGTTGATGGACAAGGACAAGCGCGCCCGCTTCGACCGGGGCGAGATTGACGGGGACGGCAACCCGACCAATCCGTTCGGCGGCGGGGGCTTTGGCGGTGGCGGAAGAGGCGGCCAGCAGGGCGGCGGCTTCGAGTTCAACAGCGAGGGCGGCGACTTCGGCGACATCTTCGAGGGGATATTCGGCGGCGGACGGCGCGCGGCAGGTGGCGGAGGCGGCGGCTTTGGCGGCTTCGGCCGGGGCGGGCGCGCAGGCCCCCCGCCCAAGGGCGCGAACGTCGCCTATCGCCTGGCTGTGGGCTTCATCGACGCGGCGACGCTGGCGCCGCAGCGGATCACGCTTCAGGACGGCAAGACCATCGACCTCAAGCTGACCGCCGGCGTCGAGACGGGCACGCAGATGCGCCTGTCCGGCAAGGGCCAGCCGGGCGCTGGCGGCGCGGGCGACGCGATCGTCACGGTCGAGGTCAAGTCCCACCCCTTCTACACACGCGACGGCGACAATGTGCGCCTGGACCTGCCCATTACGATCGACGAGGCGGTAAAGGGCGCGAAGGTCCGCGTGCCGACGGTGGATGGCCCGGTGATGCTGGGCGTGCCGGCGGGGTCATCCTCCGGCAAAACGCTGCGCCTCAAGGGGCGGGGCTTCACGGGCAAGACCGGGCAGCGCGGCGACCAGCTTGTCACGCTGATGATCGACGTCACCGTCGATGATGCGGCGCTGAACAGCTTCCTGGAGGGCTGGACGGATAAGCGTGCGGTGCGTGGAAATCTGGGCGTCTAGGATCGTTTGACAGGGCATGAGGGACATTTCACCCAAGTCGCCCGAAGCGCGCAGACTGTATCGCCGGGACGGCAGGGAGCGCGCGAAATACAGCGTCTACCGCTTGCGGCATGGGGCCTATGCCATTGAAATCATGAAGCGGGTGGTCGTCGGCGTCTATACCGACGGCTTCATCCATGCGGGAAATCTTGCCTATCTTTCGCTGGTAGCGCTGTTCCCCTTCTTCATCGTCGCTGCCGCCATCGCCAGCATCTTCGGCCGGACGCAGGACGGCATCCAGGCCGTCAACGCCTTCCTGTTCACCGTACCGCCGAGCGTCGCCGACGTGCTGCGCGCGCCAATCGAGGATGTGCTGTCGGCGCGGTCCTCCAGCGGGCTGTTGTGGCTGGGCGGCCTTGTCGGCCTGTGGACCACGGGAAGCCTGATCGAGACCATCCGCGACATATTGCGCCGCGCCTATGGCACGAAGAGCGGCCGGGCATTCTGGCAATATCGGCTGGGGTCGATCGGTATCATTATCACCAGCGTGCTGGCGGCGATGTTCGCCTTTTCCCTGCAGGTGATGATCACGGCGGCGGACGAGTTCCTGCACCGCATCCTGCCCTTTGCCGACACCGCGATCAATATATTGGCGGCGACGAAGCTGGCGCCGATGGCTATCCTGGCGGCGGCCCTCTACTTCCTGTTCGCTGCCCTTACCCCCAGCCAGTATCGCGATCCGCGCTTCCCGAAATGGCCCGGCGCGGTGCTGACGACAGCCTGGTGGTATGGCACCCTGCTGCTGCTGCCCATCGCGTTGGGACAGCTTGGCGGCTACACCTTGACTTACGGCAGCCTTGCCGGTGTCATGATCGTCCTCATTTTTTTCTTTCTCGTTGGGCTTGGCGTGGTAATTGGCGCGGAACTTAATGCATCGCTGGCGGAGTTCCCCGAAGAGGAACATGACGCAGCACCGGGAATACAGGAGGTTAAGCCCGAATGACCGCTTTGATGACGGGCAGCCTGATGAAGGGGAAGCGCGGCCTCATCATGGGCCTTGCCAATGACAAGTCGCTCGCATGGGGGATATCACAGGCATTGCACGCGCAGGGCGCGGAGCTTGCCTTTTCCTATCAGGGCGAAGCGCTGGAGAAGCGCGTGCGCCCGCTGGCTGCCGAGGTCGGGTCGGATTTTCTGATCCCCTGCGACGTGTCGGACATGGACCTGCTCGACGCCACCTTCGCCGAGATCGAGAAGAAGTGGGGCGGACTGGACTTCGTTGTCCACGCCATCGGTTTTTCCGACAAGAACGAGCTGCGCGGCCTGTATGTCGACACCAGCCTCGACAATTTCCTGCTGACCATGAACATCTCCGCCTACAGCTTCGTCGCCGTGGCGAAGCGGGCGCGGGCGTTGATGCCCAATGGCGGATCACTGCTGACGCTGAGCTATTATGGCGCGGAGAAGGTGATCCCGCACTACAATGTCATGGGCGTGGCCAAGGCTGCGCTGGAGACCAGCGTCAAATATCTGGCGATGGACCTGGGGCCGGAGAATATCCGCGTGAACGCGATCTCCGCCGGACCGATCAAGACGCTGGCGGCCAGCGGCATCGGCGATTTCCGCTACATCCTCAAATGGAACGAGCTGAACTCGCCGCTCCGCCGCAACGTGACGATCGACGATGTCGGCGGCGCGGGCCTATATCTGCTGAGCGATCTGGCGTCCGGCGTGACCGGCGAGATCCACCATGTGGATGCAGGCTATAATGTCATCGGCATGAAGGCGGAAGATGCTCCGGACATGGCGCTGGAGAAGTGAGGAAAACCCCTCTCCCTGAAGGGGAGAGGGAGGGACCCATCGCTTTGCGATGGGAGGGTGAGGGCATATGAGACGGCCAGACCCAGATCGCCAAGAGTCCCTGGCCCGCGTACGCAGCATGCGCCATCAGGCGACCGAACCCGAAAAACGTCTCTGGTCGAAACTGCGCAACCGACAGGTCGGCAATCTTAAATTCCGCCGTCAGGTATGGATCGGCCCATTCATTGCCGATTTTTTCTCCGCAGAGGCGCGCTTGCTGGTCGAGGTTGACGGCGACACACACGCTGATACGGAAGCGCGAGATCAGCAGCGATCGGCTTGGTTGAGAAGCGAGGGATATCGCGTGCTTCGCTTTTCCAATGCCGACGTGATGGAAAACATCGAAGGGGTGGTAGAAGCAATCTTGGCTGACATACGTTCCCGGCCCTCGCCCTCCCAAGCCTCCGGCTTGGGCCCCTCCCTCTCCCCCGAGGGGAGAGGGGTGTGAGCTTCAACACCTTCGGCCGCACATTCCGGTTCTCGACCTGGGGGGAGAGCCATGGTCCCGCCATCGGCGCGGTGGTGGACGGCTGTCCGCCGGGGCTGGCGATCAGCGAAGGCGACATTCAGCCTTTCCTCGACAAGCGGCGGCCGGGGACGTCCAAGTTCACGACCCAGCGGCAGGAGCCCGACCAGGTTCGCATCCTGTCCGGCGTGTTCGAGGGCAAAACGACCGGTACGCCTATCAGCCTGATGATCGAGAATGTCGACCAGCGGTCGAAGGATTATTCCGAGGTCGCCAAGGCCTATCGCCCCGGCCATGCCGATTATGCCTATGACGCCAAATATGGCTTTCGCGACTATCGCGGCGGCGGGCGGTCGAGCGCGCGGGAGACAGCGAGCCGGGTCGCGGCCGGTGCGGTGGCGCGGCTGGTTATTCCGGATGTCGATATCTTCGCCTATGTCAGCGAAATCGGCGGCGACGGCATCGACTATGCGCGGTTCGACGCCTCGCTGATCGATGAAAATCCCTTTTTCTGTCCCGACCCCGAGGCGGCGAAGCGCTGGGAGTCGCTGGTCGATAGCGCGCGAAAGGACGGATCGTCGCTGGGCGCAGTGGTCGAATGTATCGCCACCGGCGCACCCGCCGGATGGGGGGCGCCGCTGTACGCCAAGCTGGACAGCGAACTGGCGGCGGCGATGATGAGCATCAACGCCGTGAAGGGCGTCGAGATCGGCGACGGCTTTGCCGCTGCGCGCCTGCGCGGCGAACAAAATGCCGACCCGATGCGGCCGGGTAATGACGGCAAACCTGTTTTTCTGGCCAACCATGCGGGCGGCATTGCGGGCGGTATTTCGACCGGCCAGCCCATCAAGGTTCGCATAGCCTTCAAACCCACCAGCTCGATCCTGATCCCGGTCGATACCGTGACCCGCGAGGGCGAGGCAGCCGACATCATCACCAAGGGGCGGCACGACCCGTGCGTGGGCATTCGCGGCGTGCCGGTGGTGGAGGCCATGATGGCGCTGGTGCTGGCCGATCAGATGATGCTGCACCGGGCGCAGTGCGGGTGAGGCAAACCCTCTTCCCTTTCTAACTTCGTCATTCCCGCGAAAGCGGGAACCCAATTCGCCTTCGGCACGACTGGAATATGAGGAGAGATGGGTTCCCGCCTTCGCGGGAATGACGACTAGGGGGAGGTTATATCCCTCCCATTCCGAACCCAAAATCCTCCCTCTTCCGCTCACCCCACTGGCGGCATGCGTTGCGCCGTACGTCTTAGCTTGGTAGGCTCCACCAAAGCCTAGAAGAACCGGGTCCGTTACAGCCCGAGCACGCATATCCGGGGACCCCATGGCCAAACGCCTTACTTCCTTCATTCTCATCGGCATGATTCTGGGCGTTATCACGGGCTATGTCGCGCATGCCTGGATCGGACCGAACAAGGATCTGGCCGAGGAGGTCGCGGGCTATTTCCACCTGCTGGCCGACATCTTCCTGCACCTCATCAAGATGATCATCGCGCCGCTGGTCTTTTCCACGCTGGTGGCGGGCATCGCCCATATGGGCGACAGCGCGGCGCTGGGCCGCATCGGCGGGCGGGCCATCGCCTGGTTCATCATCGCCAGCCTGATCTCGCTTTCCATCGGCCTGGTCTTCGTCAACCTGTTCGCGCCCGGCGAGGGCCTGAACCTTGTCCGCAGCGGCGCGGAGTCGGGCGTAAACACCGAGGCGCTGAACCTGCGCGACTTCGTGCTGCACGTCTTCCCGACGTCCATGATCGGCGCGATGGCGGACAATTCCATCCTGCAGATCGTGGTCTTCTCCCTCTTCGTCGGCGTTGCGCTGACCGCCATCGGCGAGAAGGGCAAGCCGATCGTCACCGTGGTCGAATCGCTGGTCGAACTGATGCTGCAGGTGACGAGCTATGTGATGCGCGTGGCCCCGCTCGCAGTGTTCGGCGCCATCGCCTCGTCGATCACGACGCAGGGGCTGGGCGTGCTGGTGACGTTCGGCCAGTTGATCGGCGAATTCTACCTGTCGCTGTCGGTCCTGTGGGCGGTGCTGGCCTTTGTCGGCTTCCTGTTCCTGGGCAAGCGCATGTTTACCCTCGCCCGCTACATCCGCGAGCCGGCGCTGATCGCCTTCTCCACCGCCTCTTCGGAGGCCGCCTATCCCAAGATGCTGGAGCAGCTCGACAAGTTCGGCGTGCCACGCCGTATTTACAGTTTCGTGCTGCCCTTGGGCTACAGCTTCAACCTGGACGGGTCGATGATGTACGCCTCCTTCGCGACGGTGTTCATCGCGCAGGCCTATAATATCGCCCTGCCCATCAGCACCCAGATCACCATATTGCTGGTCCTGATGGTCACCAGCAAGGGCATCGCTGCCGTGCCGCGCGCATCGCTGGTGGTGGTCGCGGCGACGCTGGGCCAGTTCAACCTGCCGGTGGAGGGCGTCGCCTTCATCCTGGCCGTCGACCATTTCATGGACATGGGCCGCACCGCCACCAATGTGATCGGCAACGCCATCGCTACCTCCGTCATCACCAAGTGGGAGGGCATGCTGGAGGTCGAGGAGCCGGACGATATGGAACCGCCCCATGCGCCGTCCCGCACCGCCGCGCGCGGCAAGGCCGGACTTGAGCTGGCGTCCGACATGGTGCGCAAGGGGTGACATGGTCCCTGCCCCGGCTGACGGCGGCAGGGGTTGCCGCCGTGGCGTGGGTGGGACTTGGCGTGCAGTTCGCCGCGACGCTGGGCAAGAGCCAGTCGCTTGGCGAAACACTGTGGGTGCTGCTGCGCTTCTTCACGGTGACGACCAACATCCTTGTGGCGCTACTGTTCACCGCGCTGGCGTTGGGACGGGCTGTATCGCCGCGCATGATAGGCGGCGTGGTGCTGGCCATCGTGCTGGTCGGCGTGACCTATATGCTGCTGCTGCGCGGATTGCTGGACCTAAGCGGTGGCGACAAGTTGGCGGATACATTGTTGCACAAGGTGACGCCGCTTCTCGCGCCGCTGTGGTGGATCGCCTTTGCGCGCAAGGGCGGGCTGACGTGGAGCGACCCTCCGGTGTGGGCGATCTATCCGGCGCTGTACCTGCCCTATGCGCTGGCGCGCGGGCTGTCCGGCGACATCTATGCCTATCCGTTCATCAACCTGCGGAAACTGGGATGGGGACAGGTCGGGCTGAACTGCGTCGTCATCGCCGCCGGGTTCATGGCGGCGGGTTATGCGCTGGTGTGGATCGACCGCGCGCTCACGCGCGGCAAGCGTTACTGACCCCGGGCCGCCTTCGTCCCTTCCGCCCACCAGACCAGTTCGTCGATGAAACGGGGAAGCCCGCGCGCCAGGACCGCGCCGCTCTCGCCGATAGGCTCTGCCTTGTCATCCAGCGTCTGGGCGATCTGGCCGACGGTCAACGTGTTGGGGATGACGGCCATGCCCATGCCGGACAGCGTCACATGCCACGCCGCATTGCTGTGCGTGCCCGCCAGACGCCCAGCGGCATAGCTGGCGATGGCGGCGGGGCGGCGCGCATATTCGACGAGATAATGATCGACCAGATTCTTGAGACCCGGCTGAACGCCCCGATTATACTCGCCGGCGACGAAGATGAAGCCGTCCGCCGCGCTCAGCTTCTCCGCGAGCGCCGCCATCGCCGGGGGCGCCTCGCCGGGGGCATAATCGCTGAAGCGCTTGTCCAGCATCGGCAGGCCAACCGCCTTAGCGTCGATCAGTTCCGCGTCATGCCCGGCCTCGCCAAGACCCTTCACGATATAGTCGGCGAGGCGGATGCCCAGGCGGCCCTCGCGATAGGAACCGTAAAGCACAAGGATCGAAAGGGGCATTGGTTCGTATCTCCAGGAGGCGAGGCAAGAGACATGCAGGAAGCGCACGGGGCGATCAACCGGACATCTGCCCAGTGGACGTCCATGGCAGAGGGTGATTATTGTGGATCGCCCAGGGCCGGATCGTTTCGCCAGTGAAGAAAGGACGGCCATGCGCGGATCTGTGATAGCGGTAATGGCCTGCGGGCTGATCGCCCCCGCGCAGGCGATGGCGGACACGCCACGGGAAATCCTTACGACAGCCGCGTTCCAGACGACCGACAAGGCCGCAGCCCTCGCCCTCATCAACCGCGCCGTGGCCACTGCCGATGGAATATTGGCCAAGTCGCCCGGCGATCATGAGGCGACGCTGCAGCGGGGTATAGGCATCGGCTATCGCGCGAAGCTGACCAAGAGCCGGACCGATGCGCAGACGTCGCTGAAGATATTCGAGGCGCTGGCCGCCAAGGATCCGCGCGACGCGGAGGCGCAGATGGTGGTGGCGGGATGGCATCTGGACGCCATCGACCAGTTGGGTGGGTTTATCGCGCGCACGGTGCTAGGCGCGAAGCGGGCTGTGGGCGACGCGGCGCTGGACCGGGCGGTTGCGCTTGGCCGGGGCCGGGCCTTCTTTCCGGGGCTGGCCGCCATGATGACGATCCGGCAGGATTATGACGATGTGAGCAGCGCACGCGCGCTGGCCGAGGCCGCCATCGCCGCGCCCGCCACGACACCGCTCGACCAGTTGATGAAGCGCAACGCCGCCGCGATCCTACCCGCGTTGCGCGCCGGGAAGGGCAAGGCGGCGGCCGACCTGTCCCGTACGCTGCTGCCGTTCGGGCGGTTGAAGGGGTAATTACCCCTCTCCCGCTTGCGGGAGAGGGAGGGACCCATCGCTTTGCGATGGGAGGGTGAGGGCAATGCGATCCTTTGGATCGTGCGGGCCATAGGCCCGCACACCCTCATCCAACTGCGCCTAGTTCGCTTCGCTCTCAAGGCTCCGTATCCTTCTCCCGCGAGCGGGAGAAGGTATTGACGGCTACGTCCGCAGGATCTTCTCCATCGCCTTTCCCTTGGCGAGTTCGTCGATCAGCTTGTCCAGGTAACGGATTTCCCGCATCACAGGTTCTTCGACATTCTCGACCCGTACGCCACAGACCGTGCCGGTGATCAGCGAGCGGGACGGGTTCATCCGTGGCGCCTGCGAAAAGAAATCCTCGAAGGTGATCTTGTCCGCCAACTGCGCGTCCAGCGTCTGCTGGCTATGCCCGGTCAGCCAGCAGAAGATCGCATCCACCTCCGCCTTCGTCCGACCTTTCTTTTCCGCCTTGGCGATATAGGCCGGGTAAACGCTCGCGACGCTGACGGAGTAGATGCGGTGCCTGGTCATGCCCCCTCCTCTATGGGTGAGGCGTAAGATTAGTCCGCGAACGGGTCCCGCACCAGTATCGTGTCGTCGCGCTGCGGCGAGGTCGATACCAGCGTCACCGGGCAGCCGATCAACTCCTCGATCCGGCGGATATATTTGATCGCCTGCGCGGGGAGTTCCGCCCAGCTGCGCGCGCCCGCCGTCGTGTCCTGCCAGCCTTCGATGGTCTCATAGACCGCCTCCGCCTTCGCCTGATCCTGGCTGTGGGCGGGGAGGTAATCATAATGCCGGTCGCCGATCCGGTAGCCGGTGCAGATCTTCAGTTCGTCAAAGCCGTCCAGCACGTCGAGCTTGGTGAGCGCGATGCCCGTGACGCCCGATACCGCGACCGACTGGCGTACCAGCACGGCGTCGAACCAGCCACAGCGGCGCTTGCGCCCGGTGACGGTGCCGAATTCATGGCCGCGCTCGCCCAAGCGCTGACCGATCTCATCCTCCAGTTCGCTGGGGAAAGGGCCGGAGCCGACGCGGGTGGTGTAGGCCTTCACGATGCCGAGCACGAAGCCGACCGCCGAGGGGCCAAGGCCCGACCCGCCCGCCGCAGTGCCGGCGATCGTGTTGGACGAGGTGACGAACGGGTAGGTGCCGTGATCGACGTCGAGCAGCACGCCCTGCGCGCCCTCGAACAGGATGCGGTCGCCGCGCTTCTTCGCCTCGTTGAGGGTCAGCCAGACCGGCCGGGCATAGGGCAGAATGAAATCGGCGATGGCGCGCAGTTCGGCCATCAGCGCTTCGCGATCGACCGGCGGCTCGCCGAATCCGGCACGCAGGGCGTCATGATGAGCGGTCAGGCGATCGACCTGCGGGCCGAGATCATCGAGATGCGCAAGGTCGCACACCCGGATGGCGCGGCGGCCGACCTTATCCTCATAGGCGGGGCCAATGCCCCGTCGCGTCGTGCCGATCTTGCCCGCGCCGCTCGCATCCTCGCGCAGACCGTCCAGGTCGCGGTGGAAGGGCAGGATCAGCGGGCAGGTCTCGGCGATCTGCAGGTTTTCCGGCGTGATGATGACGCCCTGCCCGGCGAGCTTGGCCACCTCTTCCTTGAAGTGCCATGGGTCGAGGACCACGCCATTGCCGATGACGGACAGCGTGCCGCGCACGATGCCGGAGGGCAGCAGGGAAAGCTTGTAGACATTGTCGCCGACGACCAGCGTATGCCCGGCATTATGGCCGCCCTGAAAGCGCACGACGACATCGGCGCGCTCGGCGAGCCAGTCGACGATCTTGCCCTTGCCCTCATCGCCCCACTGGGCGCCGATAACGGTCACATTTGCCATGGATATACGACTCCGCCCTGCCAGAGCGAACCCGAGCCGCCCTTCGACAGGACTCGGCGGCCGGGCATGAATCGGATGGGCGCAAAGCGCCCTGCGGGGGGCCGGTTACGCTCCCGGGCGGGGGGCGTCAAGCGCGGGGTGATTGTGGCCGGAAATCATTCCCACACCCGTTCATGTCGAGCGAAGTCGAGACACAATGACACAGCGCTAGGTCTCTCGACTTCGCTCGAGACGAACGGAGGTTTATGAGTAACCCGGCTGCGCAGACGGATGTTCGATCAATACGCCTGAAGCGTCGCGCCTTCGAGCCAGTGGGTGCAGCCGAGCGCGGCACCATCCTCGCCATCCGACAAGGCGGCGATCGTCTGCCAGCCTTCGGACCGCAGCCGGGCCGCCTCGGCGGTGTCATGGACGGTCGGCAGGAAAACTCGGCGGACCTCGACCCGGCCGAAACCGGCGTCGATCAGCGGGTCGGGATAGAGGGAGAAGCCCATGGCGGGTTCCTCGCTGCCATCCGCCCGGACGATGGAATAGCTGCCGCCCCGGCCGATCTCTCCGACGAAACCCTCTGCGAAGATCGAGAAGCCGAACCAGTTCTGATATTCGAAACCGTGGCGCTCGGTCGGGTCGAGCGTCAGGGTGATGTCCCATCCGATCGGCTTTGCAATGGCGCGCAGCCCGGCGATACGGCTGGCGAGCGCTCCACCGATGTCGAGCGCCTCCAGTTTTTCCATTGCCGCGTGGAACGGGCCGGCGGCCTCGATCAGTGGCAGATAGGCGGCTGGCCCGGCGCCAAGCGCCACGAGCGCGCCCGCATCCTTGGCGTCCAGTTCGGCGCGGACATTCTCAATCTCGTCCTCGCCCAGCGGCAGCGGCCCGGCGGCCAGCGTGTCGATCAGGTCTGGCAGGGTGAAGTCGATGGTGATGCCAGTGACGCCGGCAGCCTGAAGCGCGGCGATCGCGACGTTGACGATCTCCACGGCGGCGGCGACGCTGTCGGTGCCGATCAGTTCCGCGCCGACCTGCAGCCGCTCCCGCTCCGGGCGAAGCTGATTGGCGCGCAGGCGGATGACCGGGCCGGCATAGGACAGGCGCAGCGGGCGGGCGACACCAGCGAGGCGCGTGGTGGCGATGCGGCCGACCTGCGCCGTCATGTCAGGGCGGATGGCCAGCGTGCGACCGGACACCGGATCGACGACGCGGAGCAGATCCTGCACCCGCGCGGACTTGAGGCGGCTGACCAGCGTTTCCTCAAACTCGGCCAGCGGCGGCATGACCCGCTCATAGCCATGGCTGGCCACGGTATCGAGGACATTGCGCGCCAGACGCGCGGACGCCTCCGCCTGCGGCGGCAGGCGGTCGGCCAGGCCCTCGGGCAGCAGGCCCTGGGCTCCACGGGGCGGTGTGGCGGTCATGGACGGCCCTTTAGCGGATTTGGCGCGCTTATCCACCCTCCGTTCGTCCTGTTCAAGCGAGACGCGTGGCTCGCTTGAATGTCGAAGGACTGCCCTTATCCTGAAAAAGAGCAGGACAAGGCTTCGACAAGCTCAGCCCGAACGGAATTTGGGTATGCGGTGACTTAAGCGAAGCGGAGCAGCTTCACCGTGTTGACGCCGGCGAGGTTGCAGATTTCCCAGCGCAGCGGTTCGGTGACGGTGCCGTCGACGGAGAGCAGCACGACCGCTTCGCCGCCCTGGTCGCGACGACCCAAGTGGAAGGTGCCGATGTTGACATCCGCAGAGCCGAGCGTCGACCCCAGACGGCCGATGAAGCCGGGCGCATCCTTGTTGACGATGTAGAGCATCGTGCCGGTCAGGTCGGCCTCCACCTTGATGCCGAACAGCTCGACAAGGCGGGGGCTGGCATGGCCGAACAGCGTACCAGCGACCGAGCGCTCGCCGCTTTCGGTGGTGACGGTGACGCGGACCAGCGTCTGATAGTCGCCTTCGCGGTCGTGACGGACTTCGCGCACGTCTAGGCCGCGCTCCTTGGCGAGGAACGGCGCGTTGACCATGTTCACCGTGTCCGAATAGACGCGCATCAGGCCTGCGAGTACGGCGGCGGTGATCGGCTTCTGGTTGAGTTCGGCGGCATGGCCCTCGACCTCGACCGCAACGCCCTTGATGCCGTCGCCCTCAAGCTGGCCGATGAG
>JAHFPU010000184.1 GCA_023266635.1 Sphingobium sp.
GGCGGCCAGCGGCACGATCTGCGCATAGGGCGCGACGAACATCGTCGCGAGAAACAGCAGGCCGGTGACCACGGCGGTCAGGCCCGTGCGCCCGCCCGTCTGCACGCCGGCCGCGCTCTCGACATAGCTGGTGACAGTGCTTGTGCCGGCCATCGATCCCACGACCGTCGCCACGGCGTCCGTCATCAGGATGCGGTTGAGGCCGGGAATGCGGCCCGCCGCATCCATCAGGCCCGCTCGCTTGGTCACCGCGACCAGCGTGCCGATATTGTCGAACAGGTCGACGAACAGGAAGACGAACAGGATCTCGACCAAGCCAAGCCCATGGCTGCCGGTCAGGCCGAAGACGCCCGGCAGGTCCAGCTTGAAGGCCGTGCCTGTTAGCGCGGACAGGCTGTAGGGATCGGGCTTGATGACGACCAGACCGATGAACCAGCCGATCAGGGTGGTAGCGACGATGCCGATCAGCATCGCCCCGCGCACATTCCACACGCTCAGCGCACTGATCAGCAGCAGGCCGAACAGGGCAAGCGCCGCTCCGGGGTCCTTCAGATTGCCCAGCGCGACGAAGGTCGCCGGATTGGCGACGATGATGCCGGCATTCTTCAGGCCGATGAAGCCGATGAACAGCCCGATGCCGCCCGCGACCGCCGCGAAGAGATGGGTCGGAATGACGGCGACGATCATCTGCCGTACGCCCGTCAGGGTCAGGATCAGGAAGCATATGCCGGAAATGAAGACGCAGCCTAGCGCGATCGGCCATGGCACGCCCATCTGCTGGACGACGGTGAAGCTGAAATAGGCGTTTAGGCCCATGCCCGGCGCCAGCGCCAGCGGCGTATTGGCGACCAGTCCCATCAGGATGGAGGCGAAGGCGGCCGCGAAACAGGTCGCCGCCGCCACCGACGCAACCGGCATGCCCGCCTGGCCCAGGATCGCCGGGTTGACCAGCACGATATAGGCCATCGTCAGGAAGGTGGTGAAGCCCGCCAGGATTTCCGTCCGCGTCGACGTGCCCCGTTCCGCCAGCTTGAAATAGCGGTCGAGCCGCCCGCTGCCCGTCTGCGTCATTCTGTGTCCCCCTGAAACGAGTATTCCGGCGGCGGCGTTACGCCGATCAGCCCTTTCTCCTCCAGCATCGCGGCATAGCCGAACAATGCCGTTTCTCCCCCCGGCCTGCCTATCAGTTGCAGCCCCAGCGGCAAGGCTCCCGGCCGAGATATCGGCACCGCCAATGACGGCAGGCCCATGAAGCTGATCGGCTGCGTATGGATGCCAAGCTCCGCCCGCGCCGGCTTCAACGCGCCGTCGATCATGATCTGCGGGTCCGCGACCGTTGGTGCGACGCACGGCGTTGCCGGGGCGATCAGCACGTCATGGTCAGCGATGCACTCCAGAACCCTCTGCTTATACTGCGCGCGAAAGGCCTGCGCCGCGTCGTAGAGCGTCTTTGGCAGCAGGGCGCCGGCCAGCAGGCGATCCCTGGTGGCCGGGTCGAACGCCATGGCGTCGCTGGCAAGGGCGTTGCGATGCAGCCGGCCCCCTTCGAACGCCGTGATCAGGAAGGCGGCCGAGCGCGCGCGCGCTATGTCCGGCAGGTCGATGACGTGCGCGTCCGGCGCTATTAGGTCCAGTGCGGCGCTTTGCGCGGGGTCGACATTCTCGGCGAATCGTCCGCCAAGCCGCGCCACCCGATACGCGCTCTCGGGCGGAACGGGCGCCGTGTCCGTCAGTACATGCCAGACACAGGCCATGTCCGCGATCGACAGGGTGAACGGACCCGCATCGTCGAAGCTGGCGGCGAAGGGAAACACGCCGCCCATGGGCAGCGCATCATGCGTCGGTTTCAGGCCATATATCCCGGTCAGGCTGGCGGGAACGCGCACCGATCCGTTGGTGTCGGAGCCGAGCGAGAAGGGCAGCAGTTCCGCTCCGACCACAGCCGCCGATCCTCCGGACGATCCACCTGCCAGCCGATCGAGATCGTGCGGATTGCGGGTCGTCCCATGCTGCGCATTGATCGTGGCGAAGCCATAGGCGAACTCGTCCATGTTGAGCGTCGCCGCCAGCACCGCGCCAGCGTCACGCAACCGCGCGACGGCCTGCGCGTCCGCAGCCGCCGGGGCCGCATTGGCATAGATGGCTGACCCGGCCGTGGTGGGCAGGCCCGCGACGTCGAACAGGTCCTTGACCCCATAGGGCACACCGGCCAGCGGGCCGGGATCGATGCCCTGCGCGATCTTCGCATCGACCGCCGCCGCTTCTCCCCGTGCGCGATCGGCAAGCAGGCGCGTCACGGCGACGAGCGGTCCGCTCCGCGCCTCCAGCCCGGCAAGGCATTGCTCGGTGACGTCTATCGCAGTGACCGTTTGGCTGCGGACTGCGGAGGCGATCGCGACCGCCGAGTTCAGACGCACCGGCTGTCGCTTTGTCCAAGGAGCAGTTCGGCATGGCTGTCCAGCAGCGCGAGGTTGGCGACGACGCCCGGCAGGCATGCCTGGGGTATCTCCATCCCCAGGGCCGCAGCGGCCGCGTCGATCTCTGCTTCATTGCGGGGGAGTCCCTGCGCCGATGCGGCGGGGGGAGAGACGTCCGTCATTCCGTGGAGCGTCCTTCCGATGCGCGCGCGGGGCGGCGGAATGGGCAAGCGGAAGGGCGGCGTGAGGACGAGGGACGCATTATGCGCCTATCAACCCGATTTCCCCCTACCGATCCAACGCAATGATCGGAACGGAACGTTGCATAAATGAGTGCGCTGCTTATGCCGCCGCCTGCGGACTGTCGCGCTCAGTCCAGGAAAAGCTGGCGGCGATAGAGCCTTGCGCTGGTCTGGAACAGCGCGCGGGTCGACGGTCCGGCCTTGTCGAGAAGGGCGTCGACTTTTTTGGGCAGGTTCCTCCCGTCTCCGTTGCTGTCCCCGTTGCCTTCATCAAAGGCCATCGCCCACTGGCCAAACTGCCGCTCGGCGACATGCTCCTCGCCCAGGATCACGATGCCGTGATGGCGCGGATCGCTGGATATGCGCGCGTAGAGGTCCCGCACCACATCTTCCCGCCCTTCCAGAACCTGGACAAAGCGGCGGGAGTTGAACAGCAACAATCCGGTAATGTCGATCAGGCTGTTGTATATGCTCGATTTTCTCTGGATCGCCAGGCAATCGGCATCGCTAATACCGTCCCGCGCGGTGCTGATAGAGGTAAGCTGGAAAAAGGACGGCATTCCCACATCATAACAGGGTCAAAACAACCTGCATTGATATGGATCAATCTCAGAAAACCGGCTGATTGGCAGGATCTTCCGGGTCGACGGTCGGAATCGGCGTATGGATGCCGCACTCCACCTTGTCCCATCCGCGCCAGCGTCCGGCGCGCGGGTCCTCGCCTTCCTGAACCTTGGACGTGCAGGGTTCGCAGCCAATCGACAGATAGCCCTGTGCCTCCAGCGGATGGCGGGGCAGGTCATGCTCGGCGAAATAGGCTTCCAGATCGGCCTTGGTCCAGTCGCCCAGCGGATTGAGCTTCAGCCGGCCATTCTCTATCTCGAACCGGGGGATGTTTTGGCGCGTCACCGACTGGAACGCCTTGCGTCCGGAAATCCAGCTGTCCAGGCCTTCCTTGGCGCGCGCCATCGGCTCGACCTTGCGGATTTCGCAGCAGCCGTCCGGGTCATAGGACCAGCGCAGTCCGGTCTCGTCCTTCTTTGCGATCACATCATGCTGGGGCGTGACGGTGAAGCTGTTCTCGATGCCGAATTCCGACACCAGCGTGTCGCGATAATCCAGCGTCTCCGGAAACATCTTGAGCGTATCGACGAAGATCACCGGCACCGACGGGTCCGCCTGCGCGATCAGGTGCAGCAGCACCGCGCTCTCCGTGCCGAAGGACGATACGGTCGCCACATTACCCAGCATGCCCTCAGCAAAGAGGGTGCGCAGCATCGGCAAGGTCTCTACGCCCACGAAGCGTGCGTTCAGCGCATCCGCGTCCGCCTGGGTAAAGGCGGGGCGGGCGTCGATCACGTCACGCTTGCGGGCAATGGCTTCAGCCATGGATTTTCTCCGGATGCCGCTTTGCCCACACGGGCGCACGGCCATCGATAGTCTTCTGATACACGTCGTCGTACCGCTCCAGCGACGTCTTCACGACGGCGTCGTCGAGCGGATGGTTGGGCTTGAACGCATCGAAGCCGCAGCGGCGCATGGCCGTCAGTTGGTCTACCAGCACATCGCCCACCGCGCGCAGCTCGCCTTCATAGCCCGCCTCACGCAGGATGCGCGCCGCCGAATAGCCGCGCCCGTCGCCGAACGCGGGAAAGTTCACCTCTACCAGCGACAGGCGGTCGATATGGGGGAGCAAGGCGCGCGCATCCTCGCCCGGCTCGATGCGGACGGCGGTGGCGTTGGTCTGGCCGGTGAAGGCCTCTACGGTGACAGCCGGCTCCTGCGCGGCTTCGCCAGTGCGGAAGGACAGGAACTCAGCCATAGATCGCCTCCTTGAAGGGCTTCATGCCAAGGCGGCGATAGGTGTCGAGGAACCGCTCGCCCTCCTGCCGCTCCGCCACATAGAGGTTGGTGACCTTCTCGATCGCGTCGACCACGCCGTCCTCGCCGAAGCCGGGGCCGGTGATCGTGCCGATGCTTGCATCCTCCGCGCCCGATCCGCCGAGCAGGAGCTGGTAATTCTCCACGCCCTTCCGGTCGACGCCAAGGATGCCGATATGCCCGGCATGATGATGGCCGCAGGCATTGATGCAGCCGGAGATCTTCAGCTTCAGCTCGCCTAGGTCCCGCTGCCGCGCCGGGTCGGCGAAGCGGTCGGCGATCTTCTGCGCCACGGGAATCGCGCGCGCATTGGCCAGGCTGCAATAGTCGAGGCCGGGGCAGGCGATCATGTCGGTGATGAGATTGAGGTTGGACTCGCCCAGACCCGCCTCGTCCAGCTGCTGCCAAAGGGCGTAGAGGTCCGCCTTCTTCACATAGGGCAGGACGATATTCTGCGCATGGGTGACGCGCACCTCGTCCAGCGAATAACGCTCTGTGAGGTCGGCGATCAGCTCGATCTGGTCAGCCGATGCGTCGCCCGGAATGCCGCCCACCGGCTTCAGGCTGATATTGACGATCGCATAGCCCGGCTGCTTGTGGGTCACGACATTCTGGTCGAGCCACAGGGCGAAGTCGGGATCGGAACGATCGACAGCGTCGGACAGGCCGGTCTCATAGGCCGGATCGGCGAAGTATGTGCGGATGCGCGCCAGCTCGGCGACGGGCGGATCGATGCCCAGCGTCTTCATATGCGCGAACTCTTCCTCGAC
>JAHFPU010000185.1 GCA_023266635.1 Sphingobium sp.
GACTTGCTCGCCTCCGCGACGATCAGGTGCAATTCCTCGGCCGTGACATGATTTTCGGATTCGCGGGTCATGCCCAGCAGGCGGAAGATCAGCGCGCTCGACCCGTTGAGCAACCAGCCGAGCGGTGCGGTCACGCGCGCGATCCACTGCATCGGCAGCGCGACGATCGCAGCGATCGGCTCGGGCGATCGCAGGGCGAACTGCTTTGGCACCAGTTCGCCGATGATAAGCGAGGCATAAGTCGTGATGCCGATGACGATCGCGAAGCCCAGCGATTGCGCCAGTTCCCGATCGACGCCAAGGGCAGCGAGGCGCTCGCCGGTCGGTCCGCCCAGACTTGCGCCGGAATAAGCGCCCGCCAAGATGCCGATGAGAGTGATGCCGATCTGGACTGTCGAGAGGAACTTGCCCGGGTCCGCGCCCAGCTCCAGCGCCGCCTTTGCCCCGCGCTTGCCAGCCTTCTCCATCGCCTGAAGCCGCGGTTTACGCGCCGAGACGATGGCGAGTTCGGACATGGCGAACACGCCGTTGAGCGCGACCAGTGCCAGAATGATGAGCAGGTCGGCCCAGGGAAAAGGGGTCAGTGGAGGAGGTTCGGCCATGGCGGTCTTCGGCCCTCATGCCGGGAATCTGTCAATTTCACAACAGCTCAATCATCACTCGTTCAATTCGGCTGTGGAACAAACTGTTGCGCAACACGCTTGGTACGCAGGGTCCGTGTGGCCGCAAGTCGTTACGAAATATGGGAGATACCGCAATGAAAGCTCGGCAGAAACTGGTTGGAGCGCTGTGCATCGGAACGCTGTTTGCGACCGCCGCCTGCACGACAGACCCGGAAACCGGCCAGCGTACGGTATCGAAGGCGGCGATCGGCGGCATCGGCGGCGCGCTTGGCGGCTATCTGCTGGGCGATCTGGTCGGCGGACGGCGCGACCGGACGGAGAAGATTCTGGGCGCGGGCATTGGCGCAGTCGCGGGGGCCGGCATCGGCTCCTACATGGACGCGCAGGAGCGCAAGCTGCGCGAGCGGACGGCAGGCACCGGCGTGGACGTAGAGCGCGACGGCGACAATCTGCTGCTGCGCATGCCGTCCGGCATCACCTTCGCCTATGACAAGGCCGACGTGATGGCGCAGTTCCAGCCGACGCTGAACGAGGTGGCGTCAACGCTGGCCGAGTTCCCCAAGACCTATATCGATGTCTATGGCCATACCGACAGCGACGGGTCCGATTCATACAACCAGATGCTGTCGGAGCGGAGGGCGCAGTCGGTCGCGACCTATCTGAACCAGCATGGCGTGCAGTCGGCGCGCATGGCGACGCGCGGCTATGGCGAGACCCAGCCGATCGCGACGAACGCGACAGAGGCCGGCAAGGCCGCGAACCGCCGGGTGGAGATCAAGATCGTGCCGGTTACGGAGGGTGATCTGCGGGGGTAATATTCGCTACTCTTAGGCGTTTCCCGTTCCCCACACCCGTTCGCTTCGAGCGAAGTCGAGAAGCCTCGCACCGGTTTCTCGACAAGCTCGAAACGAACGGGTGTGGTGCAGTCCGGGCAGAAGATGCTGGGTATTGCGGCGAAAGCCACGAACAGTGGAACTACCGATCACGGATTAGCTGCGATTGCATTCAGTGCTGAACGAGCAGGACGTTATATGAGCGCGCAGGTCCTTGGAGGTCATGTCCTCCACCACTGTCGATGTTCCGTCAAAGTGCCGGTCTTTGTATTTCGCCCACCATCCAAACCTTCGCTCTATTCCAGATGTGACAGGAGCGGGGGTGATTTGTACCGTAACTTTAAGCAGTCGGATGCCGTGTCCGAAAACGGTTAGGTTATCAGGAGCGACCCTCTCAATGGTGCGGGGATCGTGAACATCCCGAAATCTCACAAGCATTGGATAATTTGGCGGCTGCAATTCGACCACGTCCTTATGCCCGATCAGTTTGGCATGGGTTTCTTCATAAGAGTTGCTGTACCGACCCCTTAATAATGCCTGAGCATTGCGCTCGGGACTCGCATTACTCCAGATTCCAGACAGGAGCGCGAATAGAGTCTGCCCACCTGGCAGGTCGACCGCAACCGCTTCACCGCGCGCCGACATGATTAGACCTCTCGGATTATCGATATTGAGGCTGCTTTCGATCGATGAATAGACCTCGATGACGCTGGAACCAGCCTTTATCCCCTCAGGTGTCTGCACCTCTACTGTCAGGCGGTAGCGATAGGTCGGAAGCCGCTTGGGCAACACATCACAAGCCATCACATTGGAAAGGACGGTCATGGATAGCGCCACCCGCGCCAAGAACATGCGGCGGTTCATGAGATTTTCTCCGGCTTGGGCGTTTGCTGCATGGGTCGACTATAGCGGGAAAGTGTGATGGACGGGTCAACACTGTCCTACACGCTCCCCCTGACGATATCCTGCGGCAATGGCTCAAACAAAAACGCAGCAAAGCTATCGGGTTACACTCGACGGACGACTGCCTCCGCGCGAAGTTGCGGAACCGCTGGCAACCCGCAACTTCCGCAACTTCGTTGGATTTTCCGCATGCGTCGTCAGGCCGGATCGACGACCTTCAGAAACTCGCCTTCAGCCCATCGATCACGAATTGTGCGGCCAGAGCCGCAAGCAAAACGCCCAAGAGGCGCGTGATGACCGCCTCTATGCGCTGACCGAGCAGCTTCATGAGCGGACCGGCGGCGAGCAGCGCGCCGAGCATCAGGATGAGGACGGCGGCAAGGGCGGCGATAACGGCGAGGCGTTCCGTGATGCCGTCCGCGCGGGCCATCAGCAGCATGACGGTGGCGATGGAGCCTGGCCCCGCGATCATCGGCATGGCCATGGGGAAGACGGAGACGTCCTCCACCTCGGGCGTTTCGGCGATCTTCTGCGCGCGGTCCTCGCGACGCTGGGTGCGTTTCTCGAACACCATGTCCATCGCGATCAGGAAGAGCATGATGCCGCCCGCAATGCGGAAGCTGTCGAGCTGAATGCCCAGAACGCCCAGCACCTGTTTGCCCCACAGGGCGAAGATCAGGAGGATGAAGGTCGCGATGACCACGGCACGGAGGGCCATCGACCGGCGCTGGGCATTGTTCGCCCCGGTAGTCATGCTGGCGTAGATGGGCGCGCATCCCGGCGGGTCGATCACCACGAACAAGGTGACGAAGGCCGAGATGAAGAGTTCGATCAAAGCCCGTCCGGCCTTGGCAGACCGGCGCGTGCGCAGGCGGCGACCAGCGTGTTGCGCAGGAGAACAGCGATGGTCATCGGCCCTACCCCACCGGGAACCGGCGTGATGGCCCGGACGTGGCTGATCGCCTCCGCCGTGGCGACATCGCCGACAAGGCGGGTCTTGCCCTCCTCAAGCGCGGGCACGCGGTTAATGCCGACGTCGATGACGGTCGCACCGGGCTTGATCCATTCGCCCTTCACCATTTCCGGACGGCCGACGGCGGCGACAACGATATCGGCGCGGTGGACGACCGAGGCGAGGTCCTTCGTGCGGCTGTGCGCCAGGGTCACAGTGCAGCTTTCCTGCAGCAGAAGCTGCGCCATCGGCTTGCCGACGATGTTCGAGCGGCCGATGACTACCGCCTCCAGCCCCGACAGGTCGCCAAGCTCGTCCTTCAGCAGCATCAGGCAGCCGAGAGGCGTGCAGGGCACAAGCGTCTGCTCCCCTACGGCCAGCTTGCCGACATTGGCGATATGAAAACCGTCGACATCCTTGGCGGGATCGATCGCGGCGATGACGGCGGCTTCGTTGATATGGCCGGGCAAAGGCAGCTGGACGAGGATGCCGTCGACGCGATCATCCTCGTTCAGTTCCTCGATCAGGTCGAGCAGGTCTTCCTGACCGATCGTCTCAGGCCGCTTGAACTCGAAGCTTTCCATGCCGGCCTCGACCGTCATCTTGCCTTTGCTGCGGACATAGACGGCGCTGGCCGGGTCCTCACCGACGAGTACGACCGCAAGACCAGGCTTTCGCCCGGCTGCGTCGGCAAAGCGGACGACGGCGTCGGCAACCTGCAGACGCAGACCGGCCGCGAACAGCTTTCCGTCAATGATCTTGCCGATGGTCATGGCCTATCCGTCAATGTTTCGCGCCGGGCTGTCAACGCATTGACCCGCACTGTGATCCCCGTGCCTGCAAAGCGGCGGGATTACACCAGCGAGGAAAAAAGCGGCGGCAGGATCGCCTGCCGGATGATGAGGATGGCGAGCAGGACCACCATCGGCGAGAGATCCAGCGCGCCAAGGTCCGGCATGATCCGTCGTATCGGCCGGTATATGGGCTGCGTCATGCGATCCAGCGCGTACATGATGTTCCGCACGAAATCATTATAGGTGTTGATCACGTTGAACGCGATCAGCCAGCTCAAAATCGCCTGAATGATGATGATCCACCACAAGACGTCCAGCAGGATGACGATGATCTGATACAGCGCGTAAGCCATGCGAACTCCGATTGGCGGACCGTAAGGCCCTGTCCCTCTCTACCCGAGCAGGAGGCGCCGGGACAAGCGCGGGACGTGTGATTTTCTGTGAACAGCCGTTACAGATGCACCAGCGTACCTGCGCCGCGCCGGGTGAAGATTTCCAGCAGCATCGCATGCGGCACCCGACCGTCCAGGATGACGGCGGCGTCCACCCCGCCCTGCACCGCGTTAAGGCAGGTTTCCAGCTTCGGTATCATACCGCCTGATATAGTTCCGTCGGCCTGAAGCCCGACGATCTTCGCCGGATCGAGATCGGAAAGCAGTTCCCCGCTCTTGTCGAGAACGCCCGGCACGTCGGTCAGCAGGAACAGGCGCGCCGCGCCCAAAGCCGCCGCGATCGACCCCGCCATGGTGTCGGCGTTGATATTATAGGTGCTGCCGTCCTCACCGATGGCGATCGGGGCGATGACCGGGATCATCCCCGCCCCGCTGATCGTGTCCAGAAGGGTCCGGTCGACCTTCGACGGTTCACCGACGAAGCCAAGATCGACCGCCTGTTCGATGTTGCTGTCAGGGTCCTTGCGGGTCCGCAGCACCTTGGTCGCAGTGACGAAGCCGTCATCCTTGCCCGATATGCCGACAGCGCGTCCGCCCGCCTGGCCGATCCAGTTGACCAGTTCCTTGTTGATGGCCCCGGACAGAACCATCTCGGCGACCTTGGCCGTCTCCGCATCCGTCACGCGCAGGCCATCGACGAAGCTGCTTTCCACGCCAAGCTGCTTGAGCATCGCGCCGATCTGCGGCCCGCCGCCATGGACGACGACCGGGTTGATGCCGACCGCCTTCATCAGCACCACATCCTCGGCAAA
>JAHFPU010000047.1 GCA_023266635.1 Sphingobium sp.
GTGGGACGTTCCCTATCTGCCCATCGATCCCAAGGACCTCGGCCGCGATTATGAGGCGGTAATCCGCGTCAATTCGCAGTCCGGCAAGGGCGGCGTCGCTTGGGTGCTGCAGCAGGACAAGGGCCTCAAGATGCCCAAGCGCATGCAGGCCGATTTCAGCCGCGTCGTGCAGGAACTGGCGGACAGCACCAGCCGGGAACTGGGCGCCGCCGATATCTGGGAAGCGTTCGGGCAGCATTACCGCATCGGTGGAGAGCAGCCCTACACGCTGGTCGATTATCATGAGACCGGCCCGGCCGGCGATCGCGTATTCGTCGGCAAGATCGGTTTCGAAGGCGGCGAGCGCAGCATATCCGGGCGCGGCAATGGCCTCATATCCGGCGTGCTGGCGGCGTTGCGCGATGAGCTGGGACTCGAACTGGAAGTCGCGGATTATAGCGAACATGCGATCGGCGCGGGCACGGATGTGCATGCGGCCGCCTATGTCGAGTGCCGCACGCCGGACGGGCAAACGATTTTTGGCGTTGGCATGGACTGCGATGTCGCTACGGCATCGGTGCAAGCCGTGCTTTCGGCCGCCAACGGGCTGGCCGCAAGGCGTAAATAAGGGTTTACCCGGGGCTTCGCTTTCTTCAAGCCATCATTCCAGCGCCCGGCTGAAGCCTGCGCGAGAATGATGGATTGGACCGCCGCGACATGCCTTTGCCTTCCCCCCTGTTCGATCGCCTGCGTCTGCCGGTCATGGGATCGCCCATGTTCCTGGTGTCGGGGCCGGAACTGGTTATTGCCCAGTGCAAGGCAGGGATCGTCGGCAGCTTTCCCGCGCTCAACGCCCGCCCACAGAGCCAACTCGACGAGTGGCTGCATCAGATTGGCGAAGAACTGGCGGCGTGGGACAGGGAGAATCCCGACAATCCCGCCGCGCCATTTGCCGTCAACCAGATCGTCCATAAATCCAACAACCGGCTGGATGAAGACATGGCGACCTGCGCCGCGCGCCATGTGCCGATCCTCATCACCTCGCTTGGCGCGAGGGAAGATGTAAACCAGGCTGCACATGGCTGGGGCGGCGTGGTCTTTCATGACGTCATCAACGACCGTTTTGCGCGTAAGGCGGTGGAAAAAGGCGCGGATGGCTTGATAGCGGTTGCGGCGGGCGCTGGGGGACATGCCGGAATGCTGTCACCCTTTGCGTTCATGCAAGACATTAGGTCATGGTTCGACGGACCGGTGGCGCTGTCAGGCGCGATCGCGCATGGGCGGTCGATCCTTGCGGCCAAGGCGCTGGGTGCGGATCTCGCCTATATCGGCAGCGCCTTCATCGCGACAAAGGAGGCGCGCGCAATCGAGGACTATAAACAGGCAATCGTCGCTGGGCAGGCAAGCGACATCGTCTACACAAACCTGTTTACCGGCATCCACGGCAATTACCTGCGTGCGTCGATCGTTGCGGCCGGGCTTGATCCGGACAATTTGCCCGAGAGCGATCCCAGCAAGATGAACTTTGGTTCCGGCGGAAATCAGGCGGCAAAGGCCTGGAAAGATATCTGGGGGTCCGGACAAGGTATTGGCGCCGTCACGCGAAGCCAACCGGTTGCACAATTCGTGGAACAGCTTGCAGTGGAATATTCGGCGGCCAAGGTCAGTATCAACTGACGACCCGCCCTTAACGCCGATTGTCTCCAGACGTGCGCAAACCGGCAATCAGTATGTCCACAAGCCGGTTCGCGCTCTCCTGCCAATTGGATTCGGCCCCTACATAGGCAACGCCGGCCACAGCGCGCAGAAGATCAAACGGAGCAATCTCCGGATCGATGCTCCCATCGGCGACAGCGCGGTTGATCAGCATCCCGATCGCGTCCTTCATCTGATGGGTTGAGGCCGCGTAGAGATCGGATGCCCCACCAACGAGCGCGTCAAGCGCTTCGGCCATCATCTGTTTGGTTGCCATATGATCGACAAACAGCTTCATCCAGGCGCGTAGAGCCTCTACAGGCGGATGTTCATCCGCAAGGCGGGCCGCGGCATCCGCCAGATTTTGCGTCTCATGCCGATACACGGCCTCAATCAGGGCATCACGGGTAGGAAAATGGCGATAGAGCGTGCCGATACCGACATCCGCCGCCCGCGCGATTTCATCAAGGCTGGCGTCCGATCCCTTTTCCGCGAAAACCCATTTAGCGGCGGCAAGCAGGGATTGCCGGTTGCGTGCGGCGTCGGCGCGTATCTTGCGTTCGCCCGACGGATCCCTTTTCTCAACCACTATCCACGATCTCTTGATAAACGGAGGATGGCTCCGTATATACTAAACGGAGAGTTCCTCCCTTTATACCCATAGGTTTCTTTCGGCAACATTGTTGGCGGATAGACCAGCGCGCTCTTAACCGAGGATATGATCACCATGACAATTTTTAACGGTACATCGACCACAGACGACGTCCTTGGAAATATCGATCTTAGCGACAAGCGAATCCTGGTTACTGGCGTTTCGGCCGGACTTGGCGTCGAGACGGCGCGCAGCCTTGTCGCGCGTGGCGCTCAGGTGGTCGGCGCAGCCCGCGATCTGAAAAAGGCGGATGCGGCAACGGAACAGGTGCGGGCGGAGGCCGCCAACGGCGGCGAACTGGACCTGATTGAACTCAATCTTGCGTCTCTCGCCAGCGTGCGGGCCTGCGCGGATGCACTTGTGGCGGAGGGTCGTCCCTTCGATCTCATTATCGCCAATGCGGGTGTCATGGCCCCGCCGCAGGGCAAGACAACGGATGGCTTCGAAACGCAGTTCGGCACCAACCATCTGGGGCATTTCGTGCTCGTCAACAGCATAGCCTCCCTGATGGCTCCGGGGTCGCGGCTGGTAAACTTGGCGTCATCCGGCCATCGCTTCGCGGACGTCGACCTCGATGATCCCAATTTCGAACGTACGCCCTACGAGCCATTTGTCGCCTATGGCCGGTCGAAAACCGCAAACGTCCTGTTCGCCGTTGAGTTCGACCGGCGGCACAAAGATCGCGGTGTACGCGCCACGGCGGTTCATCCGGGCGGGATAAATACCGAACTTGGTCGCCATATGAGTGCGGAAGATCTGGCGCAGTTGATTGCCACCATCGATGCCCAAGCGGCCGCAGAAGGCAAACCGCCGTTCCAGTGGAAAACCGTCCCTCAAGGGGCGGCAACCTCAGTTTGGGCGGGCGTGGTAGCGCCTATCGAAGACGTCGCCGGACGCTATTGCGAGGATTGCCATGTTGCGGAAGTGACTGATGACCTTAACAGCTCAGTAAGCGCTGGCGTGCGGTCCTATGCTCTGGATGCGGAACGCGCCAAGGCGTTGTGGGCAAAGAGCGAGGAAATGGTCGGCGAGCGTTTCTAACCTCCCCTGATGGCGATATAGAGGGACTCGGCGCAGGATCGTCGCGTTCCTTTTCGCCTCGCTCTCTGGAGGCCTTGGCCGCATGCCGCCAACCGTGACCTGGGAAGAGGCATTGCGCCGATCGGCCGTGCTCGACCTGCTGGCGGAATTCCATCCGCAGGTTGTCGGCACCCTGCCCCTGGATCTAGCCGTTGAGGGCAGCGACATCGACATTGTCTGCCAAATTCGGGACGCAGACAGTTTTTCCGCGTTGTTGTGGCGCCACTTTGGCAGCAAGCCAGACTTCACCCTGTATCAATGGCTTGCGCAACCACAGCCCGTCATAGCCAGCTTCATCCACGATAGCTGGCCGATCGAGATTTTCGGGTCGTCCGAGCCGGTCGAACGCCAATCAGGGTGGTGTCATTTCGCGGTGGAGCGCCGTTTGCTTGCGCTCGCCCCCTCATCCTTCCGCGATGCCATTATGCGCCATCGTCACGCCGGCATGAAGACCGAACCCGCTTTTGCCAAGGTACTTGGCCTGGCGGGCGATCCTCACAAAGCGATGCTCGAACTGGCCGACGAATCCGACCCCGTGCTGCAGGCATTGCTAGACGCCGTCACCTGAGTCGCCGCTTTTAGAACAGGCCCGGCACCTCACGCTGCGCGGTTCCCGGCCGTTGCGGCGTCAGCAGGTCGCGGCGCTGCTGATTGACAGACTGGCTCGACACTGTGCCCGAGATCGGCGTGCATGACGCCCCCGCGAGGAAATCGAGCGCCTGGCGGGTCGATGCTTCGCGCGGATCGCCAAGCTGATAGCCGATGTCGTCCGGCGCCTGGCAGCTGGCCTGAACGGAACCGGCAAGTCCGCCGAAATAGTTCGAATTGCCCGCGCTATTCTGGGTGGCGAATGCGACCACGCGCAGCCGGTCGTCACAGGCGGAGCGATCCAGCGCGATTTGCCCGACCGGTTTGCCGTACGTGTTCGTGCCAATCAGGCCCGCATTTGCGTTCAGATAGGGTATGAAGCTGTTGATCACCAACTCGCTCGCAGAGGCCGTGCCGCGCATGCCTATAAAAGCAATGCGCGTCGGCGCTATGGATTCCGGCTGCAAAGCGAAATAGCGCGTCTCATTTTCCGAAGCCTTTTCAGGCCTGAAGGTAGTGCGCGTCAACACGTCCGAAGTGGACCGCCCGCCTCCCAGCAGATCGCCAAGAAGCGTCGCGACAGATACCAGACCGCCGCCATTGTAGCGGAGATCGACAATCACGTCGGTGACGCCCTGCGACCGGAAACGCGCAAAGGCGTCCCTTAGGGCGGGTCCCGCAGTCGTGATGAACGTCCTTAGGTTGACATATCCGACCTGGCGGCCGCTATCGGTCAGGATCTGCGCGCCATAGCGGTTGGACACCGGGGTAATGTCGAAGTCCCGCTTGGTCACGCTGACATCCCGCGTCCCCGACGCATCGTCAATCCGCAGGATGCGCGTAGTTCCCGTTGTGTCGGGACCCAGCGCATTGGTTACGCCATCCAGCCCTTCGCTGCCTGTAATGGCGCTGACGGTGCGCATATTGGCCGATGTTGTGCCGATCGCCATGATCTCCGCGCCGCGATCGATACCCGCAGCAAGACCCGGACCGCCCTCAAACGCCTCCGTCACGAAAACGCGCCGTTGCGTCGAATCCGTCGCAAGACGCAGGCCAAGCCCCGCGCTTGAGCCGGAACTGTAATAGGCGTTCTCCTCCGCGATGGAGGTCAGATAGGTGAAATAGCGGTCCTTCCCCAGCCCTCGCGCATTTGCCGTCAACGCGTCGATATAGGCGTCCACTGTCGAATATCCCGAGGGGTCGAGAGTGGTCGGCAGCGTCTCAGGGAATAGATACCATTCGCGCATCTGGTCGGCCGCCCAATTCTGGCGCTCGCGGACCGAGCAGCCGGCGGTGGGTGTGGGGGTTGGCGCAGGCGCGGGAGTGGATATGGAGCCGCCCGGATAGTCGCCAATATTCCCCGAATCGCCACCGCATCCCGACAGCAGCAGCGCCGCGCAGGCCGTGGTCGACCATAGCCGCATAAATCTCTTCATCGCCCGTCCCCCCGATATTCTCCGGACGCGATAGAGCGGAAGCGTGAAGAAATTCCATCCATCGATAGAGAGAAAAAGGCCCAAAACCGACGTAATTTCTGGCGCTAAATCTCGACCTGGCTGCCCAGTTCGACGACGCGGTTCGTCGGCAATCGGAAGAACTCCATCGCGCTTTCCGCGTTGCGGAGCATCCAGGCGAACAGCTTTTCCCGCCAGATCGGCATGCCGGGACGCGCCGAGGGCAACAGCGTCTGCCGCGCCAGGAAGAAGCTGGTGTCCATCATCTTGAAAGACTGGCCACATCCCGTGATGGTCTTGAGGGCGGCGGGCACGTCCGGCTCCTGCATGAAGCCATAATAGAGGACGAGGCGGAAGAAGCCCCGGCCGAGATCCTCCAGCTTGCAGCGATTATCCTGCTCGACGGCGGGAACGTCCATGATCTTGACGGTCAGCAGGATCACCCGTTCGTGGAGAACCTTGTTGTGCTTCAGATTGTGGAGCAGCGCATGCGGGACACCGTCTGGCGTCGACGTCATGAACACCGCCGTGCCAGGCACGCGGACCGCGCTGTTGGCGGCCGAGGCGACGAATACCGGGATCGGCATGGCCGACTCCCGCATCCGTTCGATCATCAATTTGCGGCCGCGCGACCAGGTAGTGAGGAGCGTGAAGACGATGAAGCCGATGAACAGCGGGAACCAGCCGCCATCGGGTATCTTGGTGAGGTTCGCCGCCAAATAGGCCCCGTCGACGATATAGAAGACGCTGAGCAACGCCACTGCTCCCGCCCAGTGCCATTTCCATAGCTTGAAGACCAAAACGGTCAGCAGGACATTGTCGATGAACATCGCGCCGGTAACGGCGATGCCATAGGCGGCCGTCAGGTTGGACGAGGTGCGGAAGCTCAGCACCAGCAGGATCACCATGACCATCAGGCCCCAGTTGATCAGCGGGATATAAATCTGCCCGGCCGTAGAGGCGCTGGTATGGGAGATGCGCAGGCGCGGCATGAAGCCCAGCTGGATCGCTTGTTGCGTGACGGAGAAAGCGCCGGAAATCACCGCCTGCGACGCGATGATCGCCGCCATCGTGGCAAGCGCGATCAGGGGCAACTGCAGCGATTGCGGCGCGAGATTGTAGAAGGGGCTGTGAAGCGCCGACGCGCCCTCGCGGAACAACAAGGCCCCCTGCCCCATATAGTTGCACATGAGCGCGGGCAGCACGAAGAACAGCCACGACACGCGGATCGGATTGCGACCGAAATGCCCCATGTCGGCATAAAGCGCCTCCGCGCCCGTCACCGCCAGCACGACCGCGCCCAGCGCCAGGAAAGCCGGCAACGGGCTGGTGACGAAGAACATGAAAGCCCAATAGGGATTGAAGGCCTGCAGAATGCCCGGCGTATGCCAGATGCTGATCAGGCCAAGCGCCGCGATCGTGCAGAAATAGAGGAGCATGATGGGGCCGAACAGGGTCGCGACCCGATTGGTGCCCGCGCTTTGTATCCAGAATAGCCCCAACAGGATTATGACCGCTGCGGGCAAAATGAGCGGTTCCAGCGCACGGTTATAGACCGCCAGGCCTTCTACGGCAGAGAGGACCGACACCGCAGGCGTGATCATGGAGTCGCCATAGAAGAGAGCGGTGGCGAAAACGCCAAGCAGGATGATACCGGACGACCAGCGCTTGGTCCGCGTCTGGCCGCTGATCAAAGCGAGCAGAGCCAGGCTGCCGCCCTCCCCCTTATTGTCCGCACGCATGATGGTGGTGACATATTTCAGGGTCACGACCAGCATCATGGACCAGAACATCAGGCTGATGACGCCCAATATATGGTCGGGGTCCAGCGTCAGCTTGTGGTGGCCCGCAAATGTCTCTCGAAAGGCGTAAAGCGGGCTGGTGCCGATGTCGCCGAAAACGATGCCGATGGCTCCGACGGCAAGCTTCAGCGTCGCTTTGCCATGGGCATGACCATCGGTGGCATGAGCATGGTCGCCATCCCCCGACTCAGCCGCCACGGGGGCGGTCTTATCCGAGTCGGTCATATGCGGACAGAGATGCTGTCATGCTGGTGTTACCTGCCTTCGCGCCCCGACCAGACCTACCGGATGAGATGCAACGCGTGCGCCCTATCATGGCTCATAGTGCGGTGCAATAAAGCTGAACAACGCATTAAAGACTGTCCGGTTTCGAGAGAGTTTCGAAAGGACTATGGCGCTTTCGATTGGTCGGCGGCGAGCAGGCGATCGATGACGATCAGCTTCTGCTCAAGTTCGGCACGCAGGTCGCTTTTCGGCGGCAATTGTGCCGCCAGTCCGGCCCAGACCGGGCGCGCGGCTTCGAGTTGGCCGGATCGGATCAACGCAATACCATAGAAATAGGGCGCAGCCGGCTTTGCCGGATCGAGGGTCATGGCGCGGCGAAAAGCAAAGTCCGCTGAGGGCGAGAGGATGCCGTTGCCATTCGCCACCAGCGCATTGCCGAGCGCCGCCCAGAGATTGGGGTCGTCCGGGCTCTGCCGCAAACCGGAAACGAGCACGTTCGCGGCTTCCCGCGTCTTGCCCTGCCGGGCGAGACCATCCGAAAGGACCAGCCACTGCGCAGCCTTGCCAAAGCGGTCCTCCATCGACCGACGCGTCTCCGCCGCCTTTTCATCAAAAGCGCTGGCCTGCGCCTGTGCGGCTCGCGGCGCGGCGGCCAAACCGGGCCGGCCTTGCCAGGCATAGCCGGCCAGACCCAGAATGAGCGCTGCGCCCACCAACTCCCATGTTGCGCGCGGCAATCGGCCGATACCGATGATTGCCGCAGCGGCAAGGAACGCGAGACCCGTGGCGATAACCCAGCCCATCAACGCCGCCGCCTGCGAATGCGGCTACGGACCAGAAGCCCGCCCAGGAAGAGAAGCACCAACGGCGCAGCCCAGAGCGGCCACAGGATCGGCGCGGCGGTGGGGACATAGCTGACCCAATCACCATAGCGTTGGATAAGCCATGCGCGGATATGTTCGGGCGCCTCACCCTGCGCTATGCGCTGGCGGATTTCCGATCGCATGTCGCCGGCCAGGCTGGCGTTGCTGTCGGCGATCGACTGGCTCTGACAAGTCAGACAGCGGATCGTCGTCATCAGATCGCGCGCCTTGGCCTCCAGCGCCGGATCGTCAAGTTGCCGGTCGGCATAGGGCGCAGGCGGGAGCGCTGTCTGCGCGAGCGCCGGCGCGGCAAAGACCAGCAGAATAAGGGCCAGCAACCGTTTCACCGCGCATCCTTCACGATCTTCAGGATATCGGGCACATCGTCTGCGCGGATATCGCCGATATGCTGGTGCAATATTTTGCCCCGGCCATCGACCACGAAGGTTTCGGGGACCCCGGAAGAGCCGAGCGCCATCTGGACGGTGCTGCGCGCATCAAGGCCGATGCGGGTATAGGGATTGCCGTAACGGGTGAGGAAGCGATCGACATCCGGACGCGCATCACGAATGGCTATGGCATCGATCTCGACACCCGCTTGCTTTAGCGCCAGCAACTGGGGCGCCTCCGCCGCGCAGGGCACGCACCAGCTTGCAAAGATATTGAGCAGGCGCGGCTTGCCGGTGGCAAACTCCGTGCTGTCGAGGGCCGGTCGATCACTTGCGGCGGCTGGCAGCGAGAAGGCCGGGAGCGGCTGGCCGACGAGGCGCGAATTGATGAGATGATCGTCAGGCTTCAGCAGCCCGCTGGCGAACAGGCCAAAAAACGCCAGAAACAGCAGTAGCGGAAGCCAGATCAGCGTGCGCGTCATGCCATCGCCCTCCTCTTGCGGATCTTCATGACCCAGCCACGCCGCTCACGACCCAGCAACGCCAGCGCGCCGCCAAGGGCGATCATGATCCCGCCAAGCCAGATCAGTGTCACGAACGGCTTCCACCATATCCGCATCTGCCAGCGTCCCTGCTCCGCCTCCTGCCCCAGCACGACATAGAGTTGGCCGTCCCAGCGCGTGAGCAGCGCAGCCTCCGTCGTAGTGGTCGGCGGATTGGTGAAGAAGCGCGATTGCGGGTGGATGGCAACGGCTGCACCATTGCCGCGCGACACCGTCATATCGCCCTGAAGCGCCGTCCAATTGTCACCAGCGACGGGCACGATCCGGTCGAAATGCAGCGTCCAGCCCGCCGTGCTGATCGTATCACCCGGCTTTGCGGCCACCAGCTTCTCCACGGTGAAAGCGGAGTCCGAAGCCATGCCGGCAAGGCTGACGGCGCAGCCCAGATGCGCGATCACCATGCCCCAGTTGAAAAGCGGCGTGCGGCGAAGGTTACGCTTCCAAAGCGGCGCGACGCTGCCAACTGCGACGGCCGCCGCGACTGTCAGGCCAAGGAACGGCAGGATGCCCATGCGGCCCCATGCCAGCGCGCCCAATGCAACGAAAGCAACGACCAAAACTATCGCAGGAACCAGCATGCGCGTGCCGACTGCCTTCGCCCGATCCTTGCGCCAGCGGGTTAGCGGCCCGGCGGCCATGAACATCACCAGGACGAGCGTGATTGGGCCGACGATCCGGTCGAAATAGGGCGGCCCGACGGATACCTTATGCCCGAACGCTTCGGTCATCAGCGGATAAAGAGTACCGATGAGGACGAGGCCGAGGATGACCGTGAGCAGCAGGTTGTTGATGACCAGCGTCGTTTCCCGGCTGACCAGTTCAAACTGCTGTCCCTCTCGCACAGTGCCGATGCGCAAGGCGAACAGCGCCAGCGCGCCGCCGATATAGAGGGCAAGGAGGCCCAGGATAAATGTCCCCCGCTGCGGATCGACGGCAAAAGCATGAACACTGGTTAGGATGCCGGACCGGACAAGGAATGTGCCGACCATCGACATGGAAAAGGCGACCACGGCCAGCATGATGGTCCAGGCCCGCAAGGCATCGCGGGTGGCAAGAACCGTGGCGCTGTGCAGCAGGGCAGTCGCGGCGAGCCAAGGCATCAGCGACGCATTCTCGACCGGGTCCCAGAACCACCAGCCGCCCCAGCCCAGCTCATAATAGGCCCAGTAGCTGCCCGCGGTGATGCCGAGCGTCAGCATGATCCAGGCGGCCAGCACCCAGGGGCGCATCGCCTTGGCAAAGGCCGCATCGACCCGGCGGGTCAGCAATGCTCCAACAGCGAAGGAGAAGGCCACGGAAAGCCCGACATAGCCGACGTAGAGCGTCGGCGGATGGAAAGCGAGGCCGGGGTCCTGCAGCAGCGGATTGAGCCCCTGCCCGTCCGGCGGCGGGGTCTCCAACCGCGCGAAGGGATTGGAGGCGAACAGCAGGAAAGCATAGAAGCCTAGGCTGATCGCCGCCTGCGCGCCTAGCGTCGCCATATGCGTATCCCGGCGCAGCGCGCGCTCGAACAGGGCGACGGCGCCGCCCGCGACGCCCATGACGGTGACCCACAGGAGCATCGAGCCCTCATGGTTTCCCCATGTCCCGGCGACCTTGTAGAGCCAGGGCTTCATCGAATGGCTGTTGGTTGCGACCAGCGCGACCGACATGTCCGACTGCACGAACAGGGTGATCAGCAACAGGAAGGACAGTCCGGTCAGCACCCCCTGGGTAACGGCGACGGGCCGCATGGCCTCCAGCAACTCATCCTTGCCCCCGACAAGCCCGAACCAAGCAAGCGCCAGTTGAAGGAAGGCAAGCGCAGCGGCGAGCCACAGCGCGACAAGGCCGGCTTCGGCGATCATTGCGTCCGAACGCCGATATCGTCATCCTGACGAAAGTCAGGATCCATTGGCTCCAAGGTTGCGCGAACCATATGTGGAGCGCTCATGGATGCTGAAACAAGTTCAGCATGACGGGCGTGGGGATAAAAACGCGCCCTCACTTCGCCTTCCTCAACTCGTGGCTCTTCTCGTCATAGGTCATGCCTTCAAGCTCTCTGGGCATGTAGCGTTCGTCATGCTTGGCGAGGAGGTTTGTAGCAACAAACGTACCGCTCGGATCGAACGCCCCTTCCGCAACCACGCCGGACCCTTCGCGAAACAGATCGGGTGCGATCCCCGTAAACTTCGCCGGAACGATCGCTTTGTTGTCCGTTACGTCGAAGCGAATGGTGACGCCATCCGGCAAGCGATGCAGGCTGCCCTTAACGACCATGCCGCCCAGGCGGATCGCCTTGCCCGGTTCGACGCCCTTGGTCTTCGCGTCGCTCGGCGTGTAGAAATATGCGGCTTCATCCTTGAGGGCGGAGGCGGCCAGTAGGGCAGCCGCGATCAACGCGGCAAGCGCCGCGAGCACGAGGATCAGGCGCTGATGCTTCGCCTTCATCGCCATCAATCCCGGTCCCGCTTGATCTGGTCCGCGCGGCGCTCCGCCGAACGCATAGTGCGCCAACTCCACAGGCACAGCCCGGCGGTGCCAAGCAGGGTGACGCCATAAGCGACGATAACGAAGGGCCAGGGATTCATGACTCGCCTAATCCCGCGCCATGCGGCGCATACGAGCCTCTATGCGCGTCTCGGCCAGGATCGTGCGCATGCGCATCAGGACGATCGCCCCGAACAGCAGGCTGAACCCAAGCAGGGTCAGCCCGAGAGGCCAGAGCAGCGACGGCGCGATGCTGGAGCCGGTCAGCGTGATGCTCGGCCCCTGATGCAGGCTGTTCCACCAGACGACCGAACGGTTGATGATCGGGATGTTGACCGCCCCGACCAGACCGAAGATCGCCGTCACCCGGCTGACCCCGCCCTGCTCGCCCGAAGACGCACTGGCGTTGGCGAGCGCGATATAGCCCAGATAGAGGAAAAACAGGATCAGCATGGACGTCATCCGCCCATCCCATTGCCAATAGGTTCCCCAGGTCGGCCGTCCCCAGACGGCGCCGGAAATGAGGCATATCGCGGTGAACAGCGCGCCCGGCGCGGCGATCGCGCGACCGGCCACCGCCGCCAGCGGATGGCGCCATACAATCTGGAAGATCCCGGCGACCGCAATACCCGTCCAGCCGCTCATCCCCAGCCATGCGGCCGGGACGTGGATATAGAGAATACGGACAGTCTCCCCCTGCAGATAATCGGCGGGGGTGAAGAACAGACCGGCGAAACACCCAGCCGCAAGCAGCAACAGGCCCGGCCAGAACAGCCAGGGCGTCAGCGGACGGGCGATGGACAGGAACCGTGCGGGATTCGCGAATGCGTGCATTGTTCGGCGTCTTTAGCCCCGGTGGAAAGCCAAGGCCAGCTATGCTTTATGACGACGCCATGCATAGGCGCTGAAACCGGCCTGGCGCTTTTTTGTGACAAGAGGGCGACAAATCAGAAAGCTGCGCCTATATGCCGCCCATCAGGCGCCCGTGGGGCGCAGATTGGCAGCGGACCTTTCGGCACATGCTTACCACCCATCCATTCGACGACGATAAGTTGCGCGAAGAATGCGGCATATTCGGCATTTCCAATGTGGAGACCGCTTCGGCTGTGGTCGCGCTTGGCCTTCATGCACTCCAGCACCGGGGCCAGGAGGCCGCGGGAATCACCAGTTGGGATGGGCATGATTTCCATACGCACAGGGCCATGGGTCATGTCGCCGGGAATTTCGATCGCGACGAAGTGATTCGCGCGCTGCCCGGCGGATCGGGATGCGGCCATGTCCGCTATTCGACCACCGGCGAGACATCCCTGCGCAACGTGCAGCCGCTCTATGCCGATCTTGCCTCGGGCGGATTCGCGATCGCGCACAACGGCAACATCTCCAACGCGATGAAGCTGCGCCGGGAACTGGTGCGGCGCGGATCGATCTTCCAGTCGACGTCCGACACAGAAGTCATCATCCATCTGGTCGCGACATCCAATTACCGCACGTTGCTCGACAAGTTCATCGATGCGCTCAAGCAGGTGGAAGGCGCCTACTCGCTGATCTGCATGACGCCCGAAGGCATGATCGCCTGCCGCGACCCGCTGGGCATCCGTCCGCTGGTGATGGGCAAGCTGGGCGATTCGGTGATCTTCGCGTCCGAGACTGTGGCGTTGGACGTTGTCGGCGCGGACTATGTCCGCTCGATCGATCCTGGCGAGCTGGTAATCGTGACCACGAGCGGGGAAGTGCGCAGCCACCGTCCGTTCGGCGACACCCATGCCCGCCCTTGCATCTTCGAGCAGGTCTATTTCTCCCGCCCCGATTCGATCATCGACGGCACGAGCGTCTATTCCGCCCGCAAGGCTATCGGCGCACAACTGGCGATCGAGAACCCGGTCGAGGCGGACTATGTGATCCCCGTGCCCGACAGCGGCGTGCCGGCGGCGATAGGTTACGCGCAACAATCCGGCATCCCGTTCGAACTCGGCATCATCCGCTCGCACTATGTCGGCCGCACCTTCATTCAGCCGGGCGACAAGGTCCGCCATCTGGGCGTCAAGCTGAAGCACAACGCCAACCGCGCCCTCATCGAGGGCAAGCGGATTGTGCTGATCGACGACAGCATCGTTCGCGGAACTACCTCGCTCAAGATCGTGCAGATGATGCGCGAGGCCGGCGCTGCGGAGGTCCATATGCGGATCGCCAGCCCCCCTACCAAGCATAGCTGCTTCTATGGTGTCGACACGCCGGAGCGGACCAAGCTGCTTGCCCATAAGCTGGACGTGGGCGGCATGCAGGATTTCATCCATGCCGACAGCCTGTCCTTCATCTCGATCGATGGCCTCTACAAGGCGTTGGGCGAAGCAAAGCGGGCCGACATCCGTCCGCAATATTGCGACGCCTGCTTTACGGGCGACTATCCCACCACATTGACCGACCAGGATGAGGCCGTGGTGCAGAACCAGTTCGAGCTTCTGGCCGAACGGGTCGTCTGACCAGCCTCCTTTCGCCCCGGGATTATCATGACTCACACCCTTCCCCTTTCCGGCAAGCTGGCGCTTGTCACCGGCGCAAGCCGAGGCATTGGCGCGCAAACGGCTCTCGCGTTGGGCAAGGCGGGCGCGCATGTGGTGCTGACGGCACGGACCAGCGGCGCGCTGGAGGAGATCGAGGAAGCGATCCACGAGGCTGGCGGCAGCGCGACCATCGCGCCACTCGACCTCACGGATGGCGAAAGCATCGGGCGGCTCGCTGGAGCGGTCGGCGGTCGCTGGCAGGCACTGGACTATCTCGTGCTGAACGCCGCAATGCTGGGCACGCTGGCCGCCGTCCCGGCCATCGACGCGAAGGAATTTGCGCGCTTAATGACGCTGAACGTGACGGCGCAGCAGGCATTGATCGCGGCCTTCGACCCAATGCTGCGGTCAAGCAAGGATGCGCGGATCGTGGCGCTGACGTCAACGGTCGGGCAGATACCCCGGGCGTATTGGGGCGCCTATGGCGCGTCGAAGGCGGCGCTGGAAATATTGGTGCAATGCTATGGTGAGGAGATGAAGAATATCTCCGCCATCCGCACGCACATCGTCAACCCGGGCGCGACCCGAACAGCAATGCGCGCGAAGGCCTTTCCGGGCGAAGACCCGGCAACGCTGAAAGGACCCGAAGTGGTCGCCCAGGCGATCCTCGATCTGATCATCGCGGACACGCCAACCGGATATAGCGGCGCTCGGATCGCGGGGTAGGGCGGCTTCCGCGCTGGAAGAATTCTCCGACCCATGGCCCCGCGTAGCGTCGTTTTAACTATCTGCCCTAGCCGTCCGTCATCCTTCTGCAGCTACGGCGTCTCTGTTCCATCGGAGACCCCCGCATGCGCCGTTTTGCCTTTCTTGTCCTTGCCGTGATCGTCGCGCAGCCCGCCGCCGCCAAACAGGTCACGCCATTAACGCCGCTGACCTTCGATGCGACGCAGGGCGTGCGCGTCACGGGCATGGATCTGGTATTCGCCGAGGCGTTCCGGCGAGAACAAGGCGAGAGCGACGCGAAGGCGGCCCATAAGCGGGCGGCGACTGGCCTGGCTCCGCTCGACGTCAACAGCTATCCGGTGGGACCAACCGCGCAGGAGCATTATCCCACCCTGCCCTTCAAACAGATGTTCCCGCTTGTGATGCGCGACGTGACGAAGGAATGGGGTCTGGCGCAAGGCCGGGCGGTGAAGCTGCGCATCACGCTGGACACGTTGAAAACCGCTGATGCGGCAGTGGCCATACTCGTGGGCTCCTACGACCAGTTGGCCGGCATGGTAGAGATATTCGACGCTGGCAGCGGCCAGCCCATGGGCAGTTTCCGCATCAACGTCATCAATGCCCATGCCGGCTGGGGCAGTATGCTGATCCGGGGCGGCGGCGTGCGCGAGAAGCTGGCCGAGGAATTCGGTCTCGAACTGTCCCGCCAGATCAGCGGCCGTAAGAAAAAGCCCAAGACTTGAAGCGCCTTCGGGCCGGTCCGTGTTGCCAAGGCGAGACACCGCGCCCATAAACCCCGGCATATAAAAGCCGGAGACCTCCCCCCATGACCTCCCCCACGACCACCAGCCGCCGCGATTTCCTGATCGCATCGGGCGCGACCCTTGCGCTGTCCACCCTGCCCGCCGATGCCGCGCAAACCAGCGACGCGAAGGCCGAGGCGGCGCTTGCCGACATGGCCGAGCAGATGCTCGCCGATTATCCCGAAAGCGCCACGAGCCTCGGCATCGACAAGGATGCGCGCGCCTCCCTCAAGTCCAAACTGTTCGACCGCACGCCCGCAGGCGTCGAGGCGGCGAAGAGTCACGCAATGACCCGGCTGGACAAGTTGAAAGCCATCGACCTCAAGGCGCTCTCCGCCGGGACCGCCACCGATGTGGACGTCGTGCGGACCGCGCATGAGACCGCGATGGAGGGCTACGCTTTCCCGTTCGGCGACATGGCCGCGATCAACAGCAACTGGTCCTATCGCAACTCCCCTTATGTCGTGGCGCAGAACACCGGCGCCTTCGTGGAGACGCCAGACTTTCTCGACAGCAGTCACCAGATCGCGAAAGCCGCTGACGCGGACGCCTATCTTGCCCGGCTGGAAAGCTACGCCCGCAATCTGGATGGCGAAACAGCGCGGCTAAAGGCGGATGCCGCACGCGGCGTGATCCTGCCTGCCTTCCTGCTCGACAAGACATTGAAGCAACAGCAGGGGGCGTTGGCGCAACCCCTTGCGCAGTGGGTGCCGGTGACGTCCATCGCCAAGCGCGCCAAAGATTATCCCGGCGACTACGGCGCGAAGGCGCTGGCTATCGTGACCGACAAGGTAGCGCCCGCGCTCAAGCGGCAGGCGGACGAACTGGCCTCCCACCGCATGAAGGCGACCGATGGTGCGGGCGTGTGGAAGCTGAAGGATGGCGAGGCCTATTATGCTTGGGCGCTGAAGGCGGGCACGACCACAACCAAATCCCCGGACGAGGTTCACCAGATGGGGCAGGAGCAGTTGAAGGCGCTCCAGTCGCAGATGGATGTCCTGCTCAAGAGCCTGGGCATGACGAAGGGCACGGTCGGCGAGCGCATGACCGCACTCGGCAATGATCCCAAATATCTGTTCCCCAACACCGATGCGGGGCGTCAGCAGATCCTCGATTATATCAACGGCCGCATCGCCGATATCCGCACGCGCCTGCCCCGCGCCTTCGCGACGCTCGTCCCCGGGCGGTTGATCGTCAAGCGTGTGCCGGTGGAGATCGAGGCCGGCGCGCCGGGCGGCTATGCCGGACCGGGCACGATGGACGGCTCCGTGCCGGGTAATTATTACATCAACCTGCGTGATACGAGCATGTGGCCGCGCCAGTCGCTGCCAACGCTCAGCTATCATGAGGGCATTCCCGGCCATGTCTGGCAGGGCGAATATACGTTCAAGCTGCCGCTGGTCCGTTCGCTCCTCGCCTTCAACGCCTATTCGGAAGGCTGGGCGCTCTATGCCGAACAACTTGCCGACGAACTGGGCGTCTATGAGGGCGATACGGTCGGCAAGCTCGGCTATCTCCAGTCCATCAGCTTCCGCGCCTGCCGCCTCGTCGTCGACACCGGCCTCCACGCGAAACGCTGGACGCGCGCGCAGGCGATTGACTGGTTCGTCAGCACCAACGGCTCCACGGTCGAGGAAGTCCAGGGTGAGGTCGACCGCTATTGCGCATGGCCGGGCCAGGCCTGCGGCTATAAGGTCGGCCATAGCGAGATCGTCCGCCTGCGCGAGAAGGCCAAGACGGCGCTGGGCGCGAAATACGACCTGCGCCTGTTCGACGACGCGGTGGTCAAGGGCGGCAATGTGCCGATGACAGTGCTCGGCCGGAACATCGACGCGCATATTGCGGAGCGGGCGAAGGCATGATCCTGCGCCGCTGGACCGGACGCATCCGGACGGCGGACCGGGAGGCCTATGCCGCCTATATCGCCGGGACCGGTGGCGACGACTACCGGTCCACCCCCGGCAATCTGGGGTTCCAGATGCTCTTCCGCGATGTGGGCGATGGAATTAGCGAGGTGACGACGCTCAGTTGGTGGCGCGCGATGGAGGATATAAGGGGTTTTGCCGGCGATGACGTGGACAAGGCGCGCTATTACCCGGACGATGACCGATTCCTGCTCGACCGGCCGGAGAAGGTCGAGCATCATGACGTGGTTGCGAGCGTGACGACGCTTAACGATCGGTGAGGTTGCCCCACATCCGTTCGTGTCGAGCGTAGTCGAGACACATGCGCACGGTGTCTCGACTACGCTCGACACGAACGGGGATTGGTTCGCCCCTTGCTTTTCCCGCCATCCCCCGCTAATGGCCCCGCGTCCCGTTATGGTCATCCCTGGAGGCGTGGCGGGCAAATACACCCAACCAGCTTTTGGAGACATGCAATGAGCGATCAGCTTACGCTGTCGGCCGAG
>JAHFPU010000186.1 GCA_023266635.1 Sphingobium sp.
AGCGGGATATGCCCCTCGCCCGCAAACATGCCTGATGTCGCATCCAGCGCGATCCACCCCGCGCCCGGCACATAGGCTTCCGCCCAGGCGTGGAGGTCAACGACGTCCTGCGTCACACCCTTCGGCCCCTCGACCGGCTCGACGTCGGCCACCAACTGGATCGAATAGCCGGACACGAACCGCGCCGCGAAGCCCAGCCGCCGCAGCAACTGCACCAGCAGCCAGGCGCTGTCGCGGCACGATCCGATGCCGACCTCCAGCGTCTCTTCCGGCGTCTGCACGCCGCTTTCCATGCGGATCACATAGCCGATCTGCTGCTGCAGAGCGGAGTTGATCTCGACCAGAAAATCGATCGTACGGCCTTCATGCCCGGCATGTCTAGCGACCAGCGCCTCGAACAACGGCCCCTGCGGCTCGACATCATGATAGGCGGCCAGATCCGCCGCCAGCCCCTCGTCATAGGCGAAGGGATATTCCTCCGCATAAGGATCGACGAAGAAGTCGAACGGATTGATCACGTCCAGATCGGCGAGCAGGTCGACCTCGATCGAGAAGCGGTCGACCGGCTCCGGAAACACGATCCGCGCCAGCCAATTGCCATGCGGGTCCTGCTGCCAGTTCAGGAAATGCTCGGGCGGCTCGATCTTCAGCGCATAATTGGGAATCTTGGTCCGGCTATGCGGCGCGGGCCGCAGGCGTATGACCTGCGGTCCCAGCCGGATCGGGCGACTATATTTATAGGCGGTGAGATGGTGCAGACCGGCTTTCAGCATTGCGCCAGCAAACGGCATCCGCTGCTGCGATGCAACAAAGAAATGCGGTGCCGCACTACTGCAGCCGCCCCTCAATCGTCATTCCGGCGAAAGCCGGAACCCATCTCGCCTCCGGGTCTGTCATTCTCATGGGAAAGATGGGTCCCGGCTTTCGCCGGGATGACGATCTGAAAGTTAAGCGGCTTCCCCCACACCCGTTCGCCCTGAGCTTGTCGAAGGGCTGCACTTCTTCTCAAGAACAGGACAGGGCTTCGACAGGCTCAGCCCGAACGGTTGTAAGATCGCTCACTAAGCGGTCAAATCACCGCCTCGACCAGCCCCAGATTCAGCGCCTCCTGCGCCTCCAGATACCAGTTCTCCGTCGCCCGCTGCAGCACATCGTCCAGCGTGATCGTGGAACCGACCACCAGATTGGCGAACCCCTCATTCTGGATCGCGATGCTCGCCTCGATCTCGTTGATTGTCGCCCGCAGGGACGCGATGCAGGTAGTCAGCGGCCCCTGCACATTCAGCGTCTTGGTCAGCATCCGCTCATGGATCATCAGCCGGGTGCCGCGCGTCAGATACCGGTTCTGCCGCGCGAAAAAGCTCATGAAGGTCGCGCCGGCCGAATAGATGGCGGTCTTGCCCAGGAACACGAGGCGCCGCTCGGGATGCATGTCGCTGTGGAAGCGGATATCCTCGCCCATCATGCGCGCGACCTCCGGATCGCCGCCCAGCGTGGACAGTTCCACCGCGACCAGCCCCTGCTGCGGCGACTGCGACAGCATGTTCCGGAAATGCGCGTACATATTATAATCGACCGGCCCGCTCAGCATGATGGCGGGAAACTCGAAATCTTTGGGTGTCAGGATATCGGGATAGGGGGCGACCGGACTCTGCGCGGCGGTCGTATCGGGCGAAGGAGCGGGGGCCAAAAGTGTGTCGGTCATGAAGCTCTCATGCGTTGTCAAAGCTGGCGGGAATGGCCCCTTAACGAGGCTCGCCGGGCTTTGTTGCGCGGGACATGAACTTATTTCCCCAGCGCCTTCTTCACGCTGGGCGAAATTCCCCGGACAACGACGGCCACACCTTTGCCGGTCGGATGCATATGGTCGGGCAACTGCAGCGCCGGATTGCCCGTCACGCCTTTGAGGAAAAAGGGATAAAGGCCCGCGCCATATTGCTTCGCCAGCGCCGGGTAGATCGGGTTGAACCGCTTACCATAATCGCTTCCCAGATTGGGCGCGGCGAGCATCCCGGCGAGCAACACCGGCATCTTGCGCTTTTTCAGCTCCGCCAAAATCGCCGAAAGATTTGCCCGCGTCTGCGCCGGGTCGATCCCGCGCAGCATGTCGTTCCCGCCCAGTTGCACGATCACCAGGTCCGGCCTCTGCTTCATCGACCGCAACACCCAGTCCAGCCGCGCCCGCGCCTGCGCCGTGGTGTCGCCGGACACGCCTGCATTCTGCACGCGCACGGCTATCTTGTCCCTGCGCAGCGACGCCTCCAGTTGCGCAGGGAAGGCTTCGGCGGGTTTCAGGCCATATCCGGCCGTCAGGCTGTCGCCAAACGCCAGGATCATCTTGTCGGCCGCCATGGCCGGCGCGGCGCTCAGCAACACAATTGCGAGCATCCCTTGGACAGCCCGCCGCACTGCACCATATAGACCCTGATCGTTCCGCACCCGAAAGCCTCCAAAACCGATGACCTCCCCGCATATCGTGATCGAAGCCCGCGATGTCACCCTGTCGCTGGGAAAAGGCTCCGCGCGCGTCGACATATTGAAGGGCATCGGTCTGGACGTCGCCTCGGGCGAAAGCCTGGCCCTTCTCGGCCCCTCTGGCTCGGGCAAATCCTCGCTAATGGCGGTGCTCTCCGGCCTCGAACGCGCAACCGGCGGCAGCATCCGGGTGGCGGGCGCGGATTTCGGCGCGCTGGATGAGGACGGCCTTGCGCTGGCCCGGCGCGGCCGGATCGGCATCGTGCTTCAGGCCTTCCATTTGCTGCCCACCATGACCGCGATAGAGAATGTGGCGGTTCCGCTGGAACTGGACGGCGCGACCGACGCCTTCGCCCGCGCGGAGGCGGAACTGACAAGCGTGGGTCTCGGCCATCGCCTGTCCCATTATCCCGCACAACTGTCGGGCGGCGAGCAGCAGCGCGTCGCCATCGCCCGCGCCATCGCGCCGCGTCCCGCCCTTCTGTTCGCTGATGAGCCAACCGGCAATCTCGACGCCGCTACCGGCGAGGCGATCATGGACCTCCTTTTCACCCGCCAGCGCGAAACCGGCGCGACGCTGGTGATGATCACCCATGACGAGGCATTGAGCCGCCGCTGCGACCGCATCGTCACCATGCGCGATGGCGTCATCATCAGCGACGAAGCCGGAGATAGCGTTGGAGACGGGCGCGCATGATGCTCGCCCTGCGCATGGCGGTGCGGGAATTGCGCGGCGGCCTCTCGGGCCTGCGCCTGCTCGCCATCTGCCTGTTCCTTGGCGTCGCGGCGCTTGCGGGCGTCGGCAGCCTCGGTGCGGCGATCGACGCCGCGCTGGCCGGGCAGGGGCAGGCGATATTGGGCGGCGACATCGCCTTCGACCTCAACCAGCGCCCCGCGACGACGATAGAACGCATCGCCATGGCCAATGAGGGGCAGGTCTCCCAGATCGTCCGCATGCGCGCCATGGTCGCCCGCCCGGACGGGAACGATGCGATCCTGTCGGAGCTGAAGGCAGTAGACAACGCCTATCCCCTCTACGGCCGCCTGACCCTCGCGAAAGGCGCAATCGCCGATCGCCCGCGCCATGATGAAGTCGCGATCGGCGATGCCCTTGCTGACCGTCTCCACGTCCGCCCCGGCGGGCAGGTGCGAATCGGCGAACGGCTGTTCCGCGTCGCAGGTGTCATCGCCGACGAACCCGATCGCCTCGGCTCCGGCTTCACCTTCGGCCCAACCGCTATCGTCACGCTGGACAGCCTGCAGGCGACCCGCCTGATCCAGCCGGGCAGCATCTATAATGTCCAATATCGCATCCGCCTGCCAAGGGACACGGACCCGCAGGCCGCCATCGCCCGAATCAACGCCGCCTCGCCCGACGCCCGCTGGGAAAGCCGCGACCGCAGCAACGGCGCGCCCGGCGCGCGGCGCTTTCTGGAGCGCATGGGCCAGTTCCTGTCCCTCGTCGGCCTGACCGCTCTGGTCGTCGCGGGCATAGGCGTCGGCAACGGCGTCACCAGCTATCTCGACGGCAAGCGCTCCTCCATCGCCACCCTGAAGGTGCTCGGCGCATCCTCGCGCACCATCTTCCTGACCTATCTGTTCCAGATCCTGCTCGTCGCGCTGGGCGGGATCGTCGCTGGCCTGATCGTCGGCGCGCTCCTGCCGCAGGTCATAACCGCCGTGGCCGGGGATGCGCTGCCCGTCTCGCCGGAGCTGGCGCTCTATCCCCTACCGCTCGTCACCAGCGCCGCCTATGGCCTGCTGACGGCGATGCTGTTCGCTATTCTGCCGCTTGCCCGCGCGCGCAGCGTGCGAGCCACAGCCCTGTTCCGCGGCGATCTCGACATGACGCGCCGTCCGGGCTGGGCCGCGACGGCGATCGCCATCCTCCTCGCCTGCGCCATCGCCGCGCTCGCCATAGCGACGGCCAAGGAACCCCGCATGGCTGCATGGTTCGTCGCCGCAGCCATCGGCCTGCTGGCGCTGCTCACCCTCATCGGCGCGGGCGTCCAGCGTTTTGCCGCGCTTCTGCCCCGTCCCCGTCATCCGCTGGCGCGCCTGACCCTCGCCAACCTCCATCGCCCCGGCGCGCAGACCAGCCGCCTGGTCATCGCGCTCGGCCTTGGCCTCTCGCTCTTCGCGACGCTCGCTGTGGTGGAGACCAACCTGTCGGGCCAGATGGCGACCAGCATCCCGAAGAAAGCGCCCAGCTTTTTCGCGATCGACATCCCCTATGACGGCGTCGATCGCTTCCGCGCCCTTGTGCGTGGCCAAGCGCCCGGCGCGGAGATCGTCACGGTCCCCTCCCTGCGCGGTCCCGTCGTCGCGGTGCGCAACCAGCGCGTATCGGACATGAAGAACATCCCCGACGACGCTTGGATTCTGCGCGGCGATCGCGGTCTGACCTATGCTGACACGATCCCGGCCGGTAACCGAATCGTCGACGGCGCCTGGTGGCCGAAGAACTATGCCGGCCCGCCGCTCGTCTCGGTCGATATCCGCGCGGCCAAGGCCCTCTCGCTCAAGGTCGGCGATACCCTCACCGTCTCGGTCCTCGGCGTCGAGATCCCGGCGCGAATCGCCAGCCTGCGGGAAATCGACTGGGATTCGATGGGCCTCAACTTCGGCATGATCTTCTCGCCCAGTGCGCTGGCTGGCGCGCCGCACAGCTATCTGGCGACGATCACTCTACCGGGCGGCGCATCCCCGGCGGCTGGGGCATCGCAGGAACGCGCGATAAACCGCGATTTTGCCCGCGC
>JAHFPU010000187.1 GCA_023266635.1 Sphingobium sp.
GCGGCCGGACATCACCGTCTTTCCGAAATTCGACACGCGGCTGCGGACCGCCATGGCGCGGGAGACCGAGATGTTCTTCAGCTATGTCCTGCGGACCAACCGCAGCCTGTTGGACTTCATCGCCGCGGACTACACGTTCCTCAACCAGCGGCTGGCCGAACATTATGGCATAGGCGGCGTCAACGGCACGGCCATGCGCCGCGTCAGCCTGGACCCGTCCGCGCATCGGGGAGGATTGCTGGGTCAGGCGAGCATCCTGACCGTCACCTCCTATGGCAACCACACGTCGGTGGTGAAGCGGGGCAAGTGGATCCTCGACAATATGCTGGCCGCTCCTCCTCCGCCGCCGCCGCCGGATGTGCCGGCGCTGCAAGACAAGCATGACGGACGGCTGCTGACGGCGCGCGAGCAGCTGGAAATGCATCGCAAGAACCCGGTCTGCGCGGCCTGCCACGTCAAGATGGACCCGCTGGGCTTCAGCCTGGAGAATTTCGACGCTGTCGGTGCGTATCGCCTGACCGACGCCGGGCAGACGATCGACGCCTCCGCCGTCATGCCGGAGGGTACGAAATTCTCCGGTATCGGCGGGCTCCAGAAAATCCTGCTCGACCGCAAGGACGAGTTCACGCAGGCCTTTACCGAACGCCTGCTGACCTATGCGCTGGCGCGGGGCGTGGGCGCGCGGGACATGCCGGCTGTGCGCGCCATTTCAAAGGGCGCGGCGGCGGACGGCTACCGCATCCAGACGATCATCAGGGGCATCGTAACGAGCGATCCGTTCACGCTGAGAAAGGCGCCCCAGCCATGAGCACTCCAGAAAGGACGCCGGGATGATAATCAAACGGCAACCGCTAGATCGCCGGACAATGCTGCGCGGGCTCGGCACGATGATGGCGCTGCCCTTTCTGGAGGCGATGATGCCGTCCGCCAAGGCGGCGGACATCGCATCGCGCCCGAAGCGGCTGCAGGTCTTCTATTCCCCGAACGGCATGATGATGGACCAGTTCGTGCCTGCGGGACAGGGAAGCGGCCTGACGCTGCCGTCCACGCTGGAGCCGTTGGCCCCCCATCGTAACTATGTCACCGTCGTCACCGGACTAGGCCATCCCAGCGCCGCCGCGATGGGTGACCGGCCGGCGGGGCATGGCCGGTCCTGCCCCGCCTTCCTGACTGGCACGCATGTGAAGCAGACGGAGGGCACGGACATTCGATGCGCCATTTCCGCCGATCAGGTCTTCGCCAATCATCTGGGCGACGCGACGCAGTTGAGCTCGCTGGAGCTGGGCATCGATCAGGCGAGCCTGCTCGGCAGTTGCGATATCGGCTATAGCTGCGCCTATACCAACGGCATATCCTGGCGGAACCCGACCGTGCCCCTACCCGTCACCGCCAATCCGCGCGACGTGTTTGAGCGGCTGTTCGGGGACGGCGACGCGCTGGATGAACAGAGCCGCCTTGCCCAGTTGCGGCGGCAATCAAGCATTCTGGATTTCGTCACGGACGACAGCGCGCGCCTGTCCGGCCAGTTGGGCGCGGGCGACCGCCACAAACTGGACGAATATCTGGAGGCGACCCGCGACATCGAAAAGCGCATCCAGAAGGCAATGACGTCCAGCGGGTCCAGCCAAGCCGCCAGCCTGGAGCGCCCCGCCGGCATACCGGACTCCTTCGACGCGCATGTCCGCATGATGATCGACCTGCAGGTGCTGGCGATGCAGGCGGACATCACGCGGGTCAGCAGCTTCATGATCGGCCGGGAGTTGAGCAACCGCACCTATCCCGAAATCGGCGTGCCTGACTCCCACCATATGCTGAGCCATCATGGCAACAATCCGGAGAAGAAGGAGAAGCTGGCGCGGATCAACCGGCATCATATGGAATATTTCGCCTATTATCTGCAGCGGATGACGGAAGTGAAGGATGGCGAGGGATCGCTGCTCGACCGGACGCTGGTGCTACGCGGGTCTGCCTTCGGCGATCCGAACGAGCATGACCATATGGATATTCCCGTCATCGTCGCCGGCGGACTGGTGAAGGGCAACCGGCATTTGACGGTCGAGAAGGGCACGACGATGTCGAACCTGCTGCTCTCCTCCCTGCATTTGCTCGATGTGCCCGCGACGTCCTTTGGCGACAGCACGGGGCCGTTCAAGGATCTGGCCGGTGTCTGAGCGGATGCGCCTTGGAATGGCGTTGCTGGCCCTGCTGGCCTGTATGGACGTGGCCCAGGCGCGCGCCGCCCGCGACGACCATGGCCTTGCGCAGGCGATCAAGGCCAATGACATCGCCGGCGCGCAGGCGGCCCTGGCGGAGCATGCCGATCCCGACCAGAAGCTGGCGTTCGGCGCGACGCCTCTTGCCTGGGCAGTGAACATACAAAACCCGGCGATGGTCCGGACCCTGCTGGCGGCAGGCGCATCCCCCGACCGTGCGGACGCAGACGGGATCACGCCGCTCTCGCTCGCCTGTGAACTGGGGAACGAAGATATCGTCACGCAGTTGCTGGACGCTCATGCCAAGGTGCGCGTTGCAAGGCCCGACGGCGCGAGCCCGCTGGCCGTCTGCGCCCGGTTCGGGCCCTCCGTGGCCGTGGCGCGGATGCTGGCGGCCGGGGCCGTCCCCGACAGCGTCGATAGCCGTGGCCAGACGCCGCTGATGTGGGCTGCCGCTTCCGGACGGACCGAGGCGGTCGCGATGCTGCTGAAGGCCGGGGCCGACCCGAACCGTGTTTCCCATGCGGGCTTCACGCCGCTCTTCTTCGCCATCAAGAGCGGATCGGTCCCTGCCACGGAGGCATTGATCGCCGCAGGCGCAAAAACAGGCTATCGCGGACCGGAAAACACCAGCGCTGCGCAACTGGCCATCTACCAGATGAATTACGGCGCTGCTGCGCTCATGGTGGCGCGTGGCGCGGACATGGCGGAGCGGGACCGCAACGGCAATCAACTGCTCCATGGCGCGGCGGCGGGTGGCGACACGGCCCTGATCAGCCTGCTGCTGGCGAAGGGCGCGGATCCCAACGGCCTCACCGGCCCATCCCGCATCACCTGGGTGACGGAAGCGAACTTCGGCATGCCTCCTCCCCCCGTGCCGCCAACGCCACCGCTATTGGTGGCGGCGGCCAATGGGCAGGAGGCGGCCATGAAGCTGCTGCTGGCTGCTGGCGCCAACCCGCAATTCGTGGCGGCGGACGGCACGAACATCGTACTTGCGGCGGCGAAGGGCGGCAGCGCGGCGACACTCGATTTCGCGCTGAGCCTCGCCCCGGACGCCAATGTCGCCAACGCGAATGGCGCAACGCCGCTTCACCTGCTGGTCGGCGGCGGCATTCAGCCTGAACTGGAGGCGATGATGCGGGTGCTGGCGACGCATGGCGCGCGGACCGACATCAAGAGTAAGCGCGGAGCGACCGCAGCGGACATGGCGAACAACGGCCTGACCGAAGTGAAGACCATTTTCCTGACGGTCTTCCCCGCGCGGTCGAACCTCAAGATGGCCGATGCCGCGACCAAAGCGCCCCCATCGCCACTATCCGCGCAACCGAAATAACTCTCGACCATCAAAGGCTGGATAATCCCATGACTCTATCACGAACCACCCGCTTCCTCCTGATCGCAGCGCCCGCCGCGCTGATGGTCGCCGGCACGCTTGCCGCCGCCCCGGCGGCCGCGCCCTCGCCACAGGCGGCCATCGCCGCACGGCAGGCAGGCTACAAGAAAATGGGCGCGGCCATGAAGGCGATCAACGACCAATTGAAGACCGATGCCCCGGCCAAGGCTGTCATGGCCCCCGCCGCGCAGACGCTCGCAGTGACCGCGCGCGAACAGCCGAAGCTGTTTCCCGCCGGCAGCGGGCCGACGGCTGGCGTCAAGACCGACGCGCTGCCGAACATCTGGACTGACCGCAAGACGTTCGACGCGCAGATGGCGAAGCTGATCGCCGAGTCCGGCAAGCTGGTCGCGGTGATGAACGGCGGCAATATCGACGCTATCCGCGTGCAGGCGAAGGCGACCGGCGGCACTTGCGCCGCCTGCCACCGCCAGTTCCGCCAGGATACCTGATTGCCTGACGCCGCGATGACCGCATCTGACACACCCGCCCCCGGAACACGGCTCGCCCGGATCTGGGACGCGCCGATCCGCCTGTTCCACTGGCTTCTCCTGCCGCTGATCGCCTTCTCCTGGTGGAGCGGTGAGCGGCATGAAATGGAATGGCATCGCCTGTCGGGGTACGGCATCCTGGCGCTGCTGGTCTTCCGCATCTATTGGGGCTTTTTCGGCGGACGGACGGCGCGCTTCGCGCAATTCCTGCGGGGACCGGGGGCCGCCCTCGCCTATCTGCGGTCGCAGGCCAGCGGTCGCCATGAGCCTGCGCCCGGCCATAATCCCATCGGCGGCTGGAGCGTCATTCTGATGCTGGCGACCCTTGTCGCGATGGTCTTAGCAGGGCTGTTCGCCGTGGATGTGGATGGGCTGGAGTCAGGTCCTCTCGCCGATTATGTCAGCTTCGATCAGGGGCGGCTGGCCTCGGACATTCACGGGATCATCTTCAACCTGCTACTCGCACTGATTGTGCTGCATGTGGCGGCGATTTTCTTCTATACCGTCCGGCTTCGTCAGAACCTCGTCGGGCCGATGATCCATGGACGCCGCCGCACCGGCGAACAGGTCGCCGACGTCACGACGTCACCATGGAGGGCCCTGATCGGCATCGCGATCGCGGGTGCATGCGCCTATGCGGTTGCGCGCGGCTTCCGGCTGTAGGTTATTCGTAGCTCATGTCGGCATAGGCGTCGTCGGCCAGATCGCTGAACCTCGTGATCTTCGCATCGAACTTCATGCGGATGCGGCCGGTGGAGCCGTGGCGCTGCTTGGCGACGATCACTTCGGCCAGGCCGTAGATCTTCTCCATATTCTCTTTCCACGCGGAATAGGCCGCCTCATCGTCCGGCTTGGGTTCCTTGGCCGCTTCGTAATAATCTTCGCGGAACACGAACCAGACCATGTCGGCGTCCTGCTCGATCGATCCGGATTCGCGCAAATCCGATAGCTGCGGACGCTTGTCCTCGCGCTGCTCGACCGCACGGCTGAGCTGCGACAGGGCCAGTACGGGGACATGAAGTTCCTTCGCCAAGGTCTTGAGACCACGAGAAATTTCCGAAATTTCCTGCACACGGTTCTCGCCGCCTTTGCCCGTCCCCTGCAGCAGTTGAAGATAGT
>JAHFPU010000048.1 GCA_023266635.1 Sphingobium sp.
GAGCGCCCGCGCGCTAGATTGGCTCGACGCGATCGGCCTTCCCGCCTTTGCCGTTTTCGGGGCAGCCAAGGCTATATCCTTCGGCATCCATCCCTTTGTCGCGGCGATGATGGGGATCGTCACCGGCTGTGACGGCGGGATCATCCGTGACTTGCTGGCGGGGGAACCCTCGATCCTGCTGCGGCCGGAGCTCTATGTCACCGCGGCGGCGCTGTCCGCCGGGCTGTTTGTCCTGCTGATCTGGGCGGGAATGGCCCTGCCCGTCGCCGCAACTCTTGCCGCCATGGCCGGCTTCGGCCTGCGGGCGCTGGCTATATCCCGGGGCTGGGCGCTCCCCGCCTATCGGGAGTAGGCGCCCGGTCGTTCCGACCACCTACTCCTTAACGATCAATCGTGCTCGCGGTCGCCGGCGCCCATATAAAGTTCGCTGCCCTTCTCCTTGAACACCCGACTCATCTCTTCCATGCCCTTGATTGCAGCCGCCTTGCTCGCGGCCGCAGTCTCCGCGCCGGTCGGGCCGGTGGCGATGAACCCCTCCACGCCCTGGTTCTGCTTGTTCGCGAAATCGCGGACTTCCTGGCTGATCTGCATGGAGCAGAATTTCGGACCGCACATGGAACAGAAATGAGCGCTTTTCGCACCTTCGGCAGGCAGGGTCTGGTCGTGATATTGTTCCGCAGTGTCCGGGTCCAGCGACAGGTTGAACTGGTCGCGCCAGCGGAATTCGAAGCGGGCCTTTGACAGAGCATTATCGCGGACCTGCGCGGCTGGGTGGCCCTTGGCGAGATCGGCGGCGTGGGCGGCAAGCTTGTAGGTGACGACGCCGACCTTCACATCGTCACGGTCTGGCAGGCCCAGATGCTCCTTGGGCGTGACGTAGCAAAGCATCGCTGTGCCGTACCAGCCGATCATCGCCGCGCCGATGCCGCTGGTGATATGGTCGTAGCCCGGCGCGATGTCGGTCGTTAGCGGCCCGAGTGTGTAGAAGGGCGCTTCGCCGCACACTTCGAGCTGCTTTTCCATATTCTCCTTGATCTTGTGCATCGGCACATGGCCGGGGCCTTCGATCATCACCTGCACGTCCTGCTTCCAGGCGCGGTGGGTCAGTTCGCCCAGCGTGTAGAGTTCGCTGAACTGCGCCTCGTCATTGGCGTCAGCGATAGAGCCAGGGCGCAGGCCGTCGCCCAGGCTGTAGGCGATGTCGTACGCCTTCATGATCTCCGTGATTTCGTCGAAGCGCTCATAAAGGAAGCTCTCGCGGTGATGGGCGAGGCACCATTTCGCCATGATCGATCCGCCGCGCGAAACAATGCCGGTGACGCGCTTGGCGGCCATCGGGATATAGCCCAGCCGCACGCCGGCATGGATGGTGAAATAGTCGACGCCCTGCTCTGCCTGCTCGATCAGCGTGTCGCGGAAAATCTCCCAAGTCAGGTCCTCGGCGACACCGCCGACCTTCTCCAGCGCCTGATAGATGGGCACAGTGCCGATCGGTACCGGCGAATTGCGCATGATCCACTCGCGCGTGTCGTGGATGTTGCGGCCAGTCGATAGGTCCATCACCGTGTCCGCGCCCCAGCGGATCGACCAGACCATCTTGTCGACTTCGGATGCAACATCGGATGCGACGGCGCTATTGCCGATATTGGCATTGATCTTCACCAGGAAATTGCGACCGATCGCCATCGGCTCGCTTTCCGGGTGGTTGATGTTGTTGGGGATGATGGCGCGGCCGCGCGCGATCTCATCCCGTACAAATTCCGGCGTTACATAATCGGGAATGGACGCCCCCCAATCCTGCCCGTCGCGGACATATTCTTTCAGGCGCGCACGGCCGAGATTCTCGCGCTCAGCGACATATTCCATCTCCGCCGTGATGATGCCCTGGCGGGCATAGTGCATCTGGCTGACATTCATGCCGGGCTTGGCGCGAAGGGGCGCTTTTACGACATTGGGGAACTGGCTGACACCGCCGCTGCGATCCGGACCTTTCAGGCCGTTATCCTCCGGCTTGATCTCGCGCGCGATATATTCCTCGACATCGCCGCGACCGACGATCCATTCGCGGCGCAGTTGCGGGAGGCCGGCCATGATGTCGATGCGGGCATCTGGGTCGGTATAGGGGCCGGACGTGTCGTACACTCGGACAGGAGCCTCCCCACTGCCCGGTTCCAAATGGATTTCGCGCATGGCGACATTGCGCGGACCCACATGGATCTTCTTCGAACCCCGGATCGGGCCGGTGGTGACGCGCATTTCGGTGCGGGCGGGGATATCGGCCATGAAAGTCTCTCCAAAATCGCGGAGAGAGACTGCGGGCCCTTAAGTCCGCTCCCTCCCTCCGCCGGTGTCAACCGGATCAGGTTCAGCGGGTCATGGCGCCCTTCGCCATATCTCAACCCTGTATGCAGGGTCCCCCGGGGAATGTTTGCAAGGATAGAGGTGGACGGGCAGAAGGTCCAGCGAAGTTTGGAGACGCTATGAGCCAAGGCCCCATCACGCACCACCCCGATCTGACGACAAAGGCCGGGCGCAAGGCATATAAGCATGAGCTACGCATGGTCGCGGTCCGGCCTCGGCGGGCCGGCTTGCTTTTGCTGGCGATGGGTATGTTGCTGGCGTTGCTGCCGCTGGCGGGCATACACAGTGTATTGGGATGGTCGCCACGCTTCCTGGGATTAGGCGCGGTTTTGCTATCCGTGCCGTTCCTTATCGTAGCGACAGTGCTGCGCGGGAGATATCAACGGCGAAAAAGCGGACAAGCGCCGAGTCTACCACATTGACGCCTTGGTTGGACGGATATGGAGAACATGTCCCAATTTAGAACGTTAATCAATTCTTAGGGCAGTTGAACCATCATATGAGCAAGCGCAATGTCTGCGCAGGTCATAAATTGACTGCTGGAGGATGACATGAGGGGCAATATGTTTTTGCGCACCATATCCTTACGTGAAGCGGGCCCACAGATCCTGCTTATCGCGCCGTTGGCGCTGTGGTTTGCACTATCCTACATGATCAGGAGTTGGTGGCTGGGCGGGAAGGACTAGCTTTCCAGCCGCCGCTTTCGTTCAGAAAGTGTAACCGACGCCGACGGCGGCGACCCACTGATTGCTACGCCCGGCAATACTTACGAGCGGCGAGCGCTTATAATCTCCCAACATCTTCTGATAGCCGCCGAGCGCGAAGATCGCCCAGCCCTTGCGCAGGTCGCCTGACAGGGACTGGCCGACAATCACATTCGTGCTGACCTTCTTGAATCCCGAATCTTCGCCAGCGCCGGTATAGACGGGCAGGCCGCTGGCAATGCTGCCCGCCGGGTCCACGTCGTAATAATAGCGGCCATAGCCCTTGCCGACATAATCCGCAGACGCGCCGAAGCCCACAAAGGTCGTCGTCGATAGCGGCGTCATATATTCCACAGCAGGCGTGATGACGTAGCTTTTGTGCGCGCCGCCAACGTCCTTCATCCAGCTCACGCGGAACGACAGATTGTCATAGTCGCTCGTGATGAGACCGGTCTTGCCGATGCCGACAAAGCCGCCAACCTCAATCGCCGTGTCGAGTTTGCCCAGCGCGCGGACCTGCGGGTCCTTGATCCGACGGGTGCGGGTGAAGTTGATATTCGCGGCCGGGCCAGCCTCAATGTCCCAACCGTTCGGATCGGTGTTGGGGATGACATCGATATAAAGGCTGCTGCCGCGTGTCCAGAAAGCGAAGTCGTTCACCTTGCCCCGTGCCGCAGCGACAGGCGTGACGATATAATCGTCCGACCCGTCATAGCTGGGGATATAGGCCGCACCGACGCCAATGGTGAGAGACGAGTGATCCTCGGCTTCCTGGGCATACACGGGAACGGGGGCGACTGCGCCAAACACGGCGAGAAGGACGGGGACGCAGCTGCTTTTCATAATTTCCCTGTTCGGTAAGTGCAGAACAGAGAATGTTTCATGGCGGTTACAAGTTCCCTGACGGCCCGTTCCCACCAGTTCCCGCACACTAGAGGAAATATTTGATCTTCACGTCCTGCCGCACCGCACCCCCTGATACGGCAAAGCGTGCCGCCCGAAAACTGGGCGGGCCGAAATGGAAGGACGGATTTTCGGAGAAGCCGATGCCCTCCTTGGGAATGCCCATGAACGTGTCGAGCTTCTTGTTGCTGTTCTCGTCATGGATGATCGCCAGCGCATAGCCGCCGGGCGGAAGATCGCCGAGCGGCATAGCCGCAGCCTGCGCCACGGGGATACTGAAATGCCGCTTGTCCGGATCGCCGGTGCAGTCCGGAAAATGATCCGGCAGCCGCGTAAGGCATATCTGCAGCAGCCCCCGCCCCGAACGCAAACCCTCCACGCCGACGACGAGCGGCTGGGGAAGATCGGACGGCGCGGCTCCGACCAGCAGAGCAACTGGCGACAAAAACGCGATCCGCCGGGAAATCTTCATGCTGCGCGCGCCCCTTTGGCCTGCGCGGAGAAGGCGCCAATGCCCCTGTCCGTCTTGCATAGCCGGTCCCAGTGGCGGAAGTAGAGACCATAGTTGCAGGCGTAAAGGTCATGATGCCGCTGATGATGGCTGGCAGTGATCAGCCAGTGCCCGGCCGGCCCCTCTACCAGTGCGCGCGGGAACATCTCCCACCCCATATGATTACTCACACCCATGATCGTCATGATCGCCAGCACCGCGCCAAGTGCGGCAACATGGATAGGGATCAGAAAAACGAGCGCGGGGATGACAATTGCGCCGGTGATCGCCTCCCATGGATGGAAACTCATCGCGGCCCAGGCCGTGGGCGGGCGGCTGGCGTGATGGACGGCGTGGATGCGGCGAAACAGCGCGGGGACATGCATCCAGCGATGCGTCCAGTAGAACAATGTGTCGTGCGCCAGCAGATAGAGCAGCGCCGATAGCGGCAGATACCAGAGCGGAAAGGCATGAACGTCCGTATAGATGCGCGTCCAGCCATGCGTCTGCCATCCCCAGGCGACCACACCCGCGGGAATGCCGTAGATGACGGCGGATAGCAGCGACCAGCCGATCTCCCGCCACATCTGCGGCTGCAGCCCCGAATAGAGCCCCGGATGCCTGATCCGCGTCACCAACGCGAAACCGCCGCTGGTGATCAGATAGCGGACGCCGACGATCAGGGTCATGGCGAGCGCGGAGAAGGCAATGGACGTCATGGGGGCGGTATAGGGAATCTGACGACGCGCGTCACGGGAGAAGGGGGCTTTCTCTAGAAGTCGGATTCCGTCCTTCAGGCGGCCTTTTTCTTCAGCACGAACTTAATGCTGGCCTCGGCTCCCGCTTCGGCGATGAACAACAGTTCGCCTTTGGCGCTCAGCGTCATTCCAACTTCAATCTCGTCGATCGTCCAGTCCGCCGCATGATCGGCGATAGTCGAACTTAATTTCATCAATGTATCGACCGTCCGGGTCCATTGTTGCTGAACTTCAGCGGCGCCGACCTTCACGACCTTTTTGAAACCAAGAAATCCGTGCATCGATGAATCGTGACGGACCGCAGGGTCTTGCGGAAGAGATTCTGCAGCATCGCCATCCGATACGAATATCGAGATAGCCCAATCATCCGCTACATTCTGGGGCATCGACTTCTCCCTACAGATATGGGGTGACGTTCAGCGCGAATACCGCCTGCTCAAAATTCTGGGCCAGACCGCGCTGACCGCTAGGCGCTCCCGGCACCTGCAGAGCGCCGGTATATATTCCCACGGCCTCTCCGGTATGAACGCGCACCAGAGCGCCCGAATCGCCCGCATTCAACGGATTATCGAGATAGACCAGAATACCGATGGCGCGTGTGTGCAGTACGCCGCAATTATTGGCGACTTCGACAATGGTCCGGCTGACGCTTCTGGATTGGCATTCGACTTCGACGGGCATGCCGACCGATGGGAAACTAAGCACGGGCAATTCCGTGAGTGACAGGTCTGGGGGATCCGTCTGCACAAAGGCTGCATCGACTGGCTGGAAGTAGCACCGCACAAGAGCGCCGGAATTTCCCATTGCCATGGGCACGATCCGCCCAGGCCTATTGCTCTTAACGACATGTCCGGCAGTGATCATACCCCAGAGCGCACTATCCTTGCATTGCGCCCAGCATGTGCCCGTTGCGTTCGCCGGGTGACCGAGGTGGAGGTCGGAGTCCGATTGGCGAATTGCTACGGGAAAGACGGCGTTATTCAACCGTGGGAAGCGCACATAATCGACGATCAGGAATGGCGGACCGGGCCAGTTCGGAACATCCAGAATGATCCCCAGGCCTGGAGCTTCGCTCTCAGCGTCGAACAGTCCGAAGGATGCGCGGTCAACGCTCCCCACCAAGAGGCCACCATGAAGCCAGAATTCGTTTGACCAACGATCAAACAAAAACCGGTCGAGTGCGAACTGTCGGAGACCCATTTCGGAAAAAATAGCATAGGTCCAGCGTGTGGCCCGGGAGAACAGGGTAACATACTCGGGAATCGCCGTTTCGAATCTGCTTGCGCGTTCCAGCGCGATGACCTCGTCGAGGACGTCGCTAGGCACAAACTCAAATGGCGGGTCTTCCTTGGGAAGATATTCTCTCAGATAATTTTCGGAATATTCCATTCAGCACCCCCATGCTGATTGCGGGTGTCGCTGAGCGAACGCCCTTACATTGGGGGTATCATCAAGCCAGCCGGTGTGCCCTTATTGTTAGCTCCAATTCCGACAATCCAGGCCGCATATCGCGCCATTATGGAGAAACACCATGGCCGTCCGCGATTGCGAACGGCCATACGCATTCACGCAATGGACTGAAGTCTTAGGCCATCAATATCTTGTCCAGAGCTACGCGGAATTTCTGCATATCCTCGGCCGATCCCACGGTGATACGGCTCATCGTCGGATAGGCGTCCCAAGAACGGCCGATCTGGATGCCTTCCTCGCCAAATTTCGCCTGCATCGCCTTGGGGTCTTTGCCCTTGCCCCAATCGACCATGAACATATTGGCCTCCGACGGAATGTAGGGGATCTTGCGCTTCTTGAGGTGGACGAAGGTCTCTTCGCGTGCGGCAATCATTGCCTTGCGGCGGTCGGCAATCTGGTCGGTCAGGACAAGGCTGGCCGTGCCGCAAGCAACCGCCGTCATCGGCAGCATGTAGCTGACCTGCTGCCCGTCATAGCGCATCATCTTCTTATAGAGATCGGGGTGGGCGATGGTGAGGCCGAGGCGCATGCCGGCCATGCCGAACAGCTTGGAGAAGGTCCGCATGACGATCACGTCGTTGCGGGTTCCCGCCAGCTTCGCCGCGCTGGGAGTGCCGGCAAAGTGGATATAGGCCTCGTCCACCAGAACGATCGAATCTGAAGGCTTGTTGGCGAGCAGCCATTCGATATCCTCGATCGGCGTCAGCGTGCCCGTCGGGTTATTGGGCGAGCAGATATAATAAAGGCCGGCCTTCGGGTTGGCGGCCAGCATCGCCTTCACATCATGCCGGTAATCCTTGGTCAGCGGCACGCGGATCGGCTTTACGCCCAGCCATGCGGCGGTACCCCAGCTCTGCTCGTAGGTCGGGTTTGCGGTGACCAGACCACGCTCCGGCGAACAGAAGGTGATGACGGAACGGTTGAGCGGATCGCTGGACCCCGGCCAGGCCATCACGCACTCGACGGGAACGCCCTCGACCTGGGCGACGGCAGCGGTGAGCTTGGCATGTTCGTCGTCCGGCTCATACCAGTTGCCGAGAGCCGCGATCTTCGCAGCCGCCTCGACACCGGCGGGAAACGGGCCGGTCCAGCATTCGTTGGAGCCGATGCGCACCGCGCCGGCGACGCCTTTGGCGGACTGCTGCGCCATGGCGGGGCGGGCGATCTGGGTCATGACCGCGCCCGCGCCCAGAAGTGCGGCGATGCGCCCTATCTGGCGGCGCGAATAGCCCCGACTTTCGAGTTCCTGACGGCTTTCACGATCAATCTGCACGGTCGTCATGTCGCTTCCCCTCAATATGCTGGTCGAAGCCTTCCGGGGGCGGTCGCGAAAGGAATATCGCAGACAGAAACGCCCCGGAATCCTTCGGTGACACTTTCATAACGTAGATGCGGCGATTAACCACTATCCCACAGCGGCGACCGTGCAGATTATTGCTGCATCATGTCAGTGCGGCGCGTTGACGGCCGCGAACACCTGATCGAAATTGCGGTTCTGCGCGGCGAAGCGGAGGGGCTTGCAGCGCTCGACGATCACTTCCTCAACCGCGGGGTCGGCGGCAAGGATGGCCATCACCTCGTCGATGAAATCGGCGAGCGGCATGGCGTTGGGGTCCTTGGCCTGATGATCGCCCTGCAGGTGCGTCTGGACGTAGGGAGGCGCGATCTCGATCACTTGCGTCGAGCTACCCCTGAGCTGTTCGCGCAGGGCGATGGCGTAGGCGTGGATCGCGGCCTTGGTCGCGCTATAGGTAGGCGTCGCGACCATCGGTACGAAGGCGAGGCCGGACGAGATCATCATCACCGATGCAGACGGTTGCGCCAGGAGATGCGGAAGCAGCGCGCTGGTCAGGCGGATGGGGCCGAGCAGGTTGGTCGCGATCGTCTGCTCCGTGGTCGGGAGATTGGCTGGCGCGGTCAGCAAATCCTCATTCTGCATGATGCCCGCATTGTTGATCACGACGTTGAGCGCAGGATAGGCGGCGACGATGTTCGCGGCGAAGTGTGCGCATGATTGGGGGTCGGCGACGTCGAAGGTCATTGTGGCCATGCCGGGGTTGGCGGCGGCCACCGCGTCAAGACTGGCGGCGTTGCGGCCGGTGATGATCACCTGGTTACCCGCCGCGTGGAATTTCTCGGCCAGCGCTTGGCCGATGCCCGAGCCGCCGCCGGTGATGAGGATGGTGTTTCCGGAGATGTGCATGAGGAGAACCTTTCCGATCGATGTTGCACGCCCCAGATAAAGCCTATACTCTCCTTTGGTAAGTAGGCACCCTAAAGTGCCATACTAACCCACAGGATACCGATGTGAAAAAGGCCCTTCCCGATCCGATGATCGAAGCGCGGCGCGCGCATCCGCCGCCCGCGCAGACCGATCCCGTAGTCGGCGCGCTGGTGGACGAGATCATCGGCCGCGTCGCGGACAAATGGACGATGCTGATCCTGGAGGCTTTGGAGGATCATGGGACGCTGCGCTTTACCCAGCTTGGCCGCCATGTCGGCGATATCAGCCAGAAGATGCTGACCAAGACGGTGCGGCAGATGGAGCGCGACGGGCTTGTCGCGCGAACGGTTTATCCGGTGGTGCCGCCGCGGGTGGAATATAGCCTGACGGAACTGGGGCGGACGCTGGGCGCGGCCTTTTGCGGCGTGTGGATATGGGCGGAGACCTATCATGCGCAGATTGAGGCGGCGCGGAAGGCGTTTGCGGAGCGCGGGGGGTAGGGCGGCCCGAGGGAGCCCACATTCCGCCATCCGTTCGCTTCGAGCGTAGTCGAGAAGCCTTTGCGCGACCCCGAGGCAAAACACTGTGCCACCGTGTCTCGACTTCGCTCGACACGAACGGATGTGGGGTGATCGGGGTGGCGTGGGTGAGGGGGTGGGGGTTCGCCCATTTATGGGGCGGCGTGCTCCTGCGGAAGCAGGAGCCCAGATCCACGCTCTGAACCGGGCTCCTGCTTTCGCAGGAGCACGTTGCGGTTTAAGCCTCAGGGCGAACGGGGAGAGTTTCCGGTCACAAAAAAGGGGCTTCCATCGCTGGAAGCCCCTTTCCAATTCTATCGCAAGAGGAACTAGCCCTACGCGCCCTGCCCCGCCGGCTCGCCGAAAGGTCCCTTGCGGCGGCGGGTCTTGGGGATCGAGGAGCCGGCGGCGGGGATGCTGCTCGGCTTGATCTTCGTCCCGTCATCGCGGGTGATTTCGCCGTCCTCGAGCAGCTTGCGGATTTCGTCGCCGCTCAGCGTCTCATATTCCAGCATCGCGTTGGCGAGCAGATGCAGCTCATCCTCATGCTTCTTCAGTAGGTCCTTGGCGCGGTTGTAGCCGGTTTCGACGATCGAGCGGATCTCATGATCGATCGCCTGTGCCGTCTCGTTCGACATATGGACGCGCTGGCTCTGCGAATAACCAAGGAAGGTCTCGCCCTGCTGCTCCTCATATTGGAGAGGCCCAAGCTTGTCGGACATGCCCCACTGGGTGACCATGTCGCGGGCGAGGCGGGTGGCGTACTGGATGTCGCTGGACGCGCCAGACGACACCTTGTCATAGCCGAAGATCACTTCTTCCGCGACGCGACCGCCCATGGATACGGCGAGGTTCGCGTACATCTTGTCGCGGTGGTAGCTGTAATTGTCGCGTTCCGGCAGACGCATCACCATGCCCAGCGCGCGGCCGCGCGGGATGATCGTCGCCTTGTGGATCGGGTCTGACGCGGGTTCGTGCACCGCGACGATGGCGTGGCCGGCCTCATGATAGGCGGTCATCTTCTTCTCGTCGTCAGTCATGACCATGGAGCGGCGTTCCGCGCCCATCATGACCTTGTCCTTGGCGGCCTCAAACTCGTCCATCGCGACCAGACGCTTGCCGCGACGGGCGGCCATCAGCGCAGCCTCATTGACGAGGTTGGCGAGATCGGCGCCGGAGAAGCCGGGCGTGCCGCGCGCAATGGTGCGGGCGTCGACGTCGGGGGCCAGCGGCACCTTCTTCATGTGGACGGCCAGGATCTTCTCACGGCCTTCGATATCCGGGCGGGGGACGACGACCTGACGGTCGAAGCGGCCCGGACGCAGCAGCGCGGGATCAAGCACGTCGGGGCGGTTGGTCGCGGCGACGATGATGATGCCCTCATTGGCCTCAAAACCGTCCATTTCGACCAGAAGCTGGTTCAGCGTCTGCTCGCGCTCGTCATTGCCATTGCCGAGGCCAGCGCCGCGATGGCGTCCGACCGCGTCGATTTCATCGATGAAGACGATGCAAGGCGCATTCTTCTTCGCCTGCTCGAACATGTCGCGCACGCGGCTTGCGCCGACGCCGACGAACATTTCAACGAAATCGGAGCCCGAGATGGTGAAGAAGGGCACGCCCGCTTCACCCGCGATGGCGCGGGCGAGCAGGGTCTTGCCGGTGCCAGGCGAGCCGACGAGCAATGCGCCCTTGGGAATCTTGCCGCCGAGGCGCGCGAACTTGGTCGGGTCCTTCAGGAACTCGACGATCTCCTCCAGCTCCTCGCGGGCTTCATCGATGCCGGCGACGTCCTGGAAGGTGACGCGGCCATGCTTCTCGGTGAGCAGCTTCGCCTTGGACTTGCCGAAGCCCATGGCGCCGGAGCTGCCGCCCTTCTGCATCTGGCGCAGGACGAAGAAGGCAATGCCCAGGATCAGCAGGAAGGGCAGCGATTGATAGATGAGGATCATCCAGAAGCTGGGCTGTTCCTCCGCCTGGCCGCTATATTTGACGCCATAATCGTTGAGCAGACCGGGCAGGTTCGGATCGTTGACCGGGACCGTCTGGAATTTCTGGTCATTGGCGAGCGTACCGGTGATCCGGTCGGGCGCGATCGCCACTTCCTTCACCTGGCTGTCCTGCACCTTCTGCCGGAAATCGGAATAGGCGATGGCTGTGCCGCCGGCCGTCGTCGAGCGGCTGTCGAACATCGACACGAACAGGAGCAGGGCGATGATGACGCCCGCCCATATCATCGCGCTTTTGATCCAGGGGTTACCCTGCGGTTCCTTGTCGTCGTTCATCTATCGCTTTCGCTCGCTTTCAGCGCCCAAGATAAGGCCCCCGATCCAAATAACAACAGGCCAAAACCAACAGGATCAGGGTTTCCGGAGTCGATCCTGCCCGACAGTCGTTGATTAATGGTGAATGCGGCGTTTACCACGATGGCGTGGGGAGGTGGAGATATTTACGCCCTCTCCCTCCCCGTTCGTACTGAGTAGAGACTGAGCGAAGTCGAAGGCTCGTATCGAAATACCGCAGCGCCAAGCTCCGGTCCTTCGATACGCCATTTCGACTTCGCTCAATGGCTACTCAGGACGAACGGTATTGTATTGCGGTCTTTGCCTCATCACTTCGGTTTGCGGAACCGGTACAGGAACCGGTCGGTCTTGCCGCGAATCGCCGGGTCGAAGACCAGCTTGCTGTGATCATCGGCCGGATTGGCGAGGATCGGGCTTTCCGCCTCCAGCACGAAGCCGGCGGCGGTGAAATCCGCCTTTACCTGCGCCGGGTCGATGCGGTGAAGCTTGTCCACCGTCTGGCGCGTGTCGCCGGGCAGGCCGACATGGTCGATAATGCCGACGATCCCGCCCGGTTTCGTGGCGGCATAGAGCGTCTTCACAAAGGCGGTGGGGTCCGTGCGGGGGATCTTGTACTTTTCCGATTCCCAATAGAGGTCATGATAGGAGAGGTTGATGATCGTGAAATCGAAGCTGTCGGGCTTCGCGCTGAAGGCCTCGAACGGATAGCGGACGAAGCTGATGTCCGGCCGGCGCTTGCCGAGCGCATCCCACACCTTCATTTCCTCCGGACTGGAGTAGAATTGGGCAGGTTCGAAGGCCGTGACCTTGCCTTTTTTGCCCACGGCGTTGGCCATGATTTCCGCCCAATAGCCCGAGCCGGTCATGATATCGGCGGCCTTGTCGCCGGATTTGAGGCCCAGGAAAGCGAGGGTTTCGGCCGGCTTGCGGCTTTCGTCCAGTTTGATGGCGTCGGTTGGACGGCCCTTTTCCGCGACGGCGGCGGCGAAATCGGGCGCTGCGCCCTTGGCGAAGGCTGGAAGAGTCGTAGCGGACAGGGTGAGAGACGCGCCCAGCAGGGCGGCGAGGATCGGACGGCGCATGGCGAATTCCCTTGGCTGTGTGCAGCAGAGCATGCGCCCGCATCGGGTCCGCCTCAAGCCCCCGCCGCCGACGCTGGTCGATACGCGCAGGCGCCGGTCGAAATGCGGTCAAGGATGGGGGACCCGTCTGTGGAAATCGCGTGCTCCTGCGAAAGCAGGAGCCCATTCCCGCGCTCCGAACTGGACTCCTGCTTTCGCAGGAGCACGCGGCGGTTCTAGTGAATCAGGAGGCGGCATCGTGGAAGATGATGCCGAGCGTGAAGCGGACGCCGCTGCGCAGGCGGCTGACGCAGTGGCGCATCTGGACCCGGTAGACGCCGCGCGCGCCCTGGACCGGGCGTTCGCGCACGGGAAAGACGACCGCATCACCCTGGCGCAGCGGGACGACTTCGGGACGGGACTGCATGCGGGGGCGTTGTTCGCTCAGCACGAACTCGCCGCCGGTGAAGTCTTCGCCGGGGCGCGAGAGCAGGATCGCGGCCTGAAGCGGGAAGATGTGCGGACCATAGACATCCTGATGCAGGGCGTTCCAGTCGCCGGTTTCGTAGCGCAGCAAGAGCGGCGTGGCTTTGTCTTGGCCGCCCAGATGGCCGCGCGCGAGGAAGTCGGCATGCGCGGCCGGGTAGATATCCGGCTGGCCAAGCGCCGCCGCCCAGCGGTTCGCGACCGGGGCAAGCGCGGCGTAGAGGCGTTCGCGCAAGGCGGCGATCGCATCGGGCAAGGGGTAGGCGAAATAGCGATAATGGCCGCGCCCGAAGCCGTGCCGGGCCATGTTTACATCCTTGCGGAAGGGCGTTGGCGCGATGTCCCAGAGAGCAATGGCGTCGGCGCATTGCTGCGGACTGAGCAGGGACGGGAGAAGCGCCGCGCCGTGGCGATCGAGATCGGAGAGGTCGATCATGCGAGGGGTGGCGCCATCATAGCTGTGCCCGGGAGAGTGTTCAGCAGCATGATAGCGATCAAATGCCCGAGCAGCATCAGCGCATGGGTGGAAGCGGAAAGCGGCGTGTCAGTCTCTTGTGTCATGGCTATAGAAGTAGCGAAAAATAAGGGCCGCGCTTCCCGCGGGTTGCTCTCAAACCAGCCAGAATGGCTTTTAATGTTCTTGATACGTTCCAAATCTCACAATAGGCATCCCTTAAAGGGGGATCATGCCAATGCGCTGTCATCATTCACCACGCCCAATCGTCGCGTCGCCCACGATCGTTGCCATGTCTTTGTTTCTCGCTTCGATAAGCCCCGCGGTCGCTTCGCCCATGTCCAGTTCACCGCCGCAGTTAACCGGTGATGCGGTTGCGGGCAGAAAGAGCGTCGACTCAAAGTTTTGCAAACGGGAGAAAAAATATGCGGCTATCTCACGCCGCATCAAGAAATTGCTCAATGATGCTCCGACTGGAAAAGAAATTTCTCAATCCGTCCCCGTTAAGCGCCATGCCCGTACAAGCGCAAAGGACAAGTTCGCTATTCTGGGGCCGTTGATGAACGAGATCGGCCGGGAACTTTCGGGCATTGTCGGCGGCGATCCCGATGGGGTCTTTCTCTACGTCGAGATAAGCAACAACTGGATGAGTTACAGCGTTTTCAAGGATGAAGGGTATTTCATACGCCAATATGACGATGAAGCATCGGGCTTGCACGATCTGATCCGAAAGGCTTGGCGCACGGAAGAATCCGATGCGAAAATCATGCGCTGGTCCGTGATGGAATATGCCGTCGAGGGCGAAAAGTTTGATGCCGTCTACCGATATCCTGAAGAGGTTGATGTCGAGCGTTTCGATGATGGCCGGCGCGCGGCTGCGTTGCATAAGCGCTATGGAGACAAGCCGGTAATGTACACGCCGTTGCGGGTGGGTGAAGAGGAGAGGACGTCTTGATAGGACGGAAGATTGTCGTCCTGATGGAGGCCGTATTAATCCGAGCGCGAATTTACGCTGCTCATTAGATAATCCGTGCCAGTTCGTCTCCATCTAGCCAGCGTTGCTTTTCCATACCCGAAATTTAAGGATTTCAGCTACCGCCCGAACTTCTTCTGAATTTTCCCATACCGCATCTTCCGGGTGCCCGGCTTCCCCTCATGCGCCCTTCCCCTTGGCGCGGCGACCTGCTGGTCTGCGGGGAGGCCCAGTTCCTCGGCCTCCAGCTTGCGGATTTCGTCGCGGAGGCGGCCGGCTTCCTCGAATTCCAGGTCGGCGGCGGCGGCGCGCATCTTCTTTTCCAGGTCCTCGATATAGGCGCGGAGGTTGTGGCCAACCATGTGGGGCCGGTTATCGTCGCCGGTTTCGACCAGCACGCTGTCCTTGTTGGACACATGGGCGATGATGTCGCCGATGTTGCGCTTGATCGTCGTCGGCGTGATGCCGTGTTCGGCGTTATACTCTTCCTGCTTCTCGCGGCGGCGGCCGGTTTCGTTGAGGGCGCGCTCCATGCTGCCAGTGATGCGGTCGGCATAGAGGATGACGCGGCCATCGACGTTGCGCGCGGCGCGGCCAATGGTCTGGATCAGCGAGGTCTCCGAACGCAGGAACCCTTCCTTGTCCGCGTCGAGGATGCCGACAAGCCCGCATTCGGGGATGTCGAGGCCTTCGCGCAGCAGGTTGATGCCGACCAGCACGTCATAGACGCCCAGCCGCAGGTCACGGATCAGTTCGATGCGCTCCAGCGTCTCGACGTCCGAGTGCATGTAACGGACCTTCAGCCCTGCCTCATGCATGAACTCGGTCAGGTCCTCGGCCATGCGCTTGGTGAGCGTGGTGACGAGGGTGCGGTAGCCCGCCGCCGCCGTTTTCCGCGCCTCGTTGATGAGGTCGTCGACCTGATCCTCGACCGGCTTGATCTCGACCGGCGGGTCGATGAGGCCGGTGGGGCGGATCACCTGTTCGCTGAACACGCCGCCGGTCTGCTCCATCTCCCACTTGCCGGGTGTTGCGGAGACGCTGACGGTCTGCGGACGCATGACGTCCCACTCGTTGAAGCGCAGCGGGCGGTTGTCGATGCAACTGGGCAGGCGGAAGCCATATTCCGCCAGCGTGATCTTGCGCCGGTGGTCGCCCCGCGCCATCGCGCCGATCTGCGGCACGGTCTGGTGGCTTTCGTCAACGAAGAGCAGCGCGTTCTCGGGAAGATATTCGAACAGCGTCGGCGGCGGCTCGCCCGGCAGGCGGCCGGTGAGGAAGCGGGAATAATTCTCGATCCCCGCGCAGGAGCCGGTGGCGGCGATCATCTCCAAATCGAAATTGGTGCGCTGTTCGAGACGCTGCGCCTCCAGCAGCTTGCCCTCTGCCACCAGCTCCTTCAGCCGCTCGGTCAGTTCATGGCGGATCGCCTCCATCGCCTGTTTCAGCGTCGGGCCGGGCGTGACGTGGTGGCTGTTCGGGAAAACCTTCACATAGTCGAGGGTCGCAATGGTCTTGCCGGTCAGCGGGTCGAATTCGGAAATCTGTTCGATCTCATCGCCGAAGAAGCTGATGCGCCAGGCGGTGTCCTCATAGTGCGACGGGAACACCTCCAGATTGTCGCCCTTCACCCGGAAATTGCCGCGCGCGAAGGCCGCGTCGTTGCGCTTATACTGAAGCGCGACGAGTTTGCGGATAATCTCCCGCTGATCCTCCACCCCGCCCTTCTTCATCGAGAAGGTCATGGCGGAATAGGTTTCGACGGAGCCGATGCCGTAGAGGCAGGAGACGGAAGCGACGATAATGACATCATCCCGCTCCAGCAGCGCGCGGGTCGCCGAGTGGCGCATCCGGTCGATGCTCTCGTTTACCGAGCTTTCCTTCTCGATATAGGTGTCCGACCGCGCGACATAGGCTTCGGGCTGGTAATAGTCGTAATAGCTGACGAAATATTCGACCGCGTTTTCCGGGAAGAAGCTCTTGAACTCGCCATAGAGCTGCGCGGCGAGGATCTTGTTGGGGGCAAGGATCAGCGCGGGACGCTGCAGCGCCTCGATCACTTTCGCCATGGTGAAGGTCTTGCCCGAGCCGGTGACGCCCAGCAGCACCTGATCCCGCTCGCCGCCGAGCGCGGTTTCGACGAGTTCGGCGATTGCCGTCGGCTGGTCGCCTGCCGGTTCATAATCCGAGACGATCTTGAACGGACGGCCGCCCTCCCCCTTTTCCGGCCGCGCAGGGCGGTGGGGGACGAAATCCTCTCCGGTTTCCGGTTCGGACAATGTGGTTCGGATTTGAATCGCCATGTCGCCTTGATATGGAGGCGCAGAAGCGCGTTCGCAATGTCGGTGCGCAACCAGGAGAACGTCCCATGAAAGCCGCATTCCTCCTTTCCGCCGCAACAGCGCTGCTCACCTTGTCAGCCTGCGGTAAGACGCCGGGAAAAAGCGGCGAGGTCAGCGCCGAAGACGTCGCCGCGAAAATGAACAACGTGAAGCTGCTGCCCGGCGAATGGGAGGCGACGCAGCAGATCACCGATGTGAAGATGACCGGCATACCGCAAGGCGCGCCGGACGCCGCCAAGGCAATGGTCGGCCATATCTCAACCTACAAACATTGCATCACGCCTGAGCAGGCAGCCAAGCCGAGTGCCGATTTCCTGGCAGCGCAGAAGGACGCCAAGTGCAGCTATTCCAAGATGGACTTTGCCGGCGGGGCGATATCCGCGGCCATGACGTGCCAGATGCCGCAGCAACCGGGCGCGACCATGAAGATGGCGATGAACGGCACCTATATGCCGGACCATTACGCCATCAGCATGGACGTGGATTCGTCCGGCATGGCCAATGGCGTCGGCATGGTGATGAAGATGAAGAGCACCGGCAAGCGCATCGGCGATTGTCCGGCGGGTGAGAAATAAAGATAACAGGGGCTATTCTGGTTAGCTGATAATGCGGAGCGCTCCTGCGAAAGCAGGAGTCCAGTTCTGACGGCGGGCGAGTGCTCCTGCTTTCGCAGGAGCACTCGCCCGCCCCCCGAAGGATATTGTCCGATCATAGACCTTCCCGCCTATCTCGCCCGGATCGCACTCGATGCCGCACCAAATCCTGATGCGGCCGGGCTGGCGGTGCTACAACGCGCGCATCGGCTGGCGATCCCGTTTGAGAATCTGGATATTCCGCTCGGCAGGGGCATCAGCATCGATCCTGCCCATGTGTTTGACAAGCTGGTGACGCGGCGGCTCGGCGGATATTGTTTCGAGCAGAACCAGCTATTCCTGCGGGCGCTG
>JAHFPU010000188.1 GCA_023266635.1 Sphingobium sp.
CAAGCCAGATCGCCGCAGCCTCCGATCCGGCCGTCTACCGCGACCAGCACGAGCTAGTGCATCGGCGCGAAGCCGCGACCTCGAACGAGATGTGGCAGGCCGATCATACCGTTCTCGACCCGCAATTCGTCAGGCGTAAGCTGGCGCTGTCCGCGCTTGAGCCGATATCGCAGCTGGAAGGTGAATTGCTCGCCATCACGCACCATCAGCAATTCGCGGCGATCGCCCTTTTTTCCTTCATTACTCGCACCGAAAGCGATCGCCTGGCTCGGTATCAACCCCTTTGCGCCAGCCTCGGCGGTCACCTTCGCTGTCAAGGCCGGTACATGAAGGCCGCGTGGCGGCGCGCTGCGGATTGCCCCCACACAAGATGCCCCGCTCGAGCGGGCCTTCGAGATCGAACCTGCGCGGCGCGAAACGGGTCTTGGTGAAGCAATGCCCGGCTCGCCGGGCGGCAGCGAAATCCCGCTGCAACCGATCCCGGCACGAGTTTCAACACAAGAGGAGAAGATGAAGATGCGTAAATCGGCACTGGCGATCCTGCCTGGCCTCTTCCTGTTCGCGACGCCCGCGCTCGCACAAGACCAGCATGCTCAGCATCACCCGTCAGCCGCCAGTGCGGGTGTCGAGGCGGTGCTCGGCAGGTACAAGGCAGCGATCGAGAGCCTCGACGGTTCGAAGACCCAGGGCTTGTTCTCGCCCGATTCCGAGGTTGTCGAGAATGGCAAGCGCGAGGGCAGTTTTGCGAATTATCTCGCGCATCATCTCGGACCCGAGCTCACCGAGTTCCGCAGCTTCAAATTCGCGGACTATAAGGTCGATGTCCGGATGGAAGGCCCGCTCGCACTCGCGATCGAGAGCTATAGCTTTCGCGTCGAGCTCAAGACGGGCGACGCGATCGAACGTCAGGGGGTTGCGACCAGCGTCTTGAAGCGCGTCGGCGAAGGCTGGCAGATCATCAGCATGCACAGCTCGTCGCGCAAACCCAAGCCCAAATCCTGATCTCGAAGGGGCGCGGAAGGCCCCGTCGAGCCTTCCGCGCCCGCAGCGATGGACGCTGGCCGGCGCCGGCACGGGATCGCTCCGGCGCCGGAGCCGGTCAGAAGAAGTAGCGCAACTGCACGCCATATTGGCGCGGCTCGCCATAGACGGTGAGCGGCAGATCGGGGTTGGAGACGCCCGTCGGGTCGGTGCCCACCGCCTTGTAGCTTGCATAGCGCTCATTGGTGAGGTTGCGCCCGTAAACTGCCAGTTCCCAACGTTCGTTCGCGGGCTGCCAGGCAATGCGACCATTGATCAGCATTGAGCTGTCTCCCGCGTACCGCGCGTCGTTGTTAGGCTTGAAGAAGACCTTGTCGCGCCACGCAAGGTCCGTGCGCAATATTAGGTCGCCGCGGGTGCCGACGGGCAGCTTATACTCGCCGCCCAAGGTGATGTTCCATTTCGGCGCGTTGGGAAGCCGGTTGCCCTTGAGGCTGTTGCCCTGGTCGAAATAGATATCATAGCGGGCGTCAAGCCAGGCGAGGGTCGAGGTCAGCGTGAAGCGCTCGGTCGGGCGTGCCATGATCTCGGCCTCAACGCCCTTGATCGTCGCCTGGCCGGCATTGGTCGTGCTCGCGACGCCGTTGATATACTGGACGACCTGGAGGTTGGTGTAGTCGTAATAGAAGGCTGACAGATTGGCGCGCAGTCGTCGGTCGAGCAGCGTCGACTTCAGTCCGATCTCATAGCTCCACAGATATTCGGGGAGGAAGGGCTTGCCGTCGCCCAGCTGGAAGCCGCCTGACTTGAAACCGCGTGTGGCCGAAGCATAGGCCATGACATCGTCGCTGATCGCGTAATCGACCCCGAATTTGGGGGTCCAGGCAGTCCAGGATGCCGATGGCGCTCCGCTGTCGACCTGTACCGCGTTCGAAAACACGCGATAGGCAAAATCCTTTTTCTCATAGGAATAGCGAAGCCCCGCGGTCAGCTTGAGCCGGTCGACGAGTTCGTAGCTCGCCTGGCCGAAGAGTGCGAAAGCGTTGGTCGTGTTGCTCTCGGGGATCGCGAGGCGGCGGCCCGGCTCGAGGATACGGATTTCGTCGCTGCCTTTCTCGTTCAGGTAGAAGGCACCCAGGATCCAGCGCAATTTGCCGTCGCCCGCATTCATCAACTGGAGCTCCTGGGTGATGCTGCGCGACCGCTCGAAAAACTCGATGTTGCGCAGGAACAAGTCGGTCGCATCGACATCGAGGACCTGGACGACCTTGCTCTTGCGCAGTGCGCTGATCGACTTGAGCTTGACGGGGCCCGCGTCGAAACTGACCGTTGACGAAACCCCCCAGGCATCGACGTCATACCGCGGTACGGTGTCGAGCGCGATTTCGTTGCGGCGCGTCGGAATGGTGGCACCGGCGGCGGCGAAGCCCGGCGGGTAGGAGCCGCGGATCGAGGGATAGCCGGTCTCGCGATCCCGGCTGGCATCGGCGCGCAGCACGATTTCGAGATTGTCGGTGGGATCGAGCGCGAGGGTGACCCGGCCGGCGAGATTGCCCTCATTCTGGTAGCGCCGGCGCGTGACCGCGTCGCGATAGATGCCGTCGCGCTCATTGCCGAGCAGCGTCACGCGCAGCCCGGCCGTCTCGCTCAAGGGGCCTGCGATCGTACCGCTGAGCGTGCGCTTGCCGTAATTGCCCAGCGTCAGTCCGAGCGTTCCGCTGAGGTCGGCGGTCGGCATCTTCGAGATGATGTTGAGCGTACCGCCCGCTGAGTTGCGCCCGAACAACACGCCCTGGGGGCCGCGCAACACCTCGATGCGCTCGACATCGAACAGGTCCTGATAGCTCGTGGTCGGGCGGGCGATATAGACGCCGTCATAGTGCACCGTCGTGCTCGGATCGGTGGCGACGCCAAAGGCCGAGGTGCCGATACCGCGGATGTTGATGATCGCCATCGAGTCATTGGTGATCGAGACACCGGGCACGAAGAACTGCAAATCCTCGACATTGGAAATGCCCGTGGCCGCGAGCGCCTCGCCGGTCATCGCGGTGATCGACACGGGTACCTTCTGAAGGCTTTCCTCGCGCTTCTCGGCGGTGACGATGATCTCGTCGAGCCCCTCCTCATTGCGCGACACCTGTTGCGACCAGGCTGGCCCGGTTGCGAGCACGAGGGCGATCGCGGTCATCGCGGGTCGACCGATGTTCGTCATGCGAATGGAAAACGGGACGTGCATGCATCTCTCCATTAGGTGTCCCGGGTGTCCGCAGCACGGCCGCAGTCCCGGATGATGTGCAGGAGAGCTGCAGGCGCGCGTCAGCCTCCCGCCCGAAAGCGGCTGCCACTGCTGACCTTGATGCGGATGCCTGTCGTCCCCCCCGATACCCTCAACAACGGGCCATCGCCGCCTAACCCTCGCACCCCTTCTCAACATACATTCCCCAAGTGGCATGCCGTCTGACGTGAGTTTCGCCTGAATCCGACCGCAGGACAATCATTTTCCGTCCCGAGCGGCGTCGTCGGGCGCGCAAGGCGCTGAGACAGGGCAGATCGGCCCGCGAAGCCGCCGTGTTGTGCCCTGGTGGCGGTGTTTTTCAGCGCAGCGGACAGACCCATCCTGCCGTTTTCGTTCAGTTTGGGCGTGGATGGCGGTCATGCGCATAGCGGAGGCGCTCGCAATCGGCGGATGGCGGCGAGGATGGCGCGGACCATCGGACCGGTGACGGCCACCTCGGCCAGCTGGAAGGTGATGGCGCGGGCATGGCGGACGACACGTGCCCCGATCTTGATCAGCTTCAGTTGCAGGCTGGTCAACGACCAGTCGGCCATCGTCTCGGGCAACTCGATGCAGCGCAAGAAGATGGCCAGGTTGTAGGCCAGCGCATGCAGTTGCAGTCGCACCTCATTGTCGCGGAACTTCCGGCATGACAGCCGCGTCCAGTGGAAGGCATATTTACCTTCCTTGATGTGCTGCTCGGCGGTGCCGCGCTGGTTATAGAACCGCACCACCCAGTCGGGCTCCATCGGCAGGTTGGTGACGATGAAGCCGACACGCGGGAACAGTTCGCCCGGATGCCATTCGATCTTGGCGATCACCCGGCGTTCCTTGTCCCAGGATGCCGCCTGATACTCGAAGTCTTCGTAGAAGCGCTTGACCTTGGTCAGCGAAGGTCGCCCGACAGGGCGCGTCAGCCGATGCGCGATCTTCTCGCGCAGGACGTTGTTCGCAGGCAGCCGGATGGCGTAGAAGAATCGGGCTTCTTCCAGCCGCTCATAGATCGCGGGGATCGCGTAGGCGGCGTCAGCCCGGAAGAACCGGCCGCAAAGGTCGCGCTCCGCGTAGCGGGCGATGACGGGGTCGAGAACGTCCCGCCAGCCATCGGCGCTGTGGACGTTGCCATGGCGCAAGGCGCAGCGCTCCAGCATGCCGAACTGGTTGAACAAAAAGTTCGGGTGATAGCAGGTGCAGTCGAAATGCCCGTTCCAGGCCGCGCCCTCCTGATCGCCATGGGTGGGGCTGACCGAACTGTCCATGTCCAGAACGATGTACTTCAGCCCGTTACGGTCATGGAACCGGTCGATCCATTGGCCATTCAGGTCGGCCAGCGCGGCACGGTTCTCGGGCTGTGCCAGTGTCTCGGTCTCGAACCGTCCCATCTGCGAGGCCGAGGCCGCTTGCGCATCGACAGCCCTTCCACCCACGACCTGGCGCATCACCGGATCGAGGGCCAGGCGGTCGGCGTCGTTCACATCCTCGTATCCGGCCAGTCGCCCGAACACCGATTGCCGGAACAACCCGTCAAGCCGGTGGACCGTGTTCTTGCCGCGCCGGGTGTCGCGCAATGCTTTTGCCGCCAGATCGGACAGCCCGAGCGCGTCATCCAGCTCGCGCATCACCAGCAGGCCGCCGTCGGAACTGAGCTGCGCACCTCGGAACTCCACATGCACCCGGCGGTCGAACTCGACCCGATCTGCCCGCTTCGAACCCGCACCCTCTGGGTGATCCATCAAACGCGCCCCTCACGGCCATCAACACCATGATTTATATCGGAAATATTGAGATCCTGACAGCAAAATCAGCGATTTACTTGGGGAATGTGGGATAACAGCGACTGGAAGGCGACCCCGGAGGCGCTCCGCAAGGCGGTGGATGCCTATAACGGGGCGAACCAGCACACCAAGGATCTCTACATCGAGCAGATCCAGCGCGAACCCCAAATGGC
>JAHFPU010000189.1 GCA_023266635.1 Sphingobium sp.
TCCGATCCGCATCGGCCGCATCGGCGAAGGTACTCGCCGCCGCCCAGGCGTAGCGCGCCTCGAACCTGCGCCCGACGGTCCAGAGCGCATCGCCCAGATGCTCGTTGATCGTGACGTCATCCGGCGCGGCCTCCGCCGCCTTTTCCAGAACGATGACAGCGCCCTTGGGATCGCCCGCCTTGTACCTGCCCCAGCCGAGGGAGTCCGTGATGGAGGGATCATCGGGTTTCAGCCGACTTGCCTTCTCGAGCAGCGCCAGCGCCGCCTCGACATTCTGCCCGCGCTCGACCTGCGCATAGCCCAGATAATTCAACACCGCTGGCTCTTCCGGTGCGAGCGCCGCCGCCTTCTCCAGCGCGACCTTGCCTTCATCCCAACGTCCGCCGCGCTCCAGCGCGCTGCCCTCCAGCAGGTAGAGCGTCCACGGCACGCTGTTGGCGGGATAGCGGGCCTTCGCCGCGCGATAGGCGTCGACCGCCGCGTTATACTGCTTGCCGTCGACCAGGATATTGGCGAGCCGCGTCTGCTCGCTTGCGCCAGCGTCGGGACGCGCCGCGACCTGCCGGGCCAGCGCCACGGCCTCATCTTCCCTGCCGCTCGCCGCCAGCGCCTCGACGCGCACATCCTGCGCCGCCAGATAGAAGGGGCTTTTCGGCGGCACCTTTTCCGCTTCCGTCAGGGCGCTTTCCGGATGCCGCTGCACGCTGAGCTGCCGCGCCACGCCGGTGCGATATTCCGCATTGCCGGGGTCGGCGAAGGTCGCAATGCGTAGCAGCACCAGCGAGATCGACCGCGAGTCCGTCGTGGACAGGTCATCGCCCAGCCGGCCAAGCAGGCGGGCAAAGCCCTCGGCGGGCGTGATCGGCTGGACCGACGGCCGCTTGCCGCGTGCAATCTCGGTACGGGCGTTGGCCAGCACGGGCGCCTGCTCAGGCAGCAGAACGAGCGCTTCGTCCTTCTTCCCCAGTGCCGCCAGCCGCGTGGCGAATTCCAGCCGCATGCCCATGCCCCCGCCGCTGGCCATGGCGATCGCCTGACCGATCGCGGGCATGGCCGCATCCGCCTGTTTCTGGGAGAGCAGCTGCAAGGCCCGATGCTCGTCGATGTAACGCTGGGTCAATGCGCCAAAGCGCCCTTCCTCGCCCGCCACCGGCGGCGCATAGGGGCCGCTTGCCATCGATATCCAGCTGTCGAGGATAGGCGCGAGGAAGCCGAAATTGGCCTCGCTCACCATCCGCCGCGATAACAATCGCGCCGTCGCCCAGTCCTTGTGGTCGAGCGCATCGATGGTCAACAGCAGGGCACCGTCCTTGGGCAAGGCGTTCGCACGGTCCAGGATGTAGGCAGACGACAGGGCCAGCTTCCTGTCCCCGCTCTCGATCGCCTGACGGTAGGACCGCAAGGCAACGACCTTGCTCGACGGATCAATGGCCAGCGCCTGGCGGTAACTGCTGACCGCCAGGTTCAGCGCGCCTTCCCCGTCGGCCAGCCGCGCCCGCGCATAGGCGTTAAGCGCAGGCGTATCCACATCGGCATTGGCCGCCGCCGGGCATAGCGCCGCCGCCAGTAACGGCAAGGCGGTCAAACGGGGCAGGCGCTTACATATTGGGATAGTTCGGTCCTCCGCCGCCCTCCGGCACCACCCAGTTGATGTTCTGCGTGGGGTCCTTGATGTCGCACGTCTTGCAGTGGACGCAATTCTGGGCGTTGATCTGGAAACGCGGCGTCCCCTCGTCAAGCCCGACGACCTCATAAACACCCGCAGGGCAGTAACGTTGCGCCGGCTCGTCATACAGCGGCAGGTTGTAGGCGATCGGGACGGACGGGTCCTTGAGCTGCAAGTGGACCGGCTGGTCCTCCTCATGGTTGGTGTTGCTCAGGAACACCGAAGACAGGCGGTCGAAGCTGATCTTCCCGTCGGGCTTGGGATAATCGATCTTGTTGCAATGCTCCTTGCGCCAGATTTTGGCGTAGTCGGGCTTGTGCTTGAGCGTAAAGGGCAGGCCGATCTTCAGGGTCCGCATCCACATGTCGATGCCCGCGATCAGCGTACCGATGGTGTTGCCAAACTTCGACAAGGCCGGCTCGGCATTTTTGACCAGCTTCATTTCCTCGGCGATCCAGCTCTCACGCACCGCCGCACCATAGGCGGTCAGCTCGTCGCTGGTCCGGTCGGCCAGGATAGCGGAGAAGGCCGCTTCAGCAGCCAGGATGCCCGACTTCATCGCCGTATGCGTGCCCTTGATGCGCGGGACATTCACGAAGCCCGCCGAACAGCCGATCAGCGCGCCGCCGGGGAACTCCAGCTTCGGCACCGACTGCCAGCCGCCCTCATTGATTGCGCGCGCACCATAGGACACACGGCGACCGCCCTCCAGATATTGCCGGATGGCGGGATGCTGCTTCCAGCGCTGAAATTCCTCGAACGGATAGAGGTGCGGGTTGCGGTAGCCGAGGCCTACCACAAAGCCCAACGCCACCTGGCCATTGGCCTGATGGTAGAGGAAACCACCGCCATAGGCGTCGGTTAGCGGCCATCCTTGCGTATGGATGACAAGTCCGGGCTGATGCTTTTGGGGATCGATATCCCACAATTCCTTCATGCCCAGGCCATAGACCTGCGGCTCGCAATCCGCGTCCAACGCGAACTGGCGCTTGAGAATCTTGGTCAGGTGGCCACGCGCGCCCTCCGCAAAGAAGGTGTAACGCGCATGAAGCTCCAGCCCCGGCTGCCAGTCGCCCTTCTTCTCGCCATCGCGGGCGATGCCCATGTCGCCGGTCGCGACGCCTTTCACCGATCCATCGTCATGATAGAGGATCTCGGCGGCGGCGAAGCCCGGAAAAATCTCGACGCCCAGCCCTTCGGCCTGCTCGCCCAGCCAGCGGCACAGATTGCCCAGCGACCCGGTATAGGTGCCCTTATTGTGCATCCAGCCCGGCGTCATGATGTGCGGCATCGAAAACTGCTTGGTCTTCGTCAGTATCCAGTGACGGTTGTCCGTCACCGGCACCTCGGCCAGCGGGCAGCCCTGCTCGCGCCAGTCGGGGATCAGTTCGTCCAGCGCCTTGGGGTCGATCACCGCGCCCGACAGGATATGGGCGCCGATTTCCGACCCTTTTTCCAGGACGCAGACCGACAACTCATTGCCCGCCTCGTTCGCCAGTTGCTTCAACCGGATCGCCGCAGACAATCCGGCGGGTCCACCACCCACGATGACGATGTCATAGGGCATTGATTCCCGGTCGCTCATATTTCCTCCTCCTCGATGACCCCGGCCTGCACGCCGTCCGGTCACCGCACCCATCCAACGGTCTGACAGATTGGGCGATGGCCATTCTTGACCCCCTCGTCAACCTCTGACCCTGTGGAGGGGATGCGGGGAATGTATGAAAACGGACCGGCGGCTGCCGTTGAGTCCCTTATGGCGTGGTGGGCGCTGGCGGGCGTGGATCACGCTGTCAGCGAAATGCCGGTCAACTGGCTTCGCCCTGTTGTCACACCTACCGCATTGCGTCAGTCCCCATCGCCTGCGCAGCAGGAGATCAGCCTCCCCGATACGCTCGACCGTTTCCATGCGTGGCTCGCCACCGAGAAGACGCTGCACGAAGGCGGCTGGGGCAACCAGCGCATCCTTCCATCGGGCATCCAGAATGCCGCCGTCATGGTGGTCTGCGACATGCCCGATCCCGCGGACGGAGAGAGCGGCGCGCTGCTCTCGGGCGATGCTGGCCTGCTGTTTGACGCAATGCTGGCGGCCATCGGCATGACCCGTCAAAATATCTATCTCGCCTCGCTGTCGCTGACACGCGCGCCCGGCGGGATGCTGCATGATCAGGACATGCAGCTTCTGGCCACCCGGATGCGGCATCAGATCGCCCTTGCCGCCCCCCGGCGCATCCTTTTGCTGGGCGACAAGACGAACCGTGCGCTTTTGGCGGCGGGGCTACCCGTGCGCCCGTCTGGTTTGCAGTCCGTTAACCATCCGGGCGGCACAGTGCCCGCCATAGCCAGCCGTCACCCCCGGTCCCTGCTCAGGTTTCCGGAGGAAAAGGCGAACAGTTGGCGCGCCCTGCAATATCTGATTGAGGACCTGCCTTCGTGATCCGTGCCGTTCTTGCCTGCCTGCTGTCTTTCACCGCCCTCTCAGTTGCGCCGGCGCTCGCGTCTGCAGACATTTCGGCAGCGGGCCTGAGGGCCGGTCGGGAGGATGGCGCTCCCGCTCAGCTCAGCGAAGCCGACCGTATCCGCGCACGATCAATCTTCGCTGCTATCCGCGGCGCACGTTGGACCGAGGCGAAGGCGCTAATCGCCCAGATGGACGAGAAGGACCCGCTCCGTCCCGTCGTCCTCTCCGAAATCTATCTCGGCAAGAATTCCCCGAAGGTCGAGCTGTTCGATTTGCTTGCCTTACTTAACACGTCCAATTGGCTGCCGGAGGCCGACAAGCTCGGCCAACTTGCGCAGAAGCGCGGCGCGCAGACGCTGCCGGACATGCCCGTCGTGCAGAAGTTGGTCTGGATGGGATCGGCCCCGCGCCGCGAATATATCCCCTCGGTCAAGACCGACCTCGCCGCGCAGGCCCTCGGCACGCAGATCCTGCCGCTGATCAAGGCGGACAATCCCGGCGCAGCCGAACCGCTGATCGACGCCGCCGCCGCGACCCTCACCCCGGAAGGGCTGACCGAATGGCGTCAGCGCGTCGCCTGGTCCTATTATATCGAGAATGACGACACCAATGCCCGCCGTCTTGCCAGCAAGGCACTGGAGAGCGGCGCGGGTGGCGACTGGCGGGTTCAATCCCATTGGACGACCGGCCTCGCGGCATGGCGTCAGAATGACTGCAAGGCGGCCGCGCCTTCCTTCGCCAATGTGGCGGCGCTCGCCGGCAATGCCGACATGCGGTCCGCCGGGGCCTATTGGGCGGCGCGCGCCTACATGGCCTGCGGAGAGCCCGCCAAGGTCGAAAACCTGCTGCGCACCGCTGCGCGCAACGAAGAGACATTCTACGGCCTTCTCGCCCGCGAGACGCTGGGGATGCCGCTCGGCGCCGCAGGGTCGGGCCGCTTCGGCGATGCCGACTGGCGCGTGCTGAAGGATAGCCCTGCCGTACGCGCCGCCATCGCCCTCAATGAGATTGGCGAGAATGGCCTGGCCGACCAGGCGCTCCGGCGTCAGGCCCA
>JAHFPU010000049.1 GCA_023266635.1 Sphingobium sp.
GTCCTGGTACATCCTGTTCGTCAAGCTCTTCGAGCAGCAGAAGATCATCAACCAGGCGAAGCGCGCCCGGACCTCCTTCTGGCAGTCGGCCAACCTCCGCGAAGGCGCCAACAAGCTGGAGAAGAACAGCGCCTATCGCCAGATCGTCGACGACGGCATCACCGCCCTCGAGCAGCATGACAAGCTGACCGATCCGATCGACCAGCATGACTGGGTGCTGAACTCGCTCGCCCGCAGCCAGGGCGCGATCTCCTCGCGTCTGGGTTCGGGTCTCGCGGTGCTCGCCACCGTCGGTTCGACCTCGCCGTTCATCGGTCTGTTCGGTACGGTTATCGGTATCTACCGCGCGCTCATCAAGATCGGTGCTGCCGGTCAGGCTTCGATCGACGCCGTCGCCGGCCCGGTCGGTGAAGCTCTGATCATGACCGCTCTGGGTCTGGTCGTCGCCGTTCCCGCCGTTCTGGCCTACAACTTCCTGCAGCGCCGCAACAAGTCGATCGCTGAGGGCCTGTCGGCTTTCTCGACCGATCTGCTCGGCTACCTGGTGTCCAACGGCGCTGTGAAGCCCGTCGGTTCGGTTGCTCCTGCTCCGGCCGCTAAGCCGGCGACTGCCACACCGACCAAGGCCTGACCTGTTCTGTTTCCTGGATGGCGCGCCTGCGCCGTCCAGGCAGCCGGGGGCGATGACCGGTTCGCCAGCCTCGCCCGGGTCACCATAAGATTGATATGTTAGGATACTGATCAATGGCAATGAGCGTTGGATCCTCCGGCGGTGATGAGAAGCCGATGTCCGACATCAACACGACGCCTCTCGTGGACGTCATGCTGGTGTTGCTCATTATCTTCCTTATCGCGGTTCCGGTCGTGGTGCAGACGATCGACCTTAAGCTTCCCAAGGTCGCTTTCGAGCCGACTACGACCAAGCCGGAAAACGTGTCTCTGTCCGTCACATCGGCGCCTGATGGCAGCTGTGCGGTCTATTGGAACATGACGAAGGTCAATGCGGAGGACCTGCTCAACCGGGCGGTCGCGAAGCTTGAAGCCGACATCAAGAAGGCTGGCGGCGTGGAAAACCTGACGCCTGAGGATCTGCCAGAAGTGCACATCCGCGGAGACATCAATGTGCCTTACCGGTGCATTGGCGGTACCATCTATACGATGCAGCGCGCCGGTTTCCCGAAAGTTGGCTTCATTTCCGAGCCAGAGCCTGGTCAGAACGTCCAGCGTCTCTGATCGGTCACAAGCGAGAGGATTTTAGCCTATGGCTATGAGTGCCGGCCAGGAAGATGGCGAGCCGATGATGGAAATGAACACGACGCCGTTGATCGACGTCATGCTCGTTCTGCTCATCATGTTCATCATCACCATCCCGATCCAGACCCATGCGGTGAAGATCGATCTGCCGCAAAGTTCGCCGCCCACCAACGACATCATTGATCCAGTGAAGAACAAGGTGTCGATCGATCCTGCTGGAACGATCATGTGGAACGGTTCGCCAATCGATCTCCTCACGCTGCGTCAGTATCTCAACGAGTCGCTGAAGCTTCCGGTCGAGCCGGAACTGCAGTTCCAGCCCGACGCGCAGACCCGTTATGTGGTCGTCGATCAGGTGTTGGCCGAGATCAAGCGGGCGGGTGTCACCAAGATGGGCTTCGTCGGCAACGAACAGTATGGCGCCTTCTAAATAGCTGCCATGGCTTACACGTTCAAAGGGGTCGCTCACGCGGCCCCTTTTTTTGATCCAGATCAAAGCGATTTCCTGGTGGGCCCGGTCGAGGGTTAACCCGTTTGTTACACATGTCTTTTATAGGATAAGTGAACGGTAAGGTCAGAAAGACCACGGGTAGCGCGCAGTGTCATACAAAGTCTCCGACGGACGATCCACGGATCGGCACAATGTCCTTATAGGGGTCCGGCTTCGCCGGCCTGGCGAGACGTGGTTTACTAGCCGCATCGCCGATCTTTCCGTGGGTGGCTTCCGGCTCCAGAGTTTCATCAAACTTGTGCCTGGCATGGAGCTATGGATCATGCTGCCCGGGTTTGAAGGGCGAAAGGCGAATGTGACCTGGGCAAAGGATCATGAAGCAGGCTGCGCCTTTGAAACACCGCTTCACCCGGCGATCCTGGACCACATCCTCAAGGTTGGAGGCTCTCCAGGTAAGGCGGTTGCCCGCTAACCTAACATCGCAGGCGCAGGCTCAGGCGACGGGCGCATCCTGAAATTGCAGTCTCGCCAGCCGTGCGTACAGGCCGCCTTGAGCATAGAGCGCGGCATGCGTCCCCTGTTCCACAATCTTACCGCCGTCCATCACGATGATGCGGTCTGCTGCTCGTACAGTCGCCAGACGGTGGGCAATGACGATCGTCGTGCGGCCCTCCATCAGCACCTCGAGCGCATCCTGCACCAGACGTTCGGATTCCGCATCCAGCGCTGATGTTGCCTCATCCAGCAACAGGATAGGCGCGTCGCGAAGCAAGGCTCGGGCTATGGCGACTCTCTGCTTTTGTCCCCCTGACAGACGGGTGCCTGCTTCGCCCATATAACTGTCGAGGCCCTGGGGCAAAGCGCGCAGGAAGGTTTCGGCATTGGCCGCGCGCGCAGCCGCCCAGATCTGCTCGTCAGTGGCCGTCCAGTTTCCATAGCGCAGATTGTCACGTGCAGAGGCCGCAAAGATCACACTTTCCTGTGGCACCATTGCCATCGTCGCGCGCACCTCGGCCGGATCGGCATCCTTCAACGACACGCCGTTCAGCCGCACCGCACCAGCATCGGGATCATAGAAACGCTGCGCTAACTGGATCAGCGTCGATTTACCTGCGCCGGACGGCCCCACAACAGCGACGGTTTCGCCAGGCGCTATGTCGAGATTGAAATGCTCAAGCGCCGCCGTTTCCGGTCGTGTCGGATAGCGAAAGGTGACATTATCGAAGCTTATACGCGCGCCCGTGCCCGACGGAATGGCAGTCGGCATGTCGGGCGCCGCCAGATCGGGCTTCGCGATCATCAACTCGTTCAGCCGGCTTGCCGCGCCCGCGCCGCGGAGCAGGTCGCCCCATGTTTCGGTCAGCGCTCCGAACGATCCGGCCACCAGCCCACCCGTCAACACAAATGCCGCAATGCTTCCCCCCGATAGGCGTCCGGCTGCGACATCCAGCGCGCCCTGCCACATCACGAGGACAATCGAGCCGAACACTAGGAAGATCACCACCCCGGTCATGCAGGCGCGCAGGGTTATGCGCCGCCGCGCGGTGGCGAAGCCATGTTCCACAGCAGTCGCGAAGCGCCGCTCTTCGCGCTGTTCCTGTCCAAAGGCCTGCACGATCTTCATCGCGCTCAGCACTTCGGCCGTGATGCTGCCGATGTCGGCCAACCGGTCCTGGCTCGATCGCGACAGGCCCCGGACGCGCCTACCTATCGTGACAAGAGGCAGCAGGATCACCGGCAACCCCAGCAAAAGCATGCCCGTCAACTTGGGCGCGATGGTGAAAAGATAGATGATGCCGCCAATTCCCATGACGGTATTGCGCAGAGCTACGGAGACCGTCGATCCGACCACCTGCTCGATGATTGCTGTGTCTGCGGTCATGCGTGACGCGATCTCGGATGGGCGGTTCTCCTCAAAATAACGGGGAGCTTGCCGCAGCAGGTTGCGTTGGACAGCGTTACGGATGTCGGCAACGACGCGCTCGCCGAGCCAGGACACGAAATAGTAGCGGGAAGCAGTCGCGAGGCCCATGACGGCGACGATCATCAGCAGATATTCGAACCAGCGGCTGATATCCTCAGGCTTTCCGCCGATAAAACCCCTGTCGATGACCAGCCTGAACCCGCTTGGAATGGCCAGCGTTGCGGCCGCGGCAATGAGCAACGCAACGCCCGCCGCCACGATCCGCCAAGGATAGCGTCTGGCCGCCGCCCAGATCATCCCCAGGCTGCCGAGGCGACGGTCTCCGGTGGGATTTTGCGCGACCTGGCTATTTTGGGTGTCTGTCATGCTTGGCCGCTTAGCAGGCACGCCCCATCGTCTCAATCAGGTACAAAGGAACAAGGTGCGGGAGGTAGGAATTTTTGCGTTGCGGTATATATTGGATTAAGGCTCCGCACCGCTCTGCTTCGGCCGGCGCCATAATATCGGGATACGCAATGCTATACAGTGCTTATGAAGTTCAGCGCAGTTTGCTCGCAGGTGCAAGCGCCCTTGCGAACGCTGGCGTCGAGTTGCTCAACAATCCGGCCAATCCGCTGGCCTATTTTGGTGGCGGTCCCGTTCTGGCTTCGGCGCTCAACGTGTTCGCGCATGCTGCGGCCCCGCGCGGCAAACCGGAATTCGGTCTCGACCACACGATCATCGACGGCAAGACCGTTGACGTGTCCGAGCGGATCGAGGCGCGTAAACCTTTCGGACAACTCAAGCATTTCGTCCGCGAGGGCGTTGAGCCCGGCGCGCCGAAGCTTTTGATCACCGCGCCGATGTCCGGTCACTTCGCAACGCTCCTTCGCGGGACGGTCGAGCGGATGCTCCCCGGTCATGACGTGTGGATCACCGACTGGCGCGATGCCCGCAACGTCCCCCTCTCTGAGGGCAGCTTCGATCTGGACGACTATATCGATTATCTGAAGGATTGGCTGATCCACATCGGCGAGGGCGCGCATATTCTGGCGGTGTGCCAGCCTTCTGTGCCTTCCTATGCCGTGGCGGCCCTCATGGCGGCGGAGCAGCATCCCTGCCGCCCTCGCACCCTCACGATGATGGGCGGCCCCATCGACACGCGTGAGGCGCCGACCGTGGTCAATACGCTGGCGACCGAACGACCGCTCAACTGGTTCGAGCAGAATGTCGTTGCGACGGTGCCGTTTCAGTATCCGGCCAATGGTCGCCGGGTCTATCCGGGCTTCATGCAGCTTGCCGGGTTCATGACTATGAACCTGGGCAATCACATGATGAGCCATTGGGAGATGTTCAAACATCTGGTCGAAGGCGACGATGAAAGCGCCGATGCGACCAAGGAATTCTATGACGAATATCGCTCCGTCTGCGACATGACGGCGGAATTCTATCTGCAGACCGTCAGCGAAGTGTTCCAGAAGCACAGCCTGCCCAAGGGCGAGTTGATGCACCGTGATGTCCTGGTGGACCCCTCGGCGATCACCGACATCGGCATCCTTGCAATCGAAGGCGAGCGCGACGACATTTCCGGCCTGGGCCAGACGAAGGCTGCCCTGACCATTTCCACCAACCTGCCCGCCAAGCAGAAAAAATATCATATGGCGCCGGCTGTCGGTCATTATGGCATCTTCAACGGCAGCAAGTGGCGCACGAAGATCGCGCCGGTGGTTGAGGACTGGATCAAGACGCACGATAAGTAAGCCAGTCCGCCAGGATATCTCTCTGCGGTTTAACTCGCCAGGTCTGTCGCCAATTGCAGAGCTCGCGCTGGCGGAACGGCCCCAGTAACGGCGAAGGCCATCTCGCCCACCTCCCAATAGGCGATGCTCTCGCCCGATCGGGTGGCGATCAGCGGTTTGGCTTCGGCCGGCGTCTCGGCCTTGTCCGCGAAGAGCGATATTGGGTCGCCCTGCGAGGTCAGCAGGGATACCGCAACCGCCGGACCATCCTGGGTGGGATAAAGCTGGACATCGCGCACCTGCCAGCCTGATGGCAGTTTCGGCAGGGTGATCCCCGTCGATCTGGCTATTTCGCTGCTGTCCAGCTTCGGGCTTTCGATCTGCGACTGCATCGCCTGTCGTAACAGGCCATTACGGTGCGATGCCGCCGCCTCGTCAACGAAACTACTCGCCTGTGCGGATTTCGGAAATTCGCCCAACTGACCACGCGCGATCCAGCCGGACGCGATCAGCGCGGCGATCCCGGCGGCGCGCGCCAGATGCCGCAGCGTACGACCGTTGTCATTTGCCGCACTCGGCAAGATGCCATGCACCCGCCTGATGCCGACCAGGGTGCCCTTTGTGCCGTCCGACGCCAAGCGGAAATCGATGTCCGGCCATTGTTTGCGCCAGCGCCGCGCGACCAGTCGCTCACCAGGGCGGGCCGCATCATCCAGCAGAATCACGCCGCCGGGCGCAAGCCGCGAGAACAACGAGTCCGCTGCGCCGCGCACCAAAGGATGCACCGACCAGGGCGGCCCATCGATGATGATGACATCGATCCGCTCCGGCAGGTTATCGACATCGTACCAGCGGCCGGGCCAGCCCTCTATCCGGGCATCCAGTGGCGCATGGCGAATGTCCACCGACAGGCCGTTGTCGGCCAGCCAATGACGGGTCGCATTCACGAAACCCTCATGCTGATCCAGACTCACCAACCGGCCGCCGCCATTCAGCGACAGCGCTTTGGCCGCAACCAGAGTCGATGCGCCAGCGCCGAGTTCCACCACAACCGCAGGACGTTGCTGCTCGATTTGCGTGACGATATGTCTCAGAAAACCGGTATCCGCTTTCCAACTGCCCAGATGGGGCAGGGCGTCATGCGCCAGGCCCAGCCGGTCCAGCAACGCCCGCTTGTCGGCCTTGCGCCCACCCCACAGGCTGCGCAGCAACCACGGCCAGCCGATCGCGCCGAACGCCAGACGCCAGGCCAGGTCGCTGGCCTGCTCGCGCACAGGAAGAGCAGCCCTGCGCTCATCAAGGGACAGCAGGCCGGTAAGCTCTTTGGAAGTCACATGCGTTTCCTTGGTCCTGGGGCAGGGCGTCTTTACCTAACCCGATGTACGTATGGCGGAAAGTCCATCGACCATTTGCCAAACCCTCTTCACGCTTTAATGACAGGCGCGTGGTCAAACTGCTTTCCGCATCCGTAGAACGCTGGCCGGTGGCCGGGTCCTTCAACATCAGCCGCGGCGCCAAGACGCATGTGGACGTCGTCGTCTGCGCGGTCAGCGATGGGACACATGTCGGTCGGGGCGAAGCGACCGCCATCTATTATGAGGGCGAAACCGCTGAGGGCTGCGCGCGCGCCATCCGCGCCTATGATGGGCCATTCGATCGGATTGCCTTGCTGGCCAGCATGGGGCGCGGCGCAGCGCGCAATGCGCTTGACTGCGCGCTTTGGGATTTGGAGGCGAAGAGCGCCGGCCAGCCGGTCTGGAAACTGGCGGGTCTCGACCGTCCAGGGCCATTGCCCACGGCGTTCACGATCAGCCTCAACGACCCCGCCCGGATGGAAGCGGATGCGCGCGCCGCGGCGGCGCGGGGCTTTGGCCTCCTCAAATGCAAGCTGACGGGGGAGGGGGACCGCGACCGCATCGCCGCCGTCCGCGCCGGAGCGCCGGCCGTCAGGCTGATCGTCGACGCCAATGAGAGCTGGGTTGATCTTGATATCGGCGCGGAGGCCGACGCGCTGGGTCGGCTCGGCGTTGAACTGGTCGAACAGCCGATACCGCATGGTTGGGAAGATATGCTGACGGGGGTGCGGTCGTCCGTGCCGTTCTGCGCCGACGAAAGCTGCCAAACCAGCGACGATCTGGAGCGGTTGAGCGGATTTTCCGCCGTCAATATCAAGCTGGACAAGGCGGGCGGTCTTACTGAGGCGCTGCGCTTACGCGATGCGGCGCGGGCGCGGGGCATGAAGGTCATGGTCGGCTGCATGCTCGGCACCTCGCTGGGGATCGCACCCGCTTTCCTGGCCGCTCAGGGGGCGGACTGGATCGATCTGGACGGCGCCTTGCTGCTGGCGAAGGATCGGGATGGCGCGCTGGCGATGCATGATGGCCTGCTTCTGCCGGGAAGTCTGTGGGGAGAGGTTGACGGCGTTGATTCAGCGTAACAAAAGGGCGTCGCTACAAGGATGTCGAGGCGGCGGGGCGTCAGCCAATCGGGGGGTGCGATCCTTCGCCTGCGAAACCAACGGGTTAGCCCGGAATGGAGCCGCATATGGCTGAACAAGAACTGATCGCCGGCGCGCTTGCAGGCTGGCAGCGGACGATGACCAACTATGGCTGCGTTCTCACCTTTCAGGTCGGTGAGAGCGAGGAGCAGTTCGAGACCCACGAATATCAGCGTGTTCTCGTGGCGTTGAACGATCGCCAACTGCGTTCGCTCGCCCGTGATCTGCAACGCGCCGCCGAAACGCGAGGCATCCAGCTGTGGGGCAAGCCTGGCTTCTTCGCGCGCCTGTTTCGCCGGAAGAAGCTGCCCGATGTGCAGGTGCATCCGTTGATCGAGGCGTCCTGACCCCAAATCGGTATGGCGCATTCGCGCCAGACTAGGATACTCCCGTCACCCCGGACTTGATCCGGGATCCCGCTTTGTCCGGCTAGGCAGCGGGACCCCGGATCAAGTCCGGGGTGACAAAGAGAAATGCACAGGCATCCCTATGCTTCACCCTTCGGATCATCCTCGCGTTCCGGATAAGGCATGATCGCCCGGCCGTCCGGCGCCGCCGTGAAGCTCATCTGTGTGGGATAGGCGAATTCGATCTTTTCCTCATTGAACCGCTTCAAGACGGCGAGGCCGACCTTGTGCCGGGTCATGAAGAAGTCGTTCTTGTCCGGGTCCGGCACGTCGAAATCCATCTCATAGTCCAGCGAGCTTGCGCCGAACGTGACGAGGCCCGCCTGCACGAAGATCATGCCGTTCGCCTCGACCACCTCCTTCAATATGCTAGGAATGGCCTCGGCTGTCTCCTGCGGCGTCTGGTAGATCACGCCCAGCATGAATTTCACCCGCCGCCGCGACAGCGACTGCAGGCTGGTGATCTCCTTCTGCAGCAGGTTGGCGTTCGACATCACCTTTTTCTCGCCGGTCATCGCGCGGAGCCGCGTGCTTTTTAGGCCGATGCGCTCCACGCGTGCGGTGGTGGTGTCGTAGGTGATGATCTCACCCTGCCGAAACGGCTTGTCGAAGATGATCGAGAGTGCGGCGAACAGGTCGGAGAAGATGCCCTGCGCGGCAAGGCCGATGGCGATGCCGCCGATGCCCAGACCGGCGACCAGACCCGAGACGTTGACGCCCAGATTGTCGAGCACCACGACCGTGGCGATGGCGAACAGGGCGACGCTGACGAGGATGCGGATAATCCCCATGGCGTTGGCCAGGGTTTCGCTATGGCCGTCATCGCCGGTGCGCCGCTCGATAAAGCCGATGATGATTTCCCGCGCCCAGATCGCCGCCTGAAACACGGCCGCCACGGTGAACAGGAATTTTACCGTCGTCAGCACGGTTTCGGGCGGGTTGGCATATCCGGCAACCAGCCGGGCGGAGACCATCACCATGAAGAAATGCGTTGTCTTCGCTATGGCGCGGCCCGCCAGTACGCCGAAGCTCATATGGTCGGACTTGCGCACCAGCCGCTTGCCGAACTCCCGGAAGGCGGCGAGCGCCAGATAGATGAGGACGCCCGCGCCGACCGCGATCAGGATTTGCACGGAATGGACAGAAATCCAGGCGACGGTGGAATTCCACAGGTCGGTCAGGCTGATCGGCTTGATCGTAATCGCGTTGACGGCAGCGTCTTTCTTGGCGCTCATGCGTGTCCTTCTGTGCTTATGCGGCGAGCTTCACCGGCGCGGCCTCATGTTCGAGATCCTCCAGCAAGGCGATCAGGCCGCGTTCGTGGCGGGAGAGATAGCGCGTCTTGCGTGGCAGGCGAAGCCCCTCGCGCCATGACTTGTGCCCGCTCTTCGCCAGATCGAGCAGGGCGGGGTGGATATAGCTCTTCCGGCTGATCGCCGGCGTGTTGCCCAACGCTTCGGCCACGGGTTCAATCATTTCCTTGAGCGACGACGCGCCATCGCTCAGCGCCTCGAACGCCAGGACGGATGCACCCCAAGTGCGGAAATGCTTGGCGGTGAAGGGTTCGCCCATCGCTTCGGAGATATAGGCGTTGACGTCCGATGAGGTCACCGGATGCGCCTGGCCGTCCTCGTCCAGATACTGGAACAGATGCTGGCCCGGCAGGTCCTGCACCGCCCGCACGAAGCGCAGCAGCGCGGCGTCTGTAATGGCGAGGGTCCGCGCCTTGCCTGACTTGGCGCGGTAGGCGAGGCGCAACGTGCGCCCCTTCACATCCGCATGACGACGGCGCAGCGTTGTCGCGCCATAGCTCTTATTGTCGCGCGCATATTGCTCGTTGCCGACGCGCACCTTGCCCAGGTCAAGCAGGCGGACCACAGCGGCGAGCGTTCGATCCTTGCCCAGCGTACGGGTGGCGAGATCGCTCTCGATCCGGGCGCGCAGCAGCGGCAGGGCGCGCCCGAAACAGGCGCAGGCGTCATATTTGGCGGCGTCGCGCGCGGCGCGGAAATCGGCGTGATAGCGATATTGCTTGCGGCCCCGGTCGTCATAACCAGTCGCTTGGATATGGCCATAATGGGAGGGGCAGAACCAGCAGTCGCCATAGGCAGGGGGCATGCCGATGCCGTTCAGCCGGTCGATCTCCTCCCGGTCCGTGATGCGGCCGCCATCGGAATCATAATAGCCCCAGCCGAGCTTCATCTTCTTGCGGGTGATGCCGGGCAGGCTGTCATCGACATAGACAAGTCCTTTTTTCGGCATCGGTCCGGCTTCCTCTTCTTCTCATCCGATCAACCCGCCGTCCGTCGCTTCGTTCCGCAACTAAGCCGCGCGCAGGCCGTTGGAAGGGTCCGTTTTCCTTTCATCTAGGAGTGCCCCCATGACGGACATCGCCAACGCCCGCTTCCTCATCATCTCGACCGACGGCTTCGAGCAGTCGGAACTGTTCGAGCCGCGCGACCAACTGATCGCCGCCGGGGCGAAGGTCGATGTTGCGTCGCCGGAGCGCAAGCCGATCCAGGGCATGAAGCATGACGAGAAGGGCGCGACGATCACGCCGGACCTGACGCTCGATGAGGTGGACGGCAGCCGCTATGACGCGCTGATCATTCCCGGCGGCGTCGCCAACCCCGATGCGCTGCGGCTCAACGAAACGGCGGTGAATATCGTTCGCGATTTCTTCGATGCGGAAAAGCCGGTTGCGGCGATCTGCCACGGGCCATGGATGCTGATCGAGGCCGATGTGGTGGAGGACCGGCGGGTAACGAGTTGGCCATCGCTGCGCACGGATCTGGAAAATGCCGGGGGTATCGTCGAGGATGAGGAAGTGGTGGTCGACGGCAATCTGATCACCAGCCGCAAGCCTGGCGACATCCCCGCCTTTATTGCTGCGATCAGGGCTGCCGTTGCAGAGGCCGTGCCGGTGCCCGCAGCCTGAATGCGCTGAGCCATCGCCGTCCGGGCCGCTCGACCAGATGGTAGAGCAGCACCGAGACGGCGAAGGTGAGGGCGAGGAAGGCGGCCATGGTTGCGGGCGGGATCGCTCGGGCATCGGTGACGAATGCGATCTTGAACCAGATGAACAGCATGAAGTGCGCCATATAAGTCGCGTAGCTGACCTCGCCCAGATAATGTAGCGGCTGCCAATGCAGCGGATTGCGGCGCAGGGTTGAGGCGTGGGCGAGCGCGAGAATCAGGCAGGCGGCGCCGGCGGGGAAGGCCCATGTCTCGCTGCCTAGGCCCAGCAGCCACTGGCCCCAGAACATCGCCGCGCCGGCATAGGCGATAGCCATTGCGCGTCCGTCCCGGTCCGGCCCGCGCAGCCAGAAGGCGCAAAGAAGCGCGCCGCAGCTGAATTCGATCAGGCAGCGGAGCAGGCCAAAGCGCGGGATGTCGCCGCCGAGCGTCTGCTCGCCGAAGGCGTTGAGCGTCAGATGCAGGACGGCGAGCAGCACGATCATCGCAGCAAGCAGATTGGGCCGGCGCACGCGGGTGATCGGTGTGCACAGGACCAGCAGCGGGAAGAGGAGATAGGCGGCGAACTCGGCGCTGATCGACCAGGCGGGGTGGTTCCAGCTCAAGGCAGGCGTGAAGCCCCAATTCTGCATCATTACGATATGCAGCGGCAGCTCCGCCCAGGGATAATTGCCGTCCTCGCGCCCCGTGGCCCGCAGCAGCAGGGCGAAGGCGACCGTCAGGCCGAGCATCACGCCATAGAGCGGATAGATGCGCGCGAAGCGGCGGGCGAGGAAGGCCGGTACCGCTGCCGCGCCACCGGACAGCATCGCCTTATGCGCCGACAGATAGATGACAAAGCCCGACAGCAGGAAGAAGAAGTCGACCGCCAGATAGCCCTTGTGCGCGAACTCCATCAGCCAGCCGGGCGCCCAGTTTGCGCCGCTGCGGATATGGTAGATCACGACGAGCCAAGCGGCGATGCCCCGGGCGGAGGTCAGGCTGCGCAGTTCGCCGGTCACGCGGCCGCCTCTGCGTTCCTCGCCTGCGCGAAGATAGGCGCGTCACCGTCCGAACGCCGCAGTCGAGTGAGATAGGTGTCTAGGCCGATCTGTAGCGCGAGCAGCATGAAGACGAACGGCTGGTAAGCAATGCCGATGAACAGCGCGCCCAGCAAATAGACGATGTGCCCCTGCTGCAGCGCCAGCGCCAGCGGCGGCACCCATGCGGTCTTGGCCTCATCGCGCTTCAGGTAGAAGCGTCGTAGCCATTCGGTGCGGGCCAGCGATATGCCGTGGATCATCGCCCAGATCAGGAAGCCGAAATAGCCCTGTTCGCCCAGCATCTCGAAATAGGCGCTGTGATAGGCGCGCCCTTTGTCCACGATGATCTGCCGCTCGGCGGTGAGCATATTGCCCTTGCCGGTGACCTTGGTCGATTCGTAGCGGAAGCTATTGCCGCGATAGGCGTCGAACCCGCCGCCCGTCGGATGATCCTTGGCATAGGCCCAGGTCCATTGCCACACGGCGAGGCGGGTCGAGGCGCTTTCGTCGCTCTGATAGGTCTCGATCGTGTTCATGCGGCTGGTGAAGCTTGCGGGCAGGAAGGGCACGGAGATGATCGCGACCAACACCAGCAGGCTGCCATAGAGGAACCGCCGCTGCATATGCATCAGCATCAACCCTCCCAGCAGGATGATGCACAGCAGGCCGGTCCGCGTTTCCGTGCCGATCGGGATTAGCAGGCAGGCAAAGCACAGGGCATAGGCAAAGCCGCGCACCCGCCAATCGGACGGGAAGATCGTGCCATATTTTGCGAGGTAAAGAATCAGCGGAATGATCGCGATCGCCACCGTGGAGATGGTGCTGCCTTCGTAGAGGCCGCTATTGTCGTCCACCATCAGGTTCAGCACGCCATAGCCGCCGCCCGACAGCACCGTCTTGATGCCGCCGGTGATGATGATCGAACTGGCGCACAGGCACATGACCAGCGCCAGCGCCTCGATTCGCAGCCGGGTGCGCAGGGTGAGCGGCAGGAAGATGGCGAAGACCAGCGCCTTCCACACCCAGTTCCATTTGGTCGCCGCCTCTATGGGGAAGTCGGCATGCGATGTCGTCCAGGCGCACCAGCCGAGCAGGGCGAGCATCAGCATTTGCCGCCCGGAAAAGCGGCTGTCGGCCTTTTTGTCCGCCAGCAGCCAAGCGCCTGCCGCCAGGGCAAAGGCGATCAGCGAGATCGGCACGCTGTTCAGCAGATAATAGGAGAGCCGCTGCGGCGAGACGATGTCGATATAGGCGTAGACCAGAACGAGCAGGAACGGTCGCCGCAGGGCAAGGCCGAACGCCGCCGCCAGGAACGCCAGGAAGAAAAGATCACGCATCTGGCGTTCGGTCCACGCTGCGCCGCCGCCGTTCGCTGTCCAGGTCCGGCCGCGACAGCAGCCGCCAGAAGGCGAGGAGGATCAGGCCATGGCTGGCGACCAGGGAGAACATGTCGATCATCGATGTGTCCTTCCCATGCCTTACCCTTGAAGCCCGCCCCCTTGGCGCTTGCGATGGCCTTAACCGTTCGGGGTTGACGCGACGTTAATCCTTTTAGGCCATTTGCTTGGACCTATGACGCGCATCCTTCACGTCCTCGACCACAGCCTGCCGCTGCACAGCGGCTACACCTTTCGCACGCGCGCCATCCTGCGCGCGCAGATGGCGCAGGGGTGGGATGTGCGCAGCATCACCGGTCGTCGCCACGGCGCGGATGCGGGCGCGGTTACCGAGCCGGATGTCGAGACGATCGATGGCCTGATCTTTCATCGCACGCCGGGCGAGGTCGCTTCGGGTAACGCGCTGGTCCGTGAGTGGCGCGACATCGGCGCGCTTGCCGAATCGATGGAGGCGCTGGTCCATCGCTGGAAGCCGCACCTGATCCATGTCCATTCGCCGGTCCTGAACGCGCTCGCCGCGCAGCGTGTGGCCCGCCGCCACAATATCCCACTGGTCTACGAGATTCGCGCCTTCTGGGAAGATGCCTCGGTCGGTAACGGCACGGGGACTGAGGGCAGCCCGCGTTACTGGCTGACCCGCCAGCTCGAAACCCATGCCGCGCGCGCCGCCGATGCCGTTGCGGTGATCTGCGAAGGGCTGAAGGGCGATCTGGTCGCCCGGGGCATCAGCGCGGACAAGATCATCGTGTCGCCCAATGGCGTCGACATGGAGATGTTCGGAACGCCGGTAGACCCCGATCCCGCCCTGCGCACACGCCTTGGCCTGGATGGCGCTGAAGTCGTCGGCTTCATCGGCAGCTTCTATGATTATGAGGGGCTGGACGACCTGATCGCCGCCATGCCCGCACTCGCCACCCGCCGTCCTTATGCGAAGCTGCTGCTGGTTGGCGGCGGCCCGCGTGAACAGGCGTTGCGCGATCAGGTGGCCTATTCGCCTGTCGCCGACCGCATCGTCTTCGCCGGCCGCGTAGCGCATGGGCAAGTCGAGAATTATTACAGCCTGATCGACGTGCTTGCCTATCCGCGCAAGTCAATGCGCCTCACCGACCTGGTGACGCCGCTCAAGCCGTTGGAAGCCATGGCGCAGGGCAAGCTGGTCGCAGCGTCCAGCGTCGGCGGCCATTGCGAACTGATCGAGGACGGGGTGACGGGCACGCTCTTCGCGCCGGACAATCCCGCCGCTATCGCCGGCGCGCTCGCCAAACTGTTCGAGGCGCGCCCGACCTGGGATGCGCGCCGGGCCGTCGCGCGCCGCTTCGTCGAGGCGGAGCGTAACTGGTCGTCAAATATTTTGCGTTACGAACCGGTTTACCGGCGGCTCCTGAACGACGCTCGGCGGGTCCGGGCGGCCTGACGGGGCAGGGCAGGGGTTGATGATCGGCAGGCTTGCGGCCTCGCAACGGACAGCGCTCTGGGCGGCATCCGGCGCGGCGTTTGCGGTCCTGACATTGCCGGCGGGATTGATCGAAGTGGCGACGACGGCGTCGGGCATTTCGGAGGTTCTGCCGGCCGCTGCGCCGCCGCTGGGCACGTCCGCCCGGCTGCTGCTGGCGGGATTTGCGGGGGTAATGGCGGCGGGCGTCGCGCTGGTGGTTTACCGGCAGGGCGCCTGGGCCAAGGGAGAAGAGACGATGGGTTTTGCACTTTCACGCCTGACCAGCCTTGCCAAGCGTCGCATCGCGAAGGCCGAGCCGCTGGTGAGCGACATGCCGGTCCTGCGCCGCGCCGACGCCCATCCGGACGCCCCGGCGCGCCGCCCGATCTTCGCCAACAGCGATTTTGGCGGCACGGGGATGTTTTCCGAAATGCCAGCCACATCGGATGAAATCACGTCCCAAGCCGACGCGCCTTTTGCGGAAGCTGGCGAACGGGCGGCAGAGGCTGTCGTGGAAACCGATGAGCAGCTTCCCCTGAACGAATCCTTCGCTGTGGACGCGCAAGTTGATCCCACGCCGCATCTGCCGCTCGAAAGCGCAGCCCATGACGACGTACCTTCAGGCTTCGCGCCGCTCGCTGCGCCCGTTCCGCCTCCGGGGATCGATGCCCAGCCCGCCGCCCTACCGCGCGAACCGCGTCCGCCGCTCGATGGCCTGACGATAGCGCAGCTCGCCGCGCGTTTCGAACACGGACTCTCCCGCCGCGCCGCAGCGCCAGCACGATCGTTCGAAGCGCTGCCGGTCCAGATCATTCCCGTTCAGCCCGAGGTTGAAGCTGGGGCTGCGCCACGCGTCATCGCCGACATTCCGCCCGTCCCGCCGGTATCGGTGAAGCCGGATGTCGATACCGATGTTGACGAAGCGCTCCGCGTGGCGCTGGGTACGCTTCAGCGGATGAGCGCGCGCTGATCTGAACAACTATCACAATCGAACACCACGCCCGTTCGTTTCGAGCGTAGTTGAGAAACCTCGCGCTGGTTTCTCGACTACGCTCGAAACGAACGGAGGTTGGGAGTCCTAGGCCAACGGGGAAATGGATCTACCAATCCTCGATGACCAGCGCCGACAATGTAGCCGTCACGCTGGACTGCCCGGTCTGCGGGTCGCAACGCATCTGCCGTTCGTCGATCGCCAGGTCGGCGACAATATGTCCGGCGATGGCGAACTCTGCGTCGCCTATCTGATCGAAGAACGCGCTCGCATCGTCACGCGCACTTCCTCCCTCGAATGACATCTGGATGTCATGGCGCGATCCCTGGAAGGTTGCGCTCGCCCAGGGGGCGGCAGATGCTTGGTCGATACTTGCGGTAGGCCCCGCGAAACCAAGCAAGGCCCGCAACAGCCGCTCATGTGGGTCGCTTTTCTTCATCGCGCGGGGATGATCCTTCGGCGCCATCCGGCTCATCGTGCGCTGCCTTCCTGATATATGTTCATGAAATGTTCCACGCGTCTTTTCATGCGATCGCCCGGTTCGCGCCCATTGCGCATGTCCAGCACGAGGCGGGGATCGCGCACCGCCTCCCGGCCGAAGCGCGTGGGCGGCATGCCCGTCTCTTTCAGAAAGCGTTCGATTGTCCGCAGCAGGTGCATTGTCTCTCTCTTCCAAACGTGGCGATACGATTCGCCGGAAATAGGGAGATTCTTATCTCATAGGAAATTTCCTACTTGTCTATAGGATTAATCCTATTATATGAAGCCGGAATGGATGATCTTTTTGCCCGGCAGACCCTTGACCGCCTGATCGCGAAGCGGAGAGATAATTATGGCGCGGTTTCGCGCCTGCTCGGACGCAATCCCGCTTACATCCAGCAATATATCAAGCGTGGCACGCCCCGTAAGCTGGACGAGCAGGATCGCCGCACACTTGCCCGCTATTTCGGCGTGGAGGAAACGCTGCTGGGCGGGCCGGAGGTCGTACCGGCCCGCGCTGCGCGTGGCGCGATGCATCCGGTGCCGCGCCTTGCCCTGGGCGCTTCGGCGGGCGCGGGATCGCTGGATGATGACGAACGGACCGCCGGCGCAGTGGGGTTCGATCGTGGCTGGCTCCGCACGTTGGGCGTGAAGCCGGACATGCTGTCGATCATCAGCGTCGATGGCGAATCGATGGCTCCGACGCTCGGCCATGACGACGACATCATGGTCGATCGCGGGGATGACGGGACACGGTTGCGCGACGGCATCTATGTGCTGCGCCTGGATGGCACGTTGATGGTCAAGAGGATCGCCATGGGGCCGAGAAGCGGGCGCTTCTCGATCCTGAGCGACAATGCGCTTTACCCCGGATGGCCGGACATCGATCCGGCGCTGGTGGAGATTGTCGGCCGGGTGGTCTGGACCGGGCGACGTCTGGGATAAAGCACTGGGGCTTGCGCTTGTTCGCCGCCTTCGCCACATCCTTGGCCATGACCGTCCCAACCCTTAAAGCCGTCATCGTTCCGGTGACGCCCCTTCAGCAGAACTGCACCCTCTTCTGGTGCACGGAGACCAACAAGGCGGCGTTCGTCGATCCCGGCGGCGATCTGGACCGACTGAAGGCAGCGGCGCAGCAGCAGGGCGTCGAGATCGAGAAGATCCTCGTCACCCATGGCCATATCGACCATTGCGGGCAGGCGGGCATCCTGGCCAAGGAACTGGGCATCCAGATCGAGGGGCCGCATGAGGCCGACCGCTACTGGATTGCCAAGCTGG
>JAHFPU010000190.1 GCA_023266635.1 Sphingobium sp.
TCCTTGCCCTTCCGGCCAACCGATTCGATGTCCCGCCCGGCGCCTTCGACCGTATTGCATGCCGTCAGCGCGACAAGGCCAAGCGCCACAAGGGTCATTGCAATCTTCCGTTTCATCGTCGCGCGTCTCCATCTTGGTGCAACCGTAAAGGCTGCATAACCAAAGGCATCGATCGGGAAAAGGGCTTCCCGCGATCATGGCGACGGCGCTTCCCTTGACTTGCGCAACGGCTGGTGCCAATGGCGGCACCCTCCGGAAACGGGGGCGCGTAGCTCAGTGGTAGAGCACACCCTTCACACGGGTGGGGTCGCAAGTTCAATCCTTGCCGCGCCCACCACCAGCCTCCATATTCCCTGTCGATAGGGTATCCTTATCCATCCCAAGGATAATCGCGCTTCCCCCGGCGTCGCGGTTCCGCTATCGCGCGGCCCGCGCGCACCGACGCGCGCATTTCAGGAGTTGAACAGTGGGTTATCGGGTAGTCGTCGTCGGCGCCACGGGCAATGTGGGCCGCGAAATGTTGAATATCCTTGCTGAGCGGGAATTCCCGATTGACGAGATCGCGGCGGTGGCTTCGCCACGCTCGACCGGCCAGGAGATTGATTTCGGCGACACCGGCAAACTTCTGAAATGCAAGAATATTGAGCATTTTGACTTCACCGGATGGGACATCGCCCTGTTCGCCGCAGGCTCCGGCCCGGCGAAGGACTATGCGCCCAAGGCGGCCGCCGCCGGCTGTGTGGTGATCGACAATTCGTCGCTCTATCGCATGGACCCGGACGTTCCGCTGATCGTGCCCGAAGTGAACCCGGAGGCGATCGACGGCTACACCAAGAAGAATATCATCGCGAACCCCAACTGCTCGACCGCGCAGATGGTCGTGGCGCTCAAGCCCCTGCATGACGCCGCGACGATCACGCGCGTCGTCGTCGCCACCTATCAGTCGGTGTCGGGCGCGGGCAAGGAAGGCATGGACGAACTGTTCGAGCAGTCGCGCAACATCTTCGTCGGCGATCCGGCGGAGGCGAAGAAGTTCACCAAGCAGATCGCCTTCAACGTCATTCCGCACATCGACGTCTTCCTGGACGATGGGTACACCAAGGAAGAGTGGAAGATGGTCGTCGAGACCAAGAAGATCCTCGATCCCAAGATCAAGGTGACCGCCACCTGCGTGCGCGTGCCCGTCTTCGTCGGCCATTCCGAAGCAATCAACCTGGAATTCAAGGACGAGATCTCGGCCAAGAAGGCCCAATCCATCCTGCGCGAGGCGCCGGGCATCATGCTCGTCGATAAGCGTGAGGACGGCGGATACGTCACCCCTGTCGAGTGTGTGGGCGACTATGCCACCTTCGTCAGCCGGGTTCGCGAGGACCCGACCGTCGAGAACGGCCTGGCCCTGTGGTGCGTCAGCGACAACCTGCGCAAGGGCGCGGCGCTCAACGCCGTGCAGATCGCCGAACTGCTCGGCCGCCGGCACCTGAAGAAGGGCTGAAACCTCCTGAGGCGGCGGTCCTTTCAGGATCGCCGCCCACTGGCTCTGCTCCTCATTTACTGGAGAAACATGCGTGGCAGACCCGATTTCGACCGATGCGACCGTGACGATGATACCGGGATATCGCGGTACGCCGCTGGCGGTCCATCAGCTTGGCGAGGGTAGACCCCTTGTCCTGCTTCATGGCTTGTTCTCCAGCGCCCATATCAACTGGATCAAATATGGCACGGCCGCGGCGATCGCGGCGCGTGGCTTTCGCGTCATCATGCCCGACTTCCGGGTGCATGGCGAAAGCCCGGCCTCGCACGATCCGCAGGATTATCCCGCCGATGTGCTGGCGCTGGACGTCGAAACGCTGATCGCCGGGCTTGGTCTGGACGACTATGATCTTGGCGGTTTCTCGCTTGGCGCGCGGACCACGGCTATGCTGTTGACCCGAGGATTGAAGCCGCGCCGGGCAATATTGGCTGGCATGGGCCTGCAGGGCTTGTCCGGATGGGCGAAGCGGCGCGACTTTTTCCTGTCGGTGATCGCGGACCGCGACACGATCAAGCATGGTGATCCGCGCTGGCTATCCGCCCAGTTCATGAAAACGATGAAGGTCGACGGCGAAGCGGCAGCGCTGCTGCTGCAGACCTTCGGCGACACCGATCCGGAGGATCTCGGTAGCATCGACACGCCGGTCCTGGTGGTCAGCGGCACCGAGGACAGGGACAATGGATCGCCCCAGGATCTGGTCGCCGCCCTGCCGGATGCCCGCCTGGCCGAGATTCCCGGGACGCATATGAGCTGCGTGACGAAGCCTGAGCTGGGATTGGTAATAGGCGACTTTCTGGCCGCTTGACCGTGCCACCGGTGTCGGCCATTTTACGCCCATAAAATTGCTCCGGAAGCGAGATTTCATCATGAAAAAAATCCCTTTCTCCGCTGCCGCGCTCGCGGTGGCGCTCGTCGCGCAACCGCTTGCCGCGCAGACTGCAAGCCCATCCGCCGCGCCGACGGCTGCCGACGCGGACGCCTTCCTTGCCCGCGCCGAGGCGGCGATGGCCGCGCACGACCTGACGCAGAACCGGGTGGACTGGATCAACGCGACCTACATCACGGACGATAGCGATGCCCTCGCGGCCGAGGTCGGCGCGAAACGCACGGCGATGAATGTCGACTTCGCGCTGGAGGCGGCGAAATATGCGACTGTCCCCGGTCTGTCGGCGGAGACCCAGCGTCGCCTCAACCTCGTCCGCACCAAGCTGGTCCTGCCTGCCCCGACCGCGCCGGGCGCGGCGCAGCAGCTCAACGACCTCTCCACCCGTCTCCAGTCCGCCTATGGCAAGGGCAAGGGAACCCTGCGCGGACAGCCGATCAATGGCAGCGATATCGAGGCCGAGATGGGCACGGACCGCAATCCAGACGAGCTCAAGGAGATGTGGGTCAGCTGGCACGATAATGTCGGCGCGCCCATGCGCGCGGACTATGCCAAGATGGTCGGCATCGCCAATGCCGGGGCCAAGGAGCTTGGCTATGCCGACACCGGCGCCATGTGGCGGTCCAAATATGACATGCCCGCCGACGATTTCGCAAAGCTGACCGATCGGCTGTGGAGCGAGGTGAAGCCGCTCTATGATGACCTGCATTGCTATACGCGCAGCAAGCTCAACGAGAAATATGGCGACGCAGTCCAGGCGAAGACCGGCCCGATCCGCGCAGACCTGCTCGGCAATATGTGGGCGCAGGAATGGGGCAATATATACGATGTTGTCGCGCCGAAGGGATTGGGCGACCTTGGCTATGACACCACCGATTTGCTCACGACCAAAGGCTATGACCCGGTCAAGATGGTGAAGACGGGGGAGGGCTTCTACTCCTCACTTGGCTTTGCGCCGTTGCCGCAGACTTTCTGGGACCGATCGCAGATCGTGAAGCCGCGTGATCGCGAGGTCATCTGCCATGCCTCCGCCTGGGATCTCGACAATAAGGACGATATCCGGATCAAGATGTGCACCAAGGTGAATGGCGACGATTTCGTCACCATCCATCATGAACTCGGCCATAATTATTATCAGCGCGCCTATAACAAGCAGGCGTTCCTGTATCTCGATGGCGCCAATGACGGGTTCCACGAAGCGATCGGCGATTTCGTCGCCCTGTCGATCACGCCCGATTATCTGGTGAAGATCGGCCTGCTTGACCCCGCCAAGGTGCCGAGCGCGGACAAGGATATCGGCCTGCTACTGCGTCAGGCGATGGACAAGGTGGCGTTCCTGCCCTTCGGCCTGCTGATCGACAAATGGCGTTGGGGCGTGTTCGACGGGTCGATCCCGGAGAGCGGCTATGAAAAGGCCTGGACCGATCTTCGCAAGCAATATCAGGGTATTGTGCCCCCGGTGGAGCGCGACGAGACCCGCTTCGATGCCGGGGCGAAATTCCATATCCCCGGCAATACGCCCTACACCCGCTATTTCCTGGCGCGGCTGCTTCAGTTCCAATTCTATCAGGCGGCCTGCAAGCAGGCCGGGTGGAAGGGGCCACTGCATCGCTGCTCCTTCTATGGTGACAAGGCCGTCGGCGAGAAGCTGAACGCCATGCTGGAAATAGGCGCGTCAAAGCCTTGGCCGGATGCCCTGCAGACGTTTACCGGATCGCGCCAGATGTCCGGCAAGCCGATGCTCGCCTATTTCGCGCCGCTGCAGAAATGGCTGAAGGCGCAGAACAAGGGCAAGCAGTGCGGCTGGTAAGCGCGGCCTGATATTTTCGGAAACCCGATGAACCCGCATCTCGTGATCCTCTCGGTGCTGTTCTTCACGAGCAGTATCATGTGCGTCGCCATGACGCTCGCCTGGCTGCATTTCGGGCGGGATCGGCATGTGCTGTACTGGGCGATCTCCTATGGGCTGGCCGTACTGCAATGGCTGGTGAACGGAACGGCGCTGCTCCTTGATATCCAACCGCTCATGACGCTGGCGGGGCTGCTCACGCTCACGAGCAGCACCCTCGTTGCCATTGGCGCAAGGCAACGCGCAGGACTGCCCCTCCACTGGGCCAGGTTCATGGGGGTATGGACCATCGCCGCGCTGGCTGTTGCGCTGGCCTTCAGCCCAGCGGGGACGATGCAGATGCGCGGCACGTTCGCACCGGGCTATGCCGGCGTGATGATGCTCACGGCTGCGTTCGCGGTATGGTCGCCGCGCCGCGTCATGACAGCGCCGGAAAAAGCATTCTTCACCATGCTTTTGATTTTTGGGGTTTTTCAGGCGCTTTTGGTTTCGGCAGGGTTCATGCTGGAACCCAACCGGACGGACGCCAATCTTGCGGTGTACCGGGCCGTATTGGGCCTGGGCCTACCGTCCATTTATGTCGCGACGGGCGTAGCGGCCGTGCTGGTGGTCGCGGGCGACCTCGCCAAGCAGCTCGGGTCCATGGTCAGTAACGACCAGTTGACCGGTATCCTCAATCGTCGCGGTGTGGAACAGGCGGCGATCATGGCGATTGCCAATGCCAAGAGGCAGAAGCGTAAGCTGGCGGCTGTTATTTGCGACATGGACAGCTTCAAGACGCTGAATGACGGCTACGGTCATATCGCAGGGGACGCGGCCCTACGCACCTTTGCTAAGGCGTTGCTGCTGGCGGTGCGCAAGGGCGATATTGTCGGCCGCCTGGGT
>JAHFPU010000232.1 GCA_023266635.1 Sphingobium sp.
GGCATGCGCCGGCGATCTTGAGCGCCGTCGCCATTTTCGGGCTCATGGCGCCCCACTGGGCCAGCATGTCGATGGTGATCGGTTTGGCCGAAAATTTACGAATCGAGATGGCGGTGCCGCGCAAGGACAGCGGCGGCACGATGACGTTGACGCGCGAGCCGTCAGGCAGGCGGGCGTCAGCGAGCGGCGTGGTCTGATCGACGCGGCGGCCGACCTTGTTCACGATCCGTTGCGCGATCTGGAAGAGATGCTCCTCGTCGCGGAACTGGATGGGGGCAATGGTGAGCTTGCCCTTCTTTTCGATGTAGGTCTGCTCGGGGCCGTTGACCATGATATCGGAGATATCCGGGTCGTTCAGCAGCTCCTCCAAGGGGCCGAGGCCCAGAAGTTCATCGACTAGCACCTTTTCCAGCGCGAACTGCTCGCGGCGGTTGAGGGTGAGTTTCAGCTCGGCCAGCACTTCCATGATGATCGGGCGGAATTCTTCTGCCAGTTCATCCTTGGTGAGGGTTGCGGCGGCTTCCGGATCGACACGCTCGAGCAGGCGCGGAAGCACCTGTTCCTTGATCTTGTGGACCGACGCCTCGAAACCTTCAGGCGCGCTGGACACGCTATGATCGGTATTGGCGCGGTCCGTGAGGCGCGCCATCGCGTCGGCATTGCGCTGCATCGCCGCCGTCGGGGCGGACAGCGGGTCGCTGCTGACAGGCGCGGGGGCTGCCGCAGGAAGAGCCGCAGGTTCAATCGGCGGGAACTGCTCGCCGCCGCGCGATTCGGTCTCGCGGCTGCCACCGGGGCCTTGCATGGGCCGCGCGACGCCGAAAGCGGGTCGAATACCGCTGGGTCCGTTTTTCCGTCCGAAAGCGCTCATAGGTCTCCGCCGATATGTTCGGGCTCTGGTTGCCAACAAGTTATGGCTGAAAAAGGTGAATAGCCTTTAAACTTTGACAAAAGGCTAATGCGGCGCGGGCAGGTCATGCGGGCTGCCGCCGTTGGAATGTTGGGATGCGCAAGGGGATCGGCTCTCCGGCGAGGCTTTTCCGGCTGCGCCAGAACAGCAACGCCAGCGACATGGCGGCCGCAATGCTGAGCGCCAGTCCAGCAACTTCCTGCCAGATGGTTACGCGCTCGATGCGGTAGTGGCCCGGCTTCGCCTGGAAGGTGATGAGGGGGCCGGTGGAGGCGACTTCCCGGCCATCGCGGGTCACGCGCCAGATGGGGAAGGCGGCGTGGCGCAGGGTGACTGGGCCGGCCTGTTTTACGTCGATTTCCATGGCGCGGGGCAGGGTGCGGTAGCCGTTGAGGTTGGCGATGCGGCCCTCTCCGATCAGGCCGATGTCGAACCCGGCGGGCAGATATTCGACGGCGTCAGGCATCTGCCACGCCATTTTCGCATAATCGACCGGATGGCCCATGGTCGCGGCGGCGACGACGAACAGGCGGATATAGGGCTGGGTGAAGAAGGCGATGGCGATCCCGCCGCTCACGAAGCTGGGGCGACGCGCCATGACGGCGGTGACTGCAGCGAACTCAACGATGCCGAGCAGGCGCCAGGGGAATTGCGCGCGGCTGAGCGGTGGAATGTCCCACAGGAAAGGAATGAGGTTCATAGCGGCGAGGCCGCCGACCACGACGATGACGGTCCAGACCGAGCGCGAGGGCCAGGCGAGAAAGGCTAGGCCGAGCGCCGTGCAGGGCATCAGGCCGAAATTGAGCGTCCAGACCGTCCAGGCTGCGGGCTGGTAGCCGGGCGTCCAGAGCATCTGCGAGGAGATGGCATCCTGAAGCGTGAGGGCGGGGACCAGATAGAAGCCGGCAAGCCCGGCCGCGATGGCGCCTGCGGTCAGGGCGGGCAGGATCACCCGGCGGTCGGCCCATGCGCGCACGCCGATCAGCGGGGCGATGAGGAAGAAGGCCGACAGCATGGCCGTGGGCATGTGGGTGATGAGCAGCCCGGCATAGCTTAATGCCAGCAGGACGACGCCGCGCCGGTGGGGCAGGCGGTCGATCGCGAGCGCGATCAGCGGCAGCCAGATGAAGGCGGCGAACTCGGCCAGCGCGCCGCGCATCCAGAAATCGAGCTGATGATAGGGGAGCAGCATGTAGAGGATCGCGCCCGCCAGCGGATGCGTGCCCCGGTGAGTGAGCCAGATATGCATCGTCACGCCCGAGGCGAAGAGCAGCAGCAGCGCCCCGATGTTGATCGCCTGTAGCGTGGACAGGCCGACCGCGTGGATCGCGCCGGTCAGCCAATAGGCGAGCGGTGGGTAGAAGAAGAAGGCGGGGCTTCCCAGCCCTTCGAAACTTTGGGGGAGCCAGCGTGGATAGAGATCGCCCTGCTGCAAGGCTGCGCCGATCTGGCTGGTCCAGATATAGTTGAAGCTGACGGAATGGGTCGCGCCCGGACCGAACAGGAAACTGGGCAGCATCACGGCCATGGCGACGAGGGCCAGCAGGCCATAGTGGGGCCAGATGCGGGAAAGGACCCCGTCTTTAGTCATGCGCCCAAATCCCCCCGGCCCGATGCCAGCGGGAGCGTCATGCGAAAAAAAGGTAAATGGGCGGTAAATATCGCCTTTCCGGGGCGGCAAAGCGGGCGCGGCTTTTACCGGTCGTTAACCATTCTGACCGATAGATTACCCGCAACCGGGACGCATCCCGGGCAGGAACCCAAGGTAAAGCCGCGCCATGCCGGAACGCACATCGCTGTCGATCGTGATTCCCGTGTTCAACGAGCAGGAGTCGATCTCCCTGTTTCTCGATCATGCGCGGCCTGCCGTTGCCCAGGCGCTGGCGCTGATGGGGCCGGGCGCGCGGGCGGAATATCTGTTCGTGGACGATGGCAGCAGCGACCGGACGGGGGATATCCTGGCCGTGCTGGCGCGATTGAACCCGGACGTCCGCCATGTCTCGCTGTCGCGCAATTTCGGCAAGGAGGCGGCGCTGGCCGCCGGCATCGATCATGCGACCGGCGATGCCGTCATCCCGATCGATGTCGATCTGCAGGACCCGCCGGGTGTAATCGTGGACATGGTCCGCGCATGGCTGGCCGGGGCGCAGGTGGTAAACGCCCGCCGCGCCGACCGGTCGAGCGACGGATGGTTCAAGCGGTGGAGCGCACACGCCTTCTATCGCATCATCAACCGGCTTTCCGATTTTCCCATCCCCGAGAATGTGGGCGACTTCCGCCTGCTGGACCGGCAGGCGGTGGATGTCATCAAGCAATTGGGCGAGCAGTCGCGCTTTACCAAGGGGCTTTTTTCCTGGATCGGCTTTCGCGTGGCGACGGTCGATTATGAGCGGGCGACGCGCGGGGCGGGCCAGACCAAGTGGCGGCTGCGCAAGCTGTGGGCGCTGGCGATCGACGGCATCACCTCCTCGACCACCATGCCGTTGCGCATATGGTCCTATATTGGTGGCGCGATCGCTATGTGCGCCTTTGCCTATGCCTTCTTCCTGGTCGGGCTGACGATCTTCACGGGCAATACCACGCCGGGCTATGCCTCGATCATGGTGGTGACGCTGATGCTGGGCGGGCTCAACCTGCTGAGCCTTGGCATCATGGGGGAATATCTGGGCCGCGTGGCTCATGAGGTGAGAAGCAGGCCCATCTATGTGGTCGACCGGCAGATCGGTCAGGCCCCGGACGACGAGAGAGAGATAGAATGGATCGATCCGCGTATGCGAGCATGAGTGCGCAGGAGGCGGACCATTGGTGGTTCGTCGCCCGGCGCATGATCATCGACGAGCTGATCCGCAGCCATGCGCCGCTGAAAGACGGCGCGCGTGTGCTGGAGGCGGGATGCGGCACCGGCGGCAATCTGGGGCTGCTGGCGAGTCACGGGACGCTGGACGCGTTCGAATATGATGACGAGGCGCGGGGACTGGCGCAGGCGCAGGCCGATACGCTGGGCATCGGGACGATCGCGGCGGGTGCGCTGCCCGATGGCATCGGTTTCGGCGATACGCGCTACGACCTGATCGCACTGCTCGACGTGCTGGAGCATGTGGACGAGGATGCGGCGTCGCTGGGCGCGCTGGGCGGACGGTTGGAGGATGACGGGCGGCTGCTGGTGACAGTGCCGGCCGCGCCATGGCTGTGGTCCGAGCATGACGAACTGCATCACCACAAGCGGCGCTACACGCGCGCGGGCTTCTGCGCGGTGGCGGAGCAGGCGGGCTTGAAAGTGCAGGCGGCGGGCTATTTCAACAGCCTGCTGTTCCCGGTGGCGGTGGCGCAGCGGCTGGCGCACCAGATGCTGAAATCCAAGACAGCGCTGGATGCGCGGCCCTCGCCGATGATCAACGGCATCCTGCAGGCGATCTTCGCGGCGGAGCGGCATGTGCTGGGTAAGGTGCCGTTTCCGGTTGGGTTGTCGTTATATGCGGTGTTGTCGAAATAAACCGTTCTCTTCATCCGTTCGTCCTGAGTAGCCATTGAGCTTGTCGAAATGGCGTATCGAAGGATGTGAGCTAGGCGCGAGGTACTTCGATACGAGCCTTCGACAAGCTCAGTCTCTACTCAGCACGAACGGTTTTTATAGATCAGGTCGCTGCTATCGCGGTTGCGCCCATTTTCCGGGCCAGCATTGCGCGGGCTCCACGGCGCTGACGCGCGTCGGGTTTTCCGGGCGGATCCATGACGGCATGTCGGGCAGGGGGGCGAGGTAGGAGCCTTTCGGGAATTTGGCGAAGCTCTGATCCCAGGCCTTGAAGAAGGTGCAGGTTCCGCGCGGCGAGGGCGCATTGATGAGGGCGCGGCGGGTCTGGACGATGCCGGTCGCCGAACCGAGCAGCAGGATGAGGATCAGCCACAGCTTGGCGGGGCTCATGCCCGGTACGAACAGGCGGCGGGCGACCAGCACCGCGAGGATGGTGAGCGCCGGGATGCTGGCGCGCATCATGAAGTCCAGCGACCAGCCGATCTGAACGAACGGCATCAGCAACAGGCAGGCGGCGATGACCAGCAGCAGCGGAATGTCCGCGCGCTGGCGGATGCCCCACGCCATCACGGGAATGAGCAGGGGCAGGACCTCTACGCCCTCAAACAGCGCATAGTGCAGCCAGGGGATCGGGTAAAAGCGGATGCCGACGTCGCTTCCCGCTGCGCCGAGATAGGCGA
>JAHFPU010000050.1 GCA_023266635.1 Sphingobium sp.
TGTCGCATGCTCATGGCCGTCCCGGCCATTCTTGTAATGCATCTGTCCATTCGCGCGTCGAAGGTACCCGGCCAGAAACCGGGACCGTCAATTTTCTGCTCGTCGACACTTGCGACCTTGGGCATATGCCGCATTATGCTGTTCTCCATACATACCGATGGGGTCGATCTTAGGAGCCGAAGTGCCCGATACGGTGACCAAGAATTCTGCGCAGGCTGCTCAGCCCATGCGCACTGGCCATCCGGGGCTGGCAGAAATCGCGGAAAAGCTGCGGTGGGAAGATCTGCGCACATTTCTGACGATCGCGCAGGAGCATAGTTTTCGCAGCGCTTCGCGGCGCGCCAACCTTTCGGCCAACACCTTGCGCGCGCGCATGTCCCGCCTTGAGGAAGATGTCGGGACGTCGATCTTTCGCCGCACACGTAGCGGCATTTCACTGACCAGCGCGGGGCAGGATTTGGCGACGATCGCCAAGAACATGCTAGAGGCGTCCCGGTCGGGCAATACGCCGCTGAGCACGGACGTACTGGTTCATCCCGGCCAGATCAGGATAGGAAGCTCGGAAAGCCTGGGGTCATTCTGGCTCACGCCGCGGCTGATGACTCTTCAGCGCACCCTGCCTCACCTGTCGGTCAACCTCCTGTGCGAATATGATCTGGCGCGCGACCGAAGCGCAGAGGTCGATATCAGCATCGGTTTCACGATGCCCAAAGATCCCGACATGATCGTTGCGCGATTGGGCACGCTCCACTTCATGCTCTTCGCATCGGAGGACTATGCGGAGCAGAACGGCATCCCGACCACGCTCGACGAGTTGCGACAGCATAAATTTATCGAACAGGCCTCCCCTGGCGTACACTCCTACCTTCTGGATTTCTTCGTCGGCACCGAACGTCCGCCGGACTTTGTGCCGATCATGACGAATTCCAGCATCTGTCAATTCTGGGCGGTTGCGAGCGGCGCGGGTATAGCGGCGCTTCCCACCTATGCCTGGGCGCTTACGAAAACGGTCGTTCCCATTGAAATACCGCTCAACCTGCGGTTCGACATCTTCTATTCCTGCCACCGTACGGCGCAAAACTCTCCTGCCGTTCGCTCGGCGATAGATTGGCTCAAATCGTCATTCGATCATGACAGATATCCCTGGTTCGCAACGGATTTCGTGCACCCCTCCAAATTCGCGCATCATGAGTTGAGCGGCCGCGTGGTGTCCATGTACGAGAACGCGGCGCGACAAGTCGGGCAGGAGCATTAGAGCAGGATGACATCAGGCTGACTCAACATCCGTTCGTGCCGAGCAAAGTCGAGACACGTAAGCACCGCGCAAGGTTCTGACTTCGCTCGACACGAACGGGTCAATGTAAAGTGATCCCGCTCCAGGCCAGGCTGCGGCAAGAATGCCGACAATACAGTCAGAATGGATCAAACCGCCATCAAAAGTCGTCTGGATTGCCGCATTTTATAACGTTTCCGTAATTACTCCGGAATAGTCAGCGTGCCTCAGGGAGGCGACGATGGTAGCGCGACGCAAATTCAAAGAGGACAATCCGCCGCCGCGCGTGGAGCGGCGCTTCAAGGTGTTTCTTCCAATCATCGGAGAGAATGCTGGGCGGGAATATCGCCTTCACTTGCTCGATCTGTCGGAGAATGGCGCGCGGCTGCATGGCGATGCCGATGCCGAAATAGGCGATGATATCAGTCTGTGGTGGAACGGGCGGAAGTATCTCGGCAGCGTGCTATGGCAGCGCGACCGGATGTTCGGGCTGGGGTTCAATACTGCAATGCCCATGGCCGTGATCGACGCCATTCTCGCCCCGGCAGCTAATCAGCCATGAAGCGGATCGAGGAAATGCAAATCCCTTTTCCGCTTGGCGACGTCCAGGGAGACACCCAACTTTTCGCCGTCGATCGACGTCAGCGGCGCAGCGACCGTCGCGCTGACCAGAAGCGTCTACGGCTCGTGATTTCCGCAAATCTGCTCGCCTCGGGCAGGACGGCGAAGATGGTCGTCTCGAATGTTTCGGCCGGCGGTCTGGGAGGTCGCTGCGACATCGCATTGCCGGTTGGCGAACGCGTCGATATCAACCTGTCCTCGATCGGATGCCTGAGTGGCGAAGTCATCTGGTCCGATGGTCGGCGTTTCGGCATGGAATTCGATACGCCCATCGACCCGGCGGCCGTACTGCCAACGCACATATTGGCAACCAGGGCCGAAGCGGACGACCGTCGCCAGATGCGCCCTTTCTCGGCGCCCCAGTCCATGGCTCGGCGCGGTCTTTTCGGCGAGTAACTCTCCAGTTTGCGGCACGCGTTAAGCGGCGCTGCCCAGCAGCCTCTTTCTGAACAGCCTTTTGATCAGCCTGTCTTCGAGAATGCGGCCGGCGACGTACAGCGTAGCGAAGATGCCCGCAAAGACATAGGCGGGCGTGGGCGACGGTTTATCGTCATCCTCCTTCTTCTTGTCCTTGCCGCCTTTCTTGTCCTTGCTGTCCTTCTCATCCTTCTGGGGCTTTTCGGGCGCGGGCGCGCCCAGGGCCTTGTCTATCCAGTGCTGTGGCAGCACCTGATCCTTCTTCTTGTCCTTCTTGGCTTTTTCAGCGGCCTCGGTCGACGGCTTTTGAAGATTGCCGACCAGAACGGTCAACTGAGCGAAACCCAGGAACAGGATCGGCGCGAGGAAGCAGAACAGCAACGCCCGGCTGACCAGATGGTAACGCAGCACCGATCCGGTCGCGTCCCGCTCGATCGTCATGACGCCGCTGTCGAAAACGGACATCTTGTCCTGCGCCGCCTGGTCTTTCTTGCTGAAGGTCAAAGTGTCGTGCGTCCGCTCATGGCTGGTGCCCGTCTGGCGGAACAGGGGGTCGAGCCTGTTAAAAGCATCCTCGCCCGATTGCCCGGGCGCCAGGGCAAGGCTGCCCCTGATATGCCAAATCCAGTCGATGAAGCGCGGGATCACAGGATTTCCTTTTAGAATATTGCGACGCTGCGTTGGACAGCAGGGCTCATCTCGGGCCGCTCGGGGCGGCCCGCCATGGGCATGATGAACAGAGAGAGGGACGATGTGACGGGAGAGGCTGGCCGATCACTCGGCCGGCACCGCCGCACTCTCCGCCGACCGGCCGAATTTTTGCTTAATCGTCTTCCAGCCCTCGGTGAAGGGATAGACCATCGTCTCGCCGATCGACATCCTGCGTCCGCCTTCCATGCCGAGCAGTTCCGCCTCGCCGTCTACGCAGGTGCCGAACATGCGGTCGATGATGATCCAGGTCCCGGAATAATTGCTGCGGGTGGCTTCATAGTCCTGCGAATGGTGCACGCTATGATGTTCGGTGGTGTTGAACAGGAAGCGCCACCAGCGCGGCGTGTTGAAGCGGACGTTGATATGCTGGTAGATGCTGACCGTCAGGCCCAGCGTTCCGGCGAGCAGGGCGGCGCGCGGCAGGAAGTCGAAGAAACCGCCAACGCCCAGGCCGATCAGGAACAGCTCCACCGGATTGCCGACCGCGCCCTTGTTGATGTTAAGCTGGGTAATATAATGATGCGGCGCATGGGTCAGCCACAGCGGGTAAAAGTTATGCATCCCGCGATGCATCCAATATTGCCCGAAATCGAAGATGAAGGAGATCAGGAAGGCCTGCACGATCAGCGGCAAAGCCATGAACCAGAGGAATTTGTCCCAGTTGAACGAGTGCTGGATGGCTTCGATCATGGCGTCGTCGCCGACATAATTGCTGGCCATGCGGATCACCGTATAGCCCAGGCCCACATAGAACAGGTCGGCGACCAGTTCCTTCCAGGTCAGCCGCCAACTGTCGTAGCGCGGGTTCACCCACTCAAGCGCGAGCAGCAGCATCTTGAAGCCGATGCCGATACCGATCGCGGTCGATGCCTTGGCGATGGAATTGGGCGCATAGTACCAGAAGGCGACCAGCGCGAAGAGCGCCGCGGGCTGAAACCAGGTAAAGACGAACTGCTTGACCGGGCCGCCTTGCACCCGGGGGGTATTTTCCCAGCCGACGGTTACCGGCGCCTGAGAGCCGATCACCCTTTTACCTACGCGAACTCCGTCCATATCGCTGCCCCCGCAATATTTTCTCGCCCTCTCCGGTAATACTAATTTTGGCCATCGTAATATCATAATGGCGCCGCTGTCCATATAAATAGTGGCCGATCCTTTTTGGGCGCAAATATGGGAGCGGCGCTCTCCCGAGGCCGCCTGACGCATCCGAAAATTCTTGGCTGTTGGACTATGTTGACAGGGAGCGAAAACCGCTCCCCTGCACAATCATCGCCGCAAACATGCTTCCGTCATCATGCCGAAGCTCAGACCGATCACCGCCCAGAGAAGCCCCTGCATCGCGATGGCCGCCACGCGGAAATCCCAAAGAACGGTTGCCGGGAAATCGGCCGGAACCTCATTGATAACGGGCAATGCCGCCTGCAGACCAAAGATGACCGCGACGTAAATCAAGGCGGCGACGATCCCGCCATTGAACGCGCCCAGCCTGCCCGCCAGGCCACGGCCAACCCGGACGGCCAGCACCAGCGCCGCCAGCGACAGGCCGATCATGGCGAAGAAGGTGACAGTGCGAAAAGCGACCGTCTCATGCAGACCGACGGCGGGTGGAGTCGGCGGATATTTGAGCGCCGGCACCAAGGCGATAGTAATGAACGCCGCAATGGCCAGCAGCAGCGACAGCGTGCGCGGGCCGATCATACCGACTCGGCCGTAGACCGCCGCAAAGACCAGCGAGAAAATACCTCCGACCGCCGCGCCATATAGCGTGATAGCCGTCAGCAGGCCCAACCCCTTCTGGGTTTCGCGGCTGACAAGCTCCGGCTCGTCATGCGCGCTCATCTCCGGCATGCCGGCATGCGCCATACGCTCATGGCGCGCTTCAAATCCGATCGCCAGATCGACCGAAGGCTCGGCAAAGGTGCGCGCGAACAAAGTGACGAGGACAGCCGCTATGATGCCCGCGATCATGCCGCGGATGAGAAGGCTTCTGGTCATGAGGAAACCGGCCTTAGTGGCAGGGGAAGCCCAGAAGATGCCGGCCGTCATGCACGAATTCATGCACATACATGCCCTGGAACAGAGACAAAGCGCCCTGCTCGGTGCTCACGAAATAAAGGAAGATCATCGCCAGCAAGGTGCCGAATATCGCCCAGGGCAGGATTTCGCGCAACGGAATGGCTGCTGCGCCGCCCTGCAATGGGATGAAGACATCGTCCGCAAATAATGCCGCCGTAGCCATGATCGTTGCTCCTTTCGGGATTTCCGCGTCCCGCCGGTATGTGTTCGCCCAGGAAGGTCTGACTTTCGCCCTCTCCCCTCTCGACAGAGAGGTTCAGCAAACGATAACAGTGGCGCGACCGCGCCGGATTTCCACCGGCTTCTTCCTTGGCCTTGTTCGCCCGCACTATGACGGAACCGGGCTCAACGTCAACATACACTGGAGGCTGGCTTGTCCAAGCGCCTGATCCTGCTGTGCCACGCGCCGACGCCATCGATGCGCGAGGGAGGCTTCCCGGCCGCTGACGAGGCCATTGATGAAGGAGGATTGCGCAAGCTCGCGAAGCTTCGCCTGCCCTCCCCCTTGCCTCCGACTGTCCTGACAAGCCCCATGACCGCAGCGCGCCAGACCGCCGAGAACCTGAAAATAGACGCGGAGGTAGAGTCCGGCCTGCGCGATATGGATCATGGCGACTGGGCCGGACAAAGCCTAGCCGACATCCACGCCAGCGATCCAGATGCACTGGCCCGCTGGATTGCCGATCCTGCGTCTGGCGCGCCCGGCGGCGAAACCGTGGATGCGTTGATGTCGCGAATCAGTCCCTGGCTTGACAGCATTCGGGAGGACGTTCTGGCGATCACCCATCCGATGGTCATACGCGCCGCCATAGGGTCCGCGCTCGACCTGCCGCCGCCGGCGCTGTTCCGCATCGATATCGCCCCGCTGTCGGTCGTCACCCTCTCCTTCAACCGCATCTGGCGGCTGCAATCGCTTGGGGTCCTCTGACGCTCGGGCATCCGTTGCGCTTGCGATCGGCAAGCATCTGACATATTGGCTGCGCGTTCCTGCGAAAGGCTCCGGCCGGAAACAGGGGCAATGATCGCGCCGGTGGCCTCGCGAGAGGCCTTAAAAGGGAACGCGGTGCGGGCGGAGAATCCACCCAATGCCGCGGCTGTCCCTGCAACTGTAAGTGGCGAGCGCGATGCATATGTGCGGACGGGCAAAGACCCGAGCCGCCAGCCACTGGGCCGGACGCTAAGTCATGCGAGGCCTGGGAAGGCCATGCATCAAGCGATGACCCGTGAGCCAGGAGACCTGCCGGCGTCTGGTCGCTCTTGCCCTGGCCCAGGGGATGGCCGTGGCACGGTGAACTCCGTCTGAGCGACGAACGCGCGGCAGGGGCCGCATCGGAGACGTGCGTCGGCCGCCCATGGGCGTCCGGTCGCCGCGCGTTCCGACCGTTCGTGAACGGCACGCCCCTGTCCAACGTCGATTGGACGCCGACGGGGACTATAATGACCTATCCTATCGTATCGCGGCTGACCGTTGCCGCCATTCTCTTTGCATCCACCACGGGCCTTGCCCGGGCCGAAGCCAGCGACGCCGATGAAGCAGACGGCATCGTCGTCACCGGCACAAGCCTCGAAGAAACGCTGCCACAGGAACTGTCCCGCTATGGCAGCGACATTGAAACCGTAACCGACAAGCAGGTGCGCAACGGCGGCTTTGTCGATGTCGCCCGCGCCCTGCAGACCGTTCCGGGCCTCTATATCATGCCCGGCTCCGGTCCGTTCAGCTATGTCGACCTGTCCCTTCAGGGGTCGCGGACGCAGGATGTCCTGTGGACCGCAGACGGCATCCGCCTCAATAACCGCCTCTATGGCAGTACCTCGCCCAACGACACGCTGCCCGCCAGCATGATCGAACGGATCGAGGTACTGAAGGGGGGCGAAAGCCTGTTCTACGGCACGCAGGCGGCCGCCGGCGTCATCAACGTCGTGACGCGCAGCTTCACCGACGATTTCAATGGGCAGGTGAACGGCAGCGTCGACAGCCGCTTCGGCACAAACCTCGACGGCTACGCACGGGGCAGCGTTGGCGAGCACAAGTTCGTGGTCTATGCCTCCCGCAACGAGGCCGAGGGCTACCAGCCCTACAGCGTCATGCAGCCCAGCGCGACCGACCGGAAGCGCGGCTATCGCCTCTGGTCTGCTGGCGGCAAATACCAGTTCGACTTCACGCCGGACCTGCGCCTCAACCTGCAATATCAGCATACCGAGGCGAAGCTCGACAATCTGAGCGCCACGCGCGTCAACACCAGCCGCAACGATCGCAATGAAGAGATCGCCAGTGCCCGCCTGGACTATACCGGCAACGACACGATCCAGTTCTTCCTGAAGGGCTATTTCCACGACTGGAAAACGGCTTATGTCCAGATACTCAATCCCATTCCCGCCGGCCCGCCGATCACCGTCTATCCGGCGGGGACATTCTGGGGGTATCAGGATTATGGCGGTAGCGCGGTGGTGAAGCTGCATCCGCATCGCGGCCTGGAATATCTGGTCGGCTATGATTTTCAGAATTTCAACGGCCGGGACGATGTGCTGCTGATCGGCAAGACCAGCGAACAGGTCCATGCCGGCATCCTGCAGGTCCGCACCACGGACGAGATCACCGACCGTGGCCGGATCGCGGCAGGGCTGCGCTACAACAAGACGGGCGGCGCGAAGAAGACCATCTGGAACGTCAGCGGCCGTTTCGACATCAGCGACAGCCTGTATGTCGAGGGCATCGGCGGCACCTCCTTCGTCCTGCCCGACGCCTCGTCGTTGTACGGCATCGATCCCTGCTGCGAGATCGGCAATCCGAACCTGAAGCCGGAGCAGAGCCTGAACATCAACCTCACGGCGGGCGGCGCATTACCGCTGAGCGGCGGCGCGCTCAACTGGAAAGCGACCTATTTTCAGCGGCGGATCACCGACCTGATCGACTATGATTACGACAATCCCGACTTCCCCAACGGCACTTACATCAACGTCGACGACAAGGTGAAGGTACGCGGAGCGGAGTTCCAGATTGACGCCACGCTTGCGCAGGCCTGGCATGTGAACGCGAGCTATACCTACACCCGCGCCCGTAATGAGGGGGCGACGACGCAGCGTGACCGAACGCCCAAGCAATATGCCAAGGGCTCCATCGCCTATGCGCCAGAGGACTTGCCGTTCGGAGCAAATGTGGCGGTGAACTGGGTCGGTGACGCCTATTCTTCGCCGTCCGGCTTCCCCCGCCAAAATTACGGCAATTATGCGACCATCGACGTCGGCGCACATTTCTATATCGACGGCGCTGCGCGGCGGCACCGGTTCGGCGTCAATGTGGAGAATGCGACCGGCAAGGAGTATGCGACGCGCGGTTTCGGATCGGCTCCGGCTGATACGGGCGGGCGCTTCCTCTATTTCCTGCGCGGCGTGCCCCGGACGCTCCGGGTCAGCTACGGCCTGAGCTTCTAGGCGCAATGCTCCGCCCCGTCCTCTTCCTCCACCGCTGGCTCGGGATCGTCGTCGGCGTGTTGATGACGGTCTGGTGCCTGTCGGGCTTCGTCATGATGTATGTCGATTATCCCCGGCTGACGGCGGCGGAGCAGTTGCAGGGGCTCGCGCCCCTGCAACTGCCCGGGGCCGATGCCTTAGACCGTATCGATCTGCCATCCGATACGCCCCTGTCATCGGCGAAGCTGGAGATGATGGCGGGACGGCCCGTTCTGCGCGTGACCCCGGCGATCGATCCGGGCCAGCCAATCGCGCAGATGCGCATGACGCCCAACGGATATGACCTTTCCACCGGGCAGGCCATCGGCACCCTGCTCCCCGCTGATGCCCGCGCCGTCGGCGAGACCTTCGGCCGGCAGTCCGGCGTTGCCGGCGAGGTCGCCGCTGCGGCAGTGACCGGGATGGATCAATGGACGGTCCAGACCTTCCGCCGCAATCAGCCGCTCTATCGGATCGACTATGCCGATCCGTCGGGCACGACCATCTATGTTGCGGGCAATAGCGGCGAGGTGGTGCAGCAGACTACGCGCTTCGAGCGCTTCTGGGGATGGCTCGGCGCCGTTCCGCACTGGCTCTATCCCACCATCCTGCGGCAGGACGGCGCACTGTGGGACAAGGTCGTCGTCTGGACCTCGCTGACTGGCTGTTTCCTGACGGTCACAGGACTGTGGGTCGGCATCGCCCGGCTCCGGCGCAGGCGCGACGGCCGCATCGGCTCTCCCTACCGCGGCCTGTGGTGGTGGCATCATATCTTCGGCCTGTTCTTCGGCATCCTCACCCTGACATGGGTAGCGAGCGGACTATTCTCGATAAACCCCTGGCGCTTCCTGGACAGTATGGCCGGCTTTGCGGAGCGCCAGCGGCTCGCAGGTCAGGTCTCATGGGGTCAGGTTCGTGAGGCAATGGCCAGGATCGACCGGTTGCCCGCCGGAACGGTGGGGCTGGAAAGCGCGCCCTTGGGCGGCCAGACCTATCTGGTCGCGATCGGCGCGAATGGGGCCATGACCCGTTTCGATTCGCGCGGCCGCCCTGCTCCCTTGCAGCACGGCGCGCTTTCGCAGGCCCTGCGCAACGGTCCGCCAGTCGCATCGCTGGAGCTACTGCGCGGCGAAGACGCCTATTACTACCAGCACAAATTCTCCCTGAAATTTCCGGTATGGCGGGCGATATTGAACGACAGGGAGGCAACCCGCCTCTATATCGACCCGGATTCGGGGACCCTGATCCGCGCGTTCGACAGCAATGGACGGAGTTTCCGATGGTTGCAGGACGGCCTTCACAGTCTGGATTTTCCGATACTGCGATCCCGCCCCTTGTGGGATATCGTCGTCCTGCCACTTCTCGCCGCAGTCACCTTCGTCTGCGGCACGGGCACATGGATGGGACTGCGCAAGGTTGCCCGCGATATCAGAACGGTCCGTCGTCGCCGGCGCAGGCGGGCAAGATCCAACACCACAGATAATCCCGCACATGAAGGAGCACATGCTTGAGCAAGATACCGACCACGGTCATCACCGGCTTTCTGGGCGCCGGCAAGACCACGCTCATCCGCCATCTCCTGCAGAATGCGAAGGGTCGCCGGCTGGCGCTGATCGTCAACGAGTTCGGCGATGTCGGCGTCGACGGCGAACTGCTGCGCGGCTGCAATGAGGAAGCCTGCCCGGAGGACGATATTGTCGAGCTCGCCAATGGCTGCATCTGCTGCACCGTCGCGGACGATTTCCTTCCGACGATGCAGAAGCTGCTCGACCGGCCCAACCCGCCCGAACATATCATCATCGAAACCTCCGGCCTTGCCCTCCCCAAACCGCTGGTAAAGGCATTCCAGTGGCCCGACATCCGCACCCGCGCGACGGTGGACGGCGTGATCGCACTCATTGATGCCGACGCCGTGGCCGCCGGGCGTTTCGCGACCGACGAAGCCGCGCTCGCCCTTGCCCGCGCCGCCGACCCCTCGCTCGATCATGACAGTCCCTTGGAGGAATTGTACGAGGACCAGCTCGCCTGTGCAGACCTTGTCATCCTCAACAAGTCCGACTTGGTCGATGGCGATACGCTCAGCCGGATCGAAGGCGATATTTCCGCCGACACGCGCGACGGGGTGAAGATCGTGCGCGCGGATCATGGCGCGGTCGATGCCAGCGTCCTTCTGGGGCTGTTCGCGGGCGCCGAGGACGATCTGGAGGCCAGACCCTCCCACCATGACGCCGAGCCGGACCATGATCATGACGATTTCGACAGCTTCGTGGTCAAGGGCGGCGCGATCGCCAGCATCGACCCGCTGCTTGCGGCGCTGACCCCGCTGATTGCCGATCATGATATCTTGCGCATCAAGGGGATGATCGCGGTTCAGGGCCGCCCGGCCCGATTGGTCATTCAGGCTGTCGGCCCGCGCATCCAGCATTATTTCGACCGCGCGTGGAAGCCGGAGGAAGAACGCATCTCGCAACTGGTGGTGATCGGCCAGAAGGGCCTCGATCAAACCGCGATCGAAACCGCACTCACCGCCGCCCTCGCCTGATGCATCTGCTGGCCGCCACCCCGGGAACCGTCTCCAACGGCGACGAGGCAATCGACCTCGACCAGTCGCCGGGCGAGATCGTGTTCCTGACGGTGGCGGACAGCGAACTGGCCTGCTTCGCGAAAGCGGCGGCGGAACTGGGCGACGGCGCGCCCTCGATCCGGCTCGCCAACCTGCTGCAACTCAAGCATCCCTATTCGGTCGACCTCTATGTCGAGAAGGTGATCGCCCATGCCCGCTTCGTGTGCGTGGTGCTTCTGGGCGGCAAAGCCTACTGGCCCTATGGCGTGGACGAGATTGCGCGCGTGGCGCGCGAAAAGGGCATCGCCTTCGCCGCGATCGCCGACGGGCGCGAACCCGATCCTTCGCTCGACGCAGCCTCGACATTGCCCGGCGACGTCAGCGAGCGCCTGCGGGACTATCTGCGCCAGGGCGGCGTCGCCAATGCCGTCAGCTTCCTGCGCCATGCCGCGCGGCTGATAGGTGCGGATGCGGGCGCGCCGGATGATCCTATACCGGTCGCCGACGCCGGGCTTTACGTGGCCGGCGTCGAGCGTCCCACGCTGGGCGATGTCCGGGCAGGCTGGACCGATGGTCAACCCGTCGCGCTCCTGTGTTTCTATCGCGCCCTGATGATCGCGGGTACGCTGGATGCCGTAGACGCGCTGGTCGCGGCGCTGAAAAACCGTGGGCTGAATGTCCTCGCCGTCCATGTGCGCGCCCTGCGCGAACCCTTCGCTATGGACTGGCTGCGGGGCGTGATTGCGGCGACCAGCCCCGACATCATCCTGAACGCGACATCCTTTGCCGCCTCCTCGCCGGGCGAGACGCGTACGCCGGGCATCCTGGAGGATGCCGACTGCCCCATCCTGCAGACCGTGTTCGCGGGCGTGGAGCAAGCCACTTGGGCCGGCAGTCCGCGGGGGCTGGGTCCGCGCGATCTGGCGATGAATGTCGCCCTGCCGGAAGTCGATGGCCGCCTGTTCACCCGCGCCGTCGCGTTCAAGGCCGCCGAGCGTTTCGACGCCAGGACGCAATGCGGCATAGTCGTCCCACGCGTGGCGAACGATCGCGTCGCCTTCGTCGCCGACCTCGCCGCCAACTGGGCTAAGCTGCGCCGCACGCCCGCGCTGGAACGCCGCGTCGCGCTGGTTCTCGCCAACTATCCCAATCGCGACGGCCGCGTCGGCAATGGCGTGGGCCTGGACACCCCCGCCAGCGCAGCGGCGATCCTCAAGGCTCTCCGGGACGCCAAATATAGCGTCGGCAATGCTCCCACCGATGGAGCCGAGCTCATGGCGGTAATGCTGGGAGGGGTAACGAATGACCTGACCTCACTCGCTCGCACTCAACCTCCTTTCACTTCGAGCGGAGACGTGGCGTTTCCCCTCACCGATTACACCCTCGCCTTCGACGCATTTCCCGACGCGGTCCGCCGCGCGGTGACTGAGCGCTGGGGCCTTCCCGAGGCCGATCCCTTCGTGCGTGACGGCGCATTCCATCTGCCCGTCCACCGTTTCGGCAACATCGTCGTCGCGGTTCAGCCCGCGCGCGGCTATAATATCGACCCCAAGGCCAGCTATCATGACCCGGCGCTCGTTCCGCCCCATGCCTATCTGGCGTTCCATGTCTGGCTGAACACTGCGTTCCGCGCGCAGGCGGTCGTTCATGTCGGCAAGCATGGCAATCTGGAATGGCTGCCCGGCAAGGCGCTCGCGCTGTCGGACAGTTGTTTCCCGGAGATATGCGCTGGGCCGGTGCCCCAGCTTTATCCCTTCATCGTCAACGATCCCGGCGAAGGGACGCAGGCCAAGCGCCGCATCGGCGCGGCCATCATCGATCATCTCACCCCGCCCCTGACCCGCGCCGAAAGCTATGGACCGCTCAAGGCGCTCGAAGCGCTGGTCGACGAATATTATCTCGCCGCCGGTATGGACCCGCGCCGGATCAACCATCTCAAGACCGAAATTCTGAACCTCGCCCGGTCGCAAGGGCTGGACGCGGACGCAGGCGCTATCGGGGACGGCGATGATGCGCTCGCCGCGCTCGACAATTATCTGTGCGAGCTGAAGGAAATGCAGATCCGCGACGGGCTGCATATCTTCACCCAATCCCCGGAGGGGCGGCTGCGCACTGACCTGCTCATCGCCCTGTCACGGACCCCGCGCGGTCATGCCCATCCAGGGGAGGCATCGCTGCTGCGCGCCATGGCGGACGATCTGGCGCTCGGCTTTGATCCGCTTGATTGCGCCATGGGCGATGCATGGACTGGCCCCCGACCGGACGTGCTGACGAAAGTATCGGACGACCCATGGCGGACCATGGGCGATACGATCGAACGGTTGGAATTGCTGGCTGTAGCCCTGCTTGACGGCGCTTCTGCACCCGGAAGCGCATCGCAAGCCGTCATGCAATCGGTATTGGGCGACCTCGCCCACCGTGTCGACGCCTGCGGCACGGCCGAAAAGGCGGCCTTGCTGGCGGGCCTCGATGGCCGCTTCCTGCTCCCCGGCCCGTCCGGTGCACCCACGCGCGGACGCCCCGACGTGCTGCCCACCGGGTGCAATTTCTATTCGGTCGACACCCGATCGGTCCCGACCGCCACCGCGTGGGAACTCGGCCAACGGTCCGCCCAATTGCTGGTCGACGACTATCTCCAGCGCGAGGGCGAATATCCCCGGGCAATGGCGCTGTCCGCCTGGGGCACGGCCAATATGCGCACCGGCGGCGACGACATCGCGCAGGCGCTGGCGCTGATTGGCGTGCGGCCCCGCTGGGACTGGACGTCGGGCCGGGTGATCGGTTTCGAGGTGATGAAGGTCGCGGAGATCAACCGGCCTCGCGTTGACGTCACCTTCCGCGTCTCGGGCTTTTTCCGCGATGCATTTCCGGAGCAGATCGACCTCCTTGATTCGGCCGCGCGCGCGGTGATGGCGTTGGACGAGCCGGAGGAGGATAATCCCGCCGCCGCCCGCCACCGCACCGAGACAGCGCGCTTCATCGACAGCGGCAGCGATCCGAAGGCCGCCGCGCTGCGCGCCGGATTCCGCGTGTTCGGATCGAAACCAGGCGCCTATGGCGCGGGCCTGCAGGCGATGATCGACGAGAAAATCTGGCACGACCGCGCCGACCTCGCCAATGTCTATCTCGACTGGGGCAGCTATGCCTATGGCGCTGGCGTCGAAGGCGATGCCGAGCGCAATCTCTTCACCACCCGCCTGACCCAGGCCGACGCCGTGGTGCAGAACCAAGACAATCGCGAGCACGACTTGCTCGACAGCGACGATTATTATCAGTTTGAGGGCGGCATCGCCTCAGCGGTCGAACATCTTTCGGGCAAGCGCCCGCGCGCCTATCATAACGACCATAGCCGTCCCGAACGCCCGGTGATCCGCACGCTGGAGGATGAGATCGGCCGTGTGGTCCGCGCCCGCGTGACCAACCCCAAATGGATCGCCGGCGTCATGCGTCATGGCTATAAGGGCGCGTTCGAGATTGCCGCCTCCGTCGATTATCTCTTCGGCTTTGCCGCCACGACCCATGCCGTGCGCGACCATCATTTCGACGCCGTCCACGCCGCCTTCATAGAGGATGAGATGGTGCGCGCCTTCATGGCCGACGCCAATCCCGCCGCATTGCGCGAAACGGCGGCGCGCCTTGCAGAGGCGCTGGCACGCGGCATGTGGAAACCCAAATCCAATAGCGCGGGCGTGTTGCTCGCCGAGCTTGCAGGAGCATGACCATGGTAGAACGCACCCCGGAAAAACATGCCGAGAAGATGAAGAAGAAGCAGGCCGCGCACGACCGCATCGTTGCCGCGAAGACCATCGAGAAGGGCCTGCTGATCGTCCATACCGGCAAGGGCAAGGGCAAGACCACCGCCGCTCTCGGCATGGTCGTGCGCGCGATCGGCCATGGAAAGAAGGTCGGCGTCGTCCAGTTCGTGAAGGGCGCCATGGAAACCGGCGAGAAGGCGGTTTTCGACCGCTTCCCCGATCAGGTGGAGTTCCTGCCGATGGGCGACGGCTTCACCTGGGACACGCAAAACCGCGAGCAGGACATCGCCTCCGCGCGCAAGGCGTGGGACGAGGTCAAGCGCATGATCGCCGATCCTGCCTATGGGATGGTGCTGGCCGACGAACTCAATATCGTCCTGCGCTACGACTATCTGCCCGTTGATGAAGTGGTCGAGGTGCTGAAAGCCAAGCCCGAGATGACCCATGTCATCGTCACGGGCCGCAACGCACCCGATGCGCTGATCGAGGTGGCCGATCTGGTCACCGAGATGACACTGATCAAGCATCCCTTCCGCGAGCAGGGCGTGAAGGCGCAGCCCGGGATCGAATTCTGATGTCGGAGACCAAGTCGGCGGCCAATGACCCGGACCTCACAAGGCTGGTGGACGATCTGCTGACCTGGCGGCGAAATGTGCGGCATTTCCAGCGCCGTCCGATCGCAGAATTGGAAATGGAGCGCCTGTTCGCACTGGCGCAATGTGCGCCCTCGGTCGGCAATGCGCAGCCTTGGCGCTTCATTCGCGTCCGGGACAAGGGATTGCGCGCCGCCTTGGCGGACCATGTCGATGAGGCCGCGCGCAATGCTGGCCTATGCTATGAGGGCGAGCGCGCCACGCGCTATGCTTCACTTAAACTGCATGGCCTGCGCGAAGCACCCGAAATTCTGGCGGTCTATTGCGATGAGGCGCCCTCGGCAGGGCAGGGCCTGGGTAGAGCGACAATGCCCGAAACGCTTCGCTATTCGACCGTGCTCGCCATCCACACGCTCTGGCTCGCGGCGCAAAGTCGCGGCATCGGCCTTGGATGGATCTCAATAGTCGAACCCGGGCGGATTTCCGCCATGCTGGCGGCACCACCCCAATGGCATTTCGTAGCGCTGATCTGCCTTGGCTATGCAGACGCCCCGTCATCCTTGCCAGAACTCGAACGGCGGGGTTGGCAGGCGCGCTTGGACTGGCGGGACAATATCAGCGAACGCTGATCGGCGAGCGATTGGTGACGATGAAGCGCAGGCGCTCACCGCCGCGCGAAACGCAAAACCCCATATCCGGTGCATGCCGACAGGAGAGATCCCAGCAGGATACCGAGCTTTGCCGCGTCATTCTGGTGAGAGCCGTCGCCGAAGGCGAGGCCGCCGATGAACAGGCTCATCGTGAAGCCGATGCCGCACAACAGCGCGACGCCATATATCTGCCCCCAGCCTGCGCCGCTTGGTCGTCCGGCCCAACCCATGCGGACCATCAGCCACAGCGTGGTGAAAATCCCCGCCTGCTTGCCGATCAACAGGCCCAGCGCGACGCCCAGCGGAACCGGCGTCAGCACATCCGGCCAGGTGAAGCCCCGCAACGACACCCCCGCATTGGCGAAGCCAAACAACGGTATGATGGCATAGGCCACCCAAGGATGAAGCCCATGCTCCAGCCGGTACAGCGTCGAATGCGCTTCATCAGGCTTTCCGGGCGATGTCTTCAGCGGGATGGTCATGGCGACGGCCACGCCCGCCAGGGTTGCATGAATGCCGGACTGCAACACGCAGAACCACACGAACAGGCCGATCAGCAGATAGGGCCACAGGCTCTCCACGCCGCGCCGGTTGCAGATCAGCAACGCGGCTATGCCCGCAGCCGCGCCCGCCAGCGGCAGCATATGAAGCTGCGCCGTGTAGAAGATGGCGATGATCAGCACGGCGATCAGATCATCGATGATCGCGACCGCCGCCAAGAATATCTTGAGCGAGGCAGGGACCTGCGGCCCGAGCAGTGCCAGCACGCCAAGCGCGAAGGCGATGTCAGTCGCCGCCGGGATCGCCCATCCCCTCAGGCCCGCTGGATCACCCGCATTGATCGCCGCGTAGATGAGCGCCGGCGCGGCGACTCCAGCAGCGGCCGCCGCGCCCGGCAGCAGGCGATCCGACCAGCGCGCCAGTTGGCCATCCAGCAGTTCGCGCTTGATCTCCAGCCCGACCGTCAGGAAGAACAGCGCCATCAGGCCATCGTTGATCCAGTGCGCGAGGCTTAGGCCGCCCAACTCGACATGCAGCGCTTCGAAATAGGCTGCCGAAAGGGGCGAGTTGGCGACCATCATCGCGGCCATCGCGCATGCGATCAGCACGATCCCGCCACCCGCTTCAGTGGCCAGAAAGGCGCGCATCATCGAGAAGGGACGGATCGGTATCCTGGTGGCATTCATGATCATGCCTCCCCGATGCAGATAGTAACGGCGGCCTTGGTTACACCGCTAGGGCGTTGGCCTATTCCCGTCCATAGGCGGTGACGAGTTCCACCTCGGCCCGGTCGCCAAGCACAACGCCGACACGCTGGTGCAGCGCATTCGGCGCCACATCCATGATGGCGCCGAAGCCATCGGTGGCCGCCCCGCCCGCCTGCTCGATCAGGAAACTCATCGGATTGGCCTCGTACATCAGCCGCAGCTTTGCCTTGCCAGGAGTCCGGTTGTCGGCCGGATACATGAAGATGCCACCGCGCTTGAGTATGCGATGGACGTCGGCCACCATGGAGGCGGTCCAGCGCATATTATAATCCTTGCCGCACGGCCCCTGCGCACCCTGCACGCGCTCGTCGAT
>JAHFPU010000051.1 GCA_023266635.1 Sphingobium sp.
GGGCCCTCGGCGCTGACGGAGGCCATGGGCATGCTCAACCACCATTTCGCAGCAGCCGCCTGATCGGCGCAGAGCGACAGCCTACCTCTGACTGCCGCCAATCTTTGCAACAGAGCCGTCTGGCGTACTTTCCACGCTATGCCCTCTGACTGACAGCTCCCTTCGGTGGCTTCATTTCCGGCGTCTTCATTCCGGGACGGATTTTGGCCTCAGCGTGCTGCTGCGAGACGTTCGCCCAGATAGATAGCCAGAGCCTCGGCGCCGCGTTCGCTCGCGCTGCGTCCCGGCTGGTAATCCATTGTATAGGCAAAGAGCCTGTCTTGCTCAGCCAAATGGCTGGCGGCGCTTTCCTGCCATAGCGGAACGCGCGTCGCGAGTTCGGCCGAGCCGTACGACACTTCGCCATTGCGCCAGAATTCATACCGTTCTGCCGGCCCCGTCGCAGGCCGGCCGAGCGGATCAAGAAAGTAGCAGGCGCCGCGATGCAGCAAGAATTCATATACCTGACTGCTGACGTCGCCAATATAGGCGTCGGCAGCCATGGTGTAGCTCATGTCGAACAGGTTTGGGCTGTCGAGATCGATTATGATATTGGATGCGCTGCGATAACGCTCATCGATTTCCGGCCGCACCTTCAGCGTGCGATATTCCAGAGAATAGTGGATTTTCTTTCGGAACAGCATGACGTGCGGGGCAACGATCAGGTTGAACCGGTCCTGATTGCGATAGAAATAGTCCAGCACCGAATTGCCCATGCTGTACCAGGATGACAAATGCGGGTCGAAGTGGGGATTATAGAGAAAGACCGGCAGGTCATTCGCAAAGAAACGCTTGCGCAGGGCCGGATCGATCGTGTCGAATTTCGGATAGCCGATAACGCGGCATTTTTCGGCGCTGGTGATGCCGTGACGCACCATTTCGTCGACCAGCTTGGGTCCGCTCAGCAGCAGCAGATCGAAATGCGCGAGATCCGGGTGATAGGCGACGTTGCGGTCGCCTGATCCATGCGGAACATAAGCAAAAAGCGGGCCGCGTTCGCCAAGGCGGTGCTTGATCCGCAGGCAGGTGCGCTCGGTCGATACGAGCAGATCGACACTGGCGAACAGGTCCAGATTATAATGCAGCCGGGCAAGCCGCATCATCGGGGCGACGCTGTTGAGCGGTTCCAGCCAGCGGGCGGCCGACCTGGGAACTTGCAGTTGCACCCATTCGATATTGGCGTGCGCCGTCGCCGGGATGATCGAGGCGACGGTCCGTTGGATGGCCTGTGTGCCGCACGCGACTACGACCTGAATCGAAGGCGCATTCTGAGCCAGATGGCCTGCAATCCCGGCGATATGGGCAGCCTGATGGGCCGCGTCATGATTGAACAGGAACAGAATGCGTTTCGTCATGAAGCGGGTTTAACCTTGCGCAGAATGAGGTAGCAGGCCCCCAGGATCAGGCCCAGGCTGATCGCTTCGGTCAGCGCCCTCGCCCAAGCCGCGCCAATGGCGCCGAAACCGTTCAGCAGGACGAACAACATCGCCAGCAACACCGCGGTCCCGATCAATCGGATGGCGATCAGCGTTTTGGAACGCCCGGCCGCCATTAGCAGGGATTCGCTGGTCACGCTGACAATCTGCATCGCTGCGGCAAGGCCCAGCACCAGCAGGAAGGGGTATGCACCGAGAAACTGCGGGCCTGACATCAGCAAAAGCAGCGGTTTGCCGAGAAATATGATCACCGGCAGCAGCACGGCCGCCGTCCCCAGGGAAATCAGCACGATCCTGATAAACAGGGGTTTGATTTTTTGCAGCCCGTCCTTGGCGTGAAGGTAGGCCATTTCGGTGTAGCTGGCCAGATTGATGAACCCGGCGATTACCGACAGGGTTTGCGTCAGTTGATGCGCCAGACGGTAAAGCCCGGCTTCGGCCGTGCCCGCGAAAAAGCCGATCAGCAGGACGGGCAATTGCTGTCCCGCAGCATAAGCGGTTTCGCCGATGTTGGTCGCGACCAACAGCGATGGCAGCCCATCATTTTCGCGCCACGCCCGATACCAGCGGCGGCCTTGTGGACGTCCGAATTGGTGGCGAAATTTCCGCCGCGCCACGACCCAGAATACCAGGGTGCTTGCCAGTTCCCCGGCCGCCCATGTCCAGAGGAACGTCGAAACCGACGGATGGATCAGCACGGCCAGCAGTGATCCCGCGAATTTGACCGTTGGCACCACGGACTCGGCCATGAAGGACAGCTTGAATTCGCACTGCAGCCTCAACATGCCGCGCGGGACATTGCGGATGGAGAGCAATATGACCACCGCATAGCCGAATGTCTGCCACGCAAGATCGCCCGTCATGCCCAGTGCGTCGCTGCCCAGCCAGAGGATCAACGCCACGACAAGGATCCCGAGCGATGCGGTCAGCAGGTCGATTATTGTGCAAAAGCGGATCAGGCAGGCAAGGGCATCGAAATCCTTGCTCTGGATATGCTCATGCCCATATTTGACCAGCACCTGCCAGACATTGAATCCGAGCACCAATTGCAGGGTCATCGTGGTGCTGAGGATCAGCGAGAAGGCGCCATATTGGGCCGGACCCAGCGATCGCGTGATAATCGCCAGATAAACGAGGCTGAGGACCGCGCCATATCCCTTGCCGGTGGCGATCCACTTCAGGTGCTTAAGAATGCGGGCAAAGGGTTTTTTGTCGGCGTTCTTTGCCATGCCGCTTCTCTCTCAACAGGCGAAGCAGCAGCGCGCGCCGAGGCTGGGTTGGGGTTCCATCAAAAGACCCCATATCCATTTCCGGGCGCTTGTGCACCCCAATTGGCGGGCGCGGAAATCCAGCGTTCCTGACGCGGCGAGAGCGAGGCCCTCTGAGACTGGCCGGCCTCCATCGAGTCGCCGGGGTTGGCTGATGGTCGATCCTGCCCACTCAGCGAGTGGCGGATAAGATTCACGCCTCTTGCCAATGACTTCTTCGAGGGGGGCGATTGGGGCTTGCGGGCTGCGGATTTGCGTTGGACTGCGGATTTGAATTGCGGTGACAGGGGATCTATCAGCACCTCTTGCGCGCGCGGATTTTGGACGAAGGTAGTGGTTTTGCAGCAGGCTGAGTGTTCATCGCGCGCGCGTGAAAAACGTGACATTCACGTTGCCCAATCGTCGGACAAGTGGCTTAGCATCCTCATTCCGGTATATAACGTATTACCTTATCTCCGCGAATGCGTTGTCCCCATTATCAATCAGATTGATGGGGATGGTGTTGAGATTATCTTGCTTGACGATGCTTCGACTGATGGCTCGTTCCAGCTCTGCGAAGAGATTTGCAGGGAGTATGATGGGCGCATCGGGCTTTTGCGTCACCCCGAGAACCGTGGCCTCAGCGCCGCGCGCAACACGATGGTGGAAGCCGCGACAGGTGAATATGTATGGTTTGTCGATTCAGACGATGAAATATTCCCGGGCGCGATAAAGAGCCTACGTGGCATTCTTGACAACTGTTCACCCGACATTGTGATGTGTGACTATCGCAAGATGGGCAAAGATTATGCGTCATTTTCCGGTAAATCCGGAGTTTTTCAGGATGATCGCGAGATATTGGTGCGGGGCATCTTCGAAAGCCGTCGCATGCATACCTGGTCAAAGATATCGCGTCGTGAATTATGGTCGGATGATTTGAGATTTCCTATTGGAAGGTGCTTTGAGGATGCTGCAACCACACCCTGGTTGTTTCTGAAGGCGAGCAGCTTTTACTATGCTGCGGAGCCTTGGGTTGTTTACAGAGTTCGATCTGACAGCATTACGGGAATTGTCTCGAGAACCCGCGGAAAATTTGATGACAAGAAAAATGACGATCTTGCCTTCGCTTTGATGGGATTCTCAAAGTCATTGACCAATAAAATTTCAAATATAGATGATGATACGCTTTATGCAGTGTCAAATTTCTGCGGGAAAGAGTTTACTAAAATTTCCTACCGCCTCTTGAGTGCCAGACTGTTTCGTGACGATTGGAATATCATTTCCAGCAAGATCGCCCGATATCGCGATATGATGGATGATTGCTCTCCCATGACATTTTCATGCCTGACTCGGGAGCATTTGCGGCGGCGGAACGTCGGTCGATGGGTGATCCTGAAGCTGTGCCTTTTCGCTGCGGCTTCGCGCACGTTAAGAGGCCGTTCGGAAAATCGGACTTGAGGGATTTCGCCAGCCTTCGATTGATGGCACGGCGAAGCCTTATCCGTGTGATTTGACCGGTGAGGAATGGGCGCGGATCGCGCCTTTGAGGCATTGTCAGAGGAAATTGGCAGGCGAGACAGGGGGCTGGTATTGGTGGCTGATGAGCCTGCGACCCAATCCTTTCCGTTACTTCAATTCGTCACCTGAGGTGATCCGCCTGGTGGTGATGATGTATGTGCGGTTTCCGCTGTCGCTGCGGAATGTCGAGGACTTGGCCTCTGTACATTATTCGGACACAGATTCACGGTAGCGGCTTGATGAGCAGCGGCATGAGGCCATCGGCATCGAGGTCGAGGCTCTCGGACCAGATATAATCGCCGGTGAGATTGATGCGGTCCCATCCCAGCGGCGACAATCGGGACAGCATGGCGGGATCGACAGGTGTGCCGCGGTGCCGCAGTTCATCGACGGCACGACCGAGATAGCGGCAGTTGAAAAGAATGATGGCGGCCGTGACGAGGTTGAGCGCTGCCGCGCGGGTCTGCTGGTTCTCCAGGCCACGGTCGCGAAACCGCCCGAGCCGATGGAAGGCGACAGCGCGGGCCAGGCTGTTGCGTGCCTCGCCCTTGTTGAGTTCGGCGGTGACCGTCCGGCGCAGATCGGTGTCGTCGAACCAGCGCAGCGTGAACAGTGTGCGCTCGATCCGTCCGACCTCCCGAAGTGCCGCAGCAAGACTGTTTTGTTGACGATAGGCGGACAGCTTCTTCAAAATCAGCGACGGTGTGACAGTGCGGTCGCGCATCGCCGCGATGACCTCCGCAATTTCGGCCCAATGGCTGACGATCAGGTCCCGACCGAGGCGGCGCCCGAACAGCGGTGCGAGCCGACCATAGCGCCGCGCGGGCTCGAAACCATAGAGTTGTCGATCCGACAGGCGCGGAATGCGCGGCTCGAAATCGAGGCCGAGCAAATGCATGACGGCGAACACGATATCGGAGACGCCGCCACCATCGGTGTGGAGGGCGGTGATGTCCGCGCTGCTTTCGTGGCCGAGGATGCCGTCGAGTGCGTGGATCGCCTCGCCCGCCGTCCCGGCGATGACCGTCTGATGAAGCGGTGCGTATCGATCGGTGATGGTGGTGTAGATCTTGACCACGGGGTCGCGACCGTAATGTGCGTTGACCGTTCCTCCGGCTTCGCCGGCACCGCCGAGATAATAAGCCTGCCCATCGGCCGATGCGCGATGCCCCGAACCAAACCAGGCGGCGAGCGGTTCGGCATGGATAGCGTCGGTCAGGCTGGCGAGCGCGGCGCGAAACGTTTCCTCGCGCATATGCCACGTCTGCATACGCAACAGTGCGCGACGCGAGGCGACACCGCAAACTTCGGCCATGCGCGACAGACCAAGGTTGGTCGCCTCCGCGATCAAGGTGGCAAGAAAGGCGCGTTCGTCGGCGGGAGGCAGACCGGTCGAGACATGGCCGAAATGCTGGATGAAGCCGGTCCATCGTTGAACCTGCGACAGCACATCCGTGATACGGGTGGCAGGCACCATGCCGTAGCAGGTGAGCGCAAGTTGCCGCCCTTCATCCTGACCAGGGTCTTCTTTGGGGTCTTTCGGAAACCGCAGCCGCTCGCCGGCAAAAAGGGGGGGATCGCGTTTGTCCAGATCGCGGGCGACCTCGCGCAGGGCGCTATCAAGCCTTGCCGCCCTCTCGTCGAGCCAGGCGTGCGGATCGCCGAGCGAGAAAGCGGGCTTCGGTACGGGGCTGGCCGGTGGGGCAAGCAGCACACTGAGCGCGCGATGGACGCGCGCGGTCGGCACCCAGATACCACCGGATGCCAAAGCATTGGAAAGCGCGCTGTAAGTCGCCATCTCCCAATGGGTGCGATCGATCCCGCCTGCGGTCATGACATGCCGACGCCAGCGGTGCTCGACATGGCCAAGCGGCACGTCATCGGGCAACGCCCTGCGCCAGTCTCCGTCGAGATCGGCGAGGATCGCCATCGCATCGCGCAACGGCTGCATTCCGGCCCGGCCCTGGAAATCAAAAGCGCGCACGAACGACGGCCCCATCCGCTTGAAGGCGCGATATTCCGCCGCGATCTCGTCCAGAACCTCGTTCCGGTGCGGTGAGGCGGTACGTCGGATGATAGCGGCGTCGGCGTCGATGATGTCGAGGGATGCCACGGCATCGACCGCCGCGGCGACATCGCCGCCAGCCCGGGCCGCCTGGCTGATCGCTTCCAGAACCCTGGCGATGCGTAACATCCGTTCGCGGCCCTCGCGGCCGGAAACGGCCACGCGCTGTTCGAGCCGTTTGCGGGCGCGCAGATGGGCCCGCCCCACGAGCGCAATGAACATATCGATCGCCGCATCGGTCAGTGTCGCCTCCAGCTCGCGCAGCGTCGCGAGCAGCACGACCCGCCTGCGGGCCGGGCGCATTTGCTGGAAAGCCTGTGCCGTGTAGCGCACACCCTCCCGGGCGAATTGCCCCAGGCGCGGTTCGTGGCGAACATCAGGGGAGAAAGCCGATATGCCCGTCCCACGAATCAGCGTGATCTTTTCGACGATTTCCAAAAGCGAAGCGGATGCGACACGCGGTTCTGGCTCGCGCAGCCAGGACAGACGGCTCTGCCGGTCATGCACCTTGTCATCGATCAGCGCGTCGAGTTGCTGACGCATCTCATGGCCAAGGCCGCCATCGATCGCGGCCACGAGATCCGTTTCCGCCTGATGTATCGCCTCGGCCGCCATGCGCTCCACGACGCTGACACCCGGGATCACGATCCGACGCGCGCGCATCTCATCCAGAAGCCGGCCGAGCAGCGCGCGTCCGTCGATGATGCTCGCCGCCTCGTTTGTCAGCCATGTCCGCAATTCCACGCGGTGCGGGCGGCTCAGATCGCTGAAGCCGAAGCGCGTCTTGATCGCGGCGAGCTGATCGTAGCGCGTGGGCGTGCGTCTGGCGAAATCAGCTATGACCTTTGCATCCACCCCGACCTGCTCGGCAATATGGTCGAGCATGACCGCAGGCAGCAGTTCCCCGTGGCGCAGATGCCGGCCCGGGTAGCGCAGGCAACAAAGCTGCAGGGCGTAGCCGAGTCGGGTGGCGGGCGTGCGCGCGGTGTCGATCGCGGTCATGTCCTCACCTGACAGACTATAGTGCTTCACGATCGCCGCCTCGTCGTCGGGCAACATCAGCAGGGCAGCGCGCTGCCGCGTCGTCATCGGAATCCGTCCGGGCATCTTTGAACCTCCAAAAACCACTTGCCTTTCGGCATGATTCTGAAAGAGGATTGTGAAAGACAAGAGGCCGCAGGAATCCGTTCATGCCGCACTGGCCTCCGGATACGGCCGTTTGTGAAAGAGACGCAGATGACGCGCGAACCCTATCTGATCGGCTATGCCCGCGTATCGAAGGGCGACGACCAGTCGAACGCCGCGCAGCGGCGCGCGCTCGATGCCGCCGGCTGCAAGCGGATGTTCGAGGAGACCGCCAGCGGTGGGCGGTGGGACCGACCCAAGCTTCTGGAGATGATCGGCCAGTTGCGCGAGGGAGATGTCGTCGTCGTCTGGAAGCTCGACCGACTGTCGCGCAGCTTGAAGGACATGCTGCACATCATGGAGCGGATCGAGCACGCGGGAGCGGGCTTTCGTTCGCTGACCGAGGCGATCGACACCACCACCGCGGCAGGGCGGATGATGATGCAGATGGTGGGAAGCTTCGCCGAGTTTGAGCGGGCCATGATCCGCGAGCGTACCAGCGCCGGCCTTGCCCAGGCTCGCGCAGAAGGACGGATCGGCGGGCGTCGGCCCAAGCTCGGCGACAAGCAGCGCCGCGAAATCGCCGAGTCCGTCACGTCCGGCCGCAAGTCCGGTGCCGAGATGGCGCGGCTCTACGGCGTCAGTGAACCCACCGTCTCGCGCATCGTCGCCGCGCACCGCCAGCAATTCAGTCAGCAGCAGAGGGAACAGGCATGAAGCGTGGTCACGATCTGTCCGGCGTCATGAAGTTCGCCACCTCGCCGGCCTGGGGCGAGCATCTGGGCGAGGCGCTCGGCGATCATCTCGGGCTGGCGATGGAGGAGTTCGACTTCGAAGCGGACGAGCTGGCGGACATCGTCGGCGATCATTGGGCCGGCGTGTTGTGGGGATGCGCGTTCGAGGATCTGCTGACGCGCACCATCCAACCCGACCGGAACATCGTCGATGACTATATTCGGCGCCGGGGCTGGAATGAGAGCGGCCCGACCAAAATCTACCTGCGTGCCCTTCGATCGTCAGTGATGAGCCTCCACGAGGTCAGCGAGGTCGAGCCCGGCAGCGGCTTCCTCGTGCGCGACCTGATCCGGGGCGGCGAGCCGCTTCGAGTATCCGAGCGCAGCGCCTCGCAGACGCTGAAGCAATGGGACAGGATCGGTGCCCGCGTCGTGCAGGTCGGAGGCAAGCACCTCCTGTCGGGCGGCGTGCTGTCGTTCACGATGGAGGCGGCCGAGGCGCTCGTCGCCGATCTACGGCGCTCGAAGGGCAAGCGCAGCCCGCGCACCGCGTTGAACCTAGACGCCGACGATCTGGCTGCACTTCCGGCCCTCATCAGCACGGCATGGCTGTTCGATGTCGTTCCCAGGACCATGGGACCGGCGTCCATCCCCACGCTGCACAACAGTGATGGCGAGGAGGTGATGTTCCACCGCGTGCGCTTTCCCTTCGCACGCGGCGTGACCCAGGCGCTGGTCGGCGAGCGGCTTGATACTGTCCCTGCGCTTCAGCGGGAAACCACGCACTTTTGGAACTGGCTGGGCGAGAAACCGAACGGAAAAGCGAAAAGCACCGGGCGCATGGCGTGGGGTGTGACGATGGCGGACGGCACCCCGGTGCTCGGCAATGTCGAATTGAAAGGCCGCGCCCTGATGCTCGCCGTCACCTCGGCCGAGCGAGCGAAACGCGGCACCGCGCTTATCAACGATGCGCTCGCCGGGTTGGTCGGCTCGCCGCTGACCACGATTGAGACGGTCGAACAGGCCATGGCGGCGCGGGCCGAGGGGCTGACATCATCCGAACCGGCACCCGCCATTGCGCCAGAGGTTGCAACCCCGCTCATCCATGCCATGCTCGACCGTCAGTACCGCGCGACGCTCGATGAACCCGTCGGCATGCTCGGCGACATCACCCCGCGCGCAGCCGTTCAAACTGCCGCAGGCCGGCACCGAGTAGCCGGGTGGCTCAAGCATCTCGAAAACCGCAGCAGCCAACTCGACGCGAACGACCCGATGGCCACCTACGACTTCACTTGGATATGGCGCGAACTTGGCATCGAGAACCTGCGCAAATAGTTCGCTACCCCTGACGTCGATGCCTACCGTGAATCCGTGTCCCTACAATGCACAGAGGCCTAGATGTGTATCTCTTCCCTGCCGACGAGGTGAAGAAGCGGTTCGATGCGTCCTATGCTGCGCGGATCGAGAACGGCCACACCGTCCGCAATAACTACGGCATGTGGGTAATGCTCGATAAGGGAGACGATGCGGTAATCAGCCAGGTCGGCCACGGGATCGCGGAGGAATACCCACGCATCGCGAACTTCAGCATCGATGAACTGGAGGGCACGGTTTCCAAGGACGTGCGGAAGATGGCTGACGAAGCCGCGCCGGAGCCTGAAGAGGCCATCCCGGCTGACGCAGGTCCGCCGCTCAATACCGTTGCGGATGTGCTGGCTTTCGCCCGCGAGAAGATCGCCGTTCTGACCGGCATGCCCGGCGATACGATCAAGCTCGACCTCAAAATGGGGGTGTAAATCTCATTTGATGGATGTGATCGCGGTCATTCGTCAGGACGGCCAAATAGACGACCGAAAAACCCCCTCTTGGATTCCGTGGGGCCGGGTCCGGCCAGCAGTCCGATCACTCGGGCTTGAGCCTCACGCCGTTCCTCATCCGATTGATCGAGGCGACGACGAAGGTCGTCGATCGTGCCGTCCCGATCGCGCAACTGTTCCAAGGCAGCATCAAGACGAGCCTGTAATACATTGGAATCTGACCCGTTACGGGTGTCAGCATTGCCGTTGCGTAGCGTTTCAAATGGTGTTTCGGTTACTGGTGCGGCTGACTTGGGAGGATACACCCGGTGCAGTTCGACTGGCTCAATCGAGAAAGAACCGTCATCCTTCTTTGTCGCAGAAATTCGACCACTATTGATGGCTCGCGATATGGAAGCCTTGCTAATACCTGTCGCCTTTGCGGCTTCTCCGAGGGTGTAAGCCATTTTATCCGTCCCTGTTGCGGATCGTTTCAAAACGTGATCCGCTAACTGTTAGCAGAAACGGTCAGGTGGCGAAATGGTCAGACTCTGCCCCACTTGGTGGCACACCCCGTAACCCATTTCGTCCAATCTGCCTTGAGGGCATCCCCTACCAATTTACGGCGCTGTTCGGGGCGGACGCGAGCATACTGATCCGCTAGGCGCTGTACGGAGTGACCACCGCCTAGGGCCATTCCGATTGCATGAAGCTCCGGGGTCTTGAACTCGTCCACCTGATCGTCGGCCGGCCAGCGTAGGGTGTCCGAAACCGATAGCCGAGAAGCCGCCGAGGCGATGAGGCTGGCGGTGTCGACGATGGTTTCTGTCGTCCCTTCCCGGCGGGCCTTTCGGCCGCTGCTATGGCGTCCTGCCTCATCGGCCGCGGCGTCAGTGGCGTCGTCGTCTTTAGGGGTGAAGGTCAGGGTGACGTGGGTGATCTTGCCCCGCGCCCCGCGCTTTTCCGACCAGTCCATCGTGAAGGCAGCGAGCTGATCGATTTCGGCTTTGCCAGGTGTCAGCACCAGACGCCGGAAGTCGGAGAAGTTGGGCATCGAATTAGAGGGTGCGCCAAGCCGCTCCCGCAGCTCATCGACCGTTCCGGACCATGTGGGGCTACGCCGTCCAGCCAGCAGGCAACCCATCTCATAGAGGGTGATCGCATACTTCGACCGGAAGGCGAGCAGAGCCGCCCGGTTGAGGCGAGCGTAGTAATCGCTCCCCTGTAGGATTGCCCTAGCCGGTGCCGTGAACTCCCACTCGACGGTGGCCCGGCCGTCTTCGGCATGTTCGTTGAGCGTCCAGGCAAGCAGGGCAGCGGTGAGCGTCGCCGCACGCCCTTGCGCCGAGGTCGAAGGCATTTGGAACTTCACATCCATCAGCTCATCGAGGGTGTCCTGGATCCGATCATTGGCGTTGTGGGTGCCTCGCAGATCGCGCTTGGCGATGACATGTGATCCCGGTCGCCACGCTTCACCGGCAGCTTTGGCGATTAGAAGGGCTAGGGTCTTGCGGGCCGCCAAAGAGGGTGACGTACCCGCGCCGAACCGTGCTTCGATGAACTCGCCAGCTTTGACGATGGCATGACCGTCACGAACCGAGATCGTGGAAGCCGCCTTCATCGTGCGGCCGATAGGAAGGTCGTCGAGCACAGCATGAGCTTAGCCAGTTACGACATAAGATCAACGTCAATGTCATAGATCGCACAGTTACCCCATTCCTCACGGGGCACCCGATCCGTCGTAACTGAGCACCCCATTTGTCGTAGGTGCTCACCCCATTTGTCGTAACTGAGCACCCCATTTGTCGTAGGTCAGGCCATTTTTCCTATATGAATCAACAGACAAGCAACCCCTGAATCATAGAATCAATAGAATCTAGAATCATCGCGCACGCGCGAGGCTGGCGTTGCATGATGACAAGCGGAATCGGCCTTCGGCCGATGCACCGATGATGCGTGCCGGCTACGCCGTCACAGGGGCGGCCTACCGGCCGCAGGCTTGGCGAGGAAGGAGTCGGGGCGAAGGCATCGTGCCATCATTCGCCGGTCGTCACGCGGCGAGGGGGTTTGCCGTCGCGCTCGTGGACAACGATCGCAGACACGCCGGAGGCGGCGATGCGATCGATCAGGCGATCGGCCTCCTCGTACTGGTCGCTGGGCCAGTCGCGGGCGACGTGGACGCGATCCCCGCCGATTTCCAGCGTCAGGTGCGAGATTGAGGGATCGAGGTCGAGCAGCCGCGCCATGTCCGCCTGGGTATCGAGCGTGACGCGCCGGAGATCATGTCCGGTCATGATGAGCTGCCAGGTGCGGGTGCGATCATCTAGGTTCATGGCAGCAGCCACCCGGTGTAGGATTTGGCATCAGGGTTCGCGCCGAAGCACCAGTATACCCCGTCGCGCTTCTCTCGCTTCCAACCGTGATCCTTGGGACAGGCGGCAATGGCGGGGATGGTCTGTTCGCTTGCCTGATCGATGCGGCGGGCGAGCTTACCGTTGACGGTGTTGGCCCAGCTCGCCGCAGCCGTTTCATCACGGGCGCGGGCATAGCCTTGCGCCTCGCCGGCCCCGTTACCCAGGTAGTAGCCGTAACCCCCGGCAATCGGCACCAGCAGGGCGAAGCCGGCGAGCGCGCCGTTCCACCACCTGTCCCACCGGCGCCGGCGCTGCTCATGGGCGCGGCGATCGGCGGCATCAGCCGCAAGACGATCGGCCAGGGCGGCGTGCGCGGCCGTGTCAGCGTCGATCCGACGTCGCAGGGCCTCTCCCGCCCCGGCAAGGCCGTCCGTGGCTCCACGACGCGCGCCAGCCTCTGCACGGGCCTCCAGGGCGGCAGGATCGACCAGGCGGGCCGCTATGACCTTGTCACGGGCTTCCTCGTCCTCGGCGCGCTGTGCGTCCCTGGCGGCGGCATCGGCAAGGCTGGCGCGCACATCGGCCACCAGATCGCGCAGGGTACCAAAGCCGGCGAGGACGCGCTGGATGTTGGTGTCGAGGTGGGAGAAGAAACTGTGCGCCTGGGCGGCGTCGGCGACATCGCGCGCGCGACCGGCGGCAGAGGGTGGCGGATCGGGGGGCGTGTCGAACTCGGCGGGATCGAACCTGCCGGCCGGGGCATCGGTTCGGCTCCCGCCACGAGCCATTCCCTTTCCGCGTTCCCGCTCGTTGAGCTGGCGGGCCTGTTCGAGCAGGCGACGGGGGTCGTCGTCGCGGTCGCGGTCCATCAGCGATCCTCCCCGGGCAGCGTCCATCCCTCGAACGGTTTGCGATCCTGATCCCGGCTGATGCGGTGGGTCAGTTCGGAGACGATGCCGGCGAACCGCTTGTCCTTGCTGGCGGCGTCGATGAGCAGTCCGCCCAGGATGATCTTGCGGCGGGTATCGAGACGACGGCCCTCGGCAGCGACACGGGCATTGAGCGCGTCGAGACGGGCCTTGGCCTGGTTGACCCGTTTGCGAGCCTGTTCGATGGCTTCGGGTGTTGGTGCCGCCATACCTTCTCCGCGTGAAAGCACGATAACAAAGCGAGCATAGCTCAAACCAACAAACGAAACCACCCGAGACGACGATAGGAGACAAGGGCGCACTTTAGCATTACTGCGTAATGCGTGCGGCAGGGATACCCTGCACCCATGTCGCGATGCGACAGCGGGGCCTCCGCCCCACACCCCGACCAGCGCAACGCCGCTGGACCACGTTGGAGAAGGCAGGCGCGACGATGGCGATCTACCATCTGGCGGTGAAATCGGTGTCGCGCTCGACCGGGCGCAGCGCGGTCGCGGCTGCGGCGTACCGGACCGGCGCTTGTCTCGAAAACGAGCGCGACGGCCTGGTGCACGACTACACGCGGCGGGGCGGCGTCGAGGACGCGTTCATCGTCGCCCCGGAAGGCGCGGAGTGGGCGCAGGACCGCTCCGCGCTGTGGAACGCGGCCGAGGCGGCGGAGAAGCGCAAGGACGCCAAGGTCGCGCGAGAATATGAGCTGGGGTTGCCGGCCGAGCTGGACGCCGGCCAGCGCCGCGACCTGGTGCGTGCTTTCGCGGAGGATATCCGCAACCGCTACGGGGTGGCAGTGGATGCCGCGATCCACGCCCCGCATGATTACGGCGACGATCGTAACCACCATGCCCACGTCATGACGACGACGCGGGTAGCGGAGGCGGACGGGCTGGGGGCGAAGACGCGCCAGCTCGACGTGCGCTCGACGGCCTCGGTGGAGGTGGAGGCGATCCGCGAGCGGTGGGCCGGGATGGTCAACAGCGCGCTGGAACACGCCCAGGTAGCCGAGCGGGTCGATCACCGCAGTTACGAGCGTCAGGGGCTGGATATCGAACCGACCGTGAAGATGGGCCATGCGTCGGCCGCGATCGAGCGGCGCGCGTCGGCCGAGCAGATCGCGGCCGGCAAGGAGCCGCACGCCGTTACCCCGCGCGGGCAGATGAACGAGGCGATCATGGAGAAGCGGGGGCTGGGCTTCTACATCGAGCGTGGTCAGGAGCGGATACGGGAGTGGTCCCACCAACTCCGCGAGCGTGCCGATCTAGCGATGCAGGGCATGTCCAGCTTGGTCCAGGGCGCAGCGCGGGCGATGCGATCGGGGCTACAGACCAGCAGCGAGGGCGGGTTCGGGGCGGTGCCGGCGCTCGACCAGTCACCCCAGCGCGACCAGGTGCCGGCGATTGAGCTGGACCAATCGGGGCAGCGTGGGCGGGATCGGCAGCGAGAGCAGGAGCTAGACCGTCAGCGTGGACGTGACGGGCCGGATATCGGGTTCGGGCGGTAGGGTCGCCGCCGAAGAATCGTTTTCGGCAGAGTGTAAGGTAATACTTGACAAATGTCAGGAAATGCCTTACAATGTGTCTATGATTAAAACATACACCAGCAAGGCGCTCGAAGCCTTCGCCACCAAGGGAGATGGCTCAAAACTTCCCGTCCAGAACCACAACCGCGTTCGCCGCATCCTGCTCACGCTAGATGCTGCCACGAAGCCCGAGGACATGAATGTTCCGGGCTTTCGCTTTCATGGGTTGAGCACCAAGCCCAAACGATATGCAGTCGATGCCAGCGGCAATTACCGGGTCACATGGGCTTGGGATGACGGCAATGCGATCGACGTGAATATCGAGGATTATCATTGAGGAGGGGCAAGCCCCTCCTAAAAATCTGTCAGCCAATGCTTGACATGTAAGGCTTTAGTTTACATATAGAGCTTATACAGAGACGCATGATGATCTGGGATCGGCCCGGACAGGAGACAGATGATGAACCAGCTCGTATCCGGCCTTGCCCCGATGCACCCCGGTGAGCTGCTGCGGGAGGACATTCTGCCCGCGCTCAACAAGCCCAAGGCGGAGATCGCCAGGCTGATCGAGGTATCGCGGCAGACCCTCTACGATATCATCGCCGAGAAGCAGGATGTCACCCCGACTATGGCGCTTCGGATCGGCAAGCTTACCGGAACCACGCCCGAAATGTGGGTCAACATGCAGCGCAATTACGACCTGCGCGTGCAGGCCGTGAAGGATGCCGATATCATCGCGCGTATCCCGACCTTGGAAGCCGCCTGATCCTTTCTCGATTTCCCGTCGAGGTCGAGCCATTTCGGGAAAAGTGAATTGGGAACAAATTCTGGGAAAAGCCCGCCTCGCCGCCCGCTTTACGCCGACAGCGAGGCGGGCTTTCTCATACGCCCTTCCCTTTCGGGAAAGCGTCAGGACGACAGGAACGCCGCGAGAGAGGACGCGTCCGTAGCGCAGTGCCCGCCATAGAGCGGGTGCCACTCCGTCTTGACGCCGCGCTTGCGCGCTATGTCGGCAAGCCGCTGCGTGCCCTCGAAATTTCCATAGACGTCATACAGGCCGTTCGACAGGTAGAGCGCCGGATAGGCCGGACCCGCCCGCTCGATCAGGGCGAGCGGCGAGACGCGCTGCCACTCGGCATCGTTCGCCGCATATTTCCGCGCCATCATCCATACGCCGAAGATGATCTTGGGGTTCGCACCCGTGCGCTGCATCGTTGCGCGGATCGTGGACAGTGATGCGAACGGCGAGGTCGAATATACGCCGGGGCATAGCGCCGCGACCTTGGCGAACCGCGACGGATAGGACAGGCCAGCGACCAGGACGTTGAGGCCCCCCATCGACTCTCCCATCAAGAGACGACGACGCGGACGCCCGATTTTCCCCTCAATCGCTGGCAGACGGGCCATCAGATCATCCAGCAGTCCGCTGTCGGGTGTCTCCCCTTTCGGGGTTAGCAACCAAGTCGAACCATAGGATACGGTCACGACTGTGGGCGGCAGCTCGGGGCGGCGCTGCCATTCCGACTGAATTAGCGCGGTGAGATAGGTGTCGTCGTTCCAGATGCGCTCGTCGAGGTTGCGGCCATGCATATGATAGACGACATCGCCGTTCGTCCCCCGCCGATCGCGATAGACGCAGTAGCGGAGCGACCCGGACGCATCGCACGCTTCCGCCGCCGGGCGGAACGACACCTTTTGAGCGCCCCGGGTTCGAGTGACCTCGCCCCATGCGTAGTAGATCAGGGCGGCAATGAGCGCCGCCACGAGCCAGTATCGATAGGTGTAGGCGCTTGCAATCGTAGCGGCGTCTGCTCGCAAACGGAGCGATTTTCTGCTCGGATTATCTGACAATGGGCGGAGCAGTCTGCTCACGCTAATTGCCAATGTGCTCGCCATCATCCGGCGCTGCTCGCAGTCATGGTCGCCTGCTCACATTATCTGCCAGCGGGAGTGGCGTCAGCGTGGCACCCGGATGGAGCCGTCCGCGATCCCTTCGGCGATATTTGAGAGCATGACGGCGTAGCGGTGCAGGCCGGGGAAGCGACCGGCGTTTCTCTCGATCTCTTCGCCGTATCCGGCATCGAGCAGCGCCTTGAAGTCCGGCATCACGTCGAACATGCCGCCGAGCAGATCGATATCGGAAGCACCGATCAGCAGCAGGGCATTCGCATGGGCGTCGAGGCGTTTCATCGTCTCCAGCATTTCGGTTTTGGTCATCGCACCCTTTCCGCTTGCGTGGTGTCATCGCCTATTATGCGCTGGCCCTGTTCGCGAAAACCTTCCTTTCTGACGATCCTGCCGGCGGGCCATGACCGCAACGCATTTCTGCGGCCCGCCGCGTGTCAAAACTGTTCTGGAAACCCGCTTCGCAAAAGCGTCTGCCGGCGACGGGTTTGGAGAACCCACTGGCAGGGAGTGTGAGCACGACGCCCCGTTTGCAAGCAGCGCCGGATGATGGCGAGCACACTGGCAGATAATTCGAGCACGAGGCCATGCGCCAGTGGCAGAAAGGGTGAGCAGAAAATCGCTCCGTTTGCGAGCAGACGCCGCTACGATTGCAAGCGCCTACAGGTAGGGGGTGATTCGGCAGAACCGGCGGAGACTCCACTCCTATGGTGTGCATCGGGCTCTGTTGCAAAAATCGTGAAGCTTGAGCATGCTTGGCGGAGATTGGACGGACGGAACGATGACGGATTTCAAGTGGCGCCATTTCCAGGGTGATGTGATCCTGTGGGCGGTGCGCTG
>JAHFPU010000191.1 GCA_023266635.1 Sphingobium sp.
GCCACCATGACGGCGCCGCGCGGCCAGCCGTCGCTCAGCATCAGCTAACCTTGACGTAAACGTAAGCCATATTTACATCCGTCTCCATAGTAACAGGAGACGGATGATGGCTGAGGATATTCTGTGGTTTGAGGACATCGCCATAGGCGACAGCTTCGCCTTCGGCCCGTTGACGATCACGCGAGAGGAAACCGTCGCCTTCGCCGCCGAATATGATCCCCAGCCTTTTCACCTCTCCGACGAGGCGGCGGCCAAAACCCATTTCGGCACCATCTCGGCCAGTGGATGGCATACGACCGCCCTCTTCATGAAGATGTTCGTCGCCGCCATTCAGGAACATCCCGGTCGTCAGGCGGCCAGCCTGGGTGCGATGGGCGTGGATGAACTGCGCTGGCTGCGCCCGGTGCGGCCCGGCGACACGCTGCGCGGCACCAGCGAGGTGATCGACAAGAAAGCGTCGCAAAGTCGGCCCGAAATGGGCATCGTCCGCAATCAGGTGACGATCTTCAATCAGGACGACAAACCCGTCATGACCATGATCCCCATTGCCATGTGGCGCACCCGCCCGGTGTGAGGGGAACCGGGGCGGCGCGCGACCATAATTGAACGGTAAATCCTTCTCGGGCGGGGGAGGAAAAGAAAACCGTCCTTCGGCGTCTCCATCGGCGCTCTTCCTTGGAACGTCGAAATCCGCGCCTCGCCACTTTGTCCTCCATCAAGGGACAGGCCTGCCTATCTCGGCTGATTTGCCCCCGCATCCGCCGCCATCACCCGGATGCTACGTCCGTTGGCTCCGGCGATCTGTACGATATGCCGTCCGGCAGGCAGGTCGAACCAGACCATTTTGCGGATGCCCGAACAATCCGGTCCATGGCCATGATCGGCGGAGGTCAGCGCTTTCGTGCCGCTGACCACATCGATCCACGCCGTTCCCGACACAGCGATGCCGACCCGCGCGGCCTGCCTGAGCGATAGCGCGAACAGGCCGCCATAGCCCTCCTTCGCGCCCTTGGCCGGGGCAGCGGCAAATTGCACATAGGCTGCGGGTGTCAGGGTCGCGTCCAGCGGCTTGCCCAGAATGAGCGACGGCGCACCATGTACCTGCGTCCCCGCTTCGCCCTGTCCATTCTGGTCCCAGCTTGTCCATGGCTCGGCCAGTGGCGCTGGCGCGGTACAGACCGGTTCCTCCGCAGACGGCGGCGCGGCGGCGAGAAGCAAAGCGGCAAGCATCATCATCGGCGGTTGTCCTCCATATCCCTCTTATGGCGCTCCGCGCTTATTTGGCCAGCCTGTCCTGCACTTGCCCCTTCCATGACGGAGGCGTCCCGGCCACAGCCGACAGAAATCCATCCTACATCCCGTTTTCCACTGTCCTACATGTGTCGATCCCGCCACGCCGGAGCCATGGAGCCACCCGACTTCCCCGCCGGCCTCGCGCACGCGCTCCCGGACGCGCAGGCGCGCGCATATGGTGTGAACTTAGGCGTCATGATCGTCGCCCATAGCGCAAAATTCATAGAGGGAAATGGCGGCAACTATTGGATACAATATATTGAATAAAAACAATAATCACAAAATCCATGCAATTCCGACCTGACCACCACTTCGCAAAGTTGACGTACCGTCAAGTTGGATTTTCATCGGCAGGTACGCCTCACGCTCAAGTCGCTTGTCGTCCGCCTCCGCCATCCCAAATCCGCCCGACGCAAAGACCGATCATATATTTATCGAAGTTTTTACCGCCGATCCGTTAGGACATGGCCCATCCTTCCTTCCGGGTTCCTGCCTCCGATGCGCTTCCTCTCTGCCCTGCCCCTGCTTCTGATTGCCGCACTGCCTACCCCCGCCCTTGCGCAGGTTGCAGCGGCAGACAGCGGCGATACCGCATGGATGATCCTGTGCGCGCTTCTCCTGTTGCTGGCGGCGCTGCCTGGGCTGATGCTGCGGCATGCGGGTCAGGTGAATGTCCGCTCTGCGCTGGCGGTCATGACGCAGGGTGCCGGTGTGGTCGCCATCGGTTCGCTGCTCTGGGCCATCGTCGGCTACAGCATCGTTTATGCGCCGGGCAGCGCATGGCTGGGCGGCGGCGCAAATCTGCTGCTCGCCAATCTTGGCCAGTTGCGCGATGGGCTGACCGTACCGGAATCCGCCTTCGTCCTGTTCCAGATGGCACTGGCTCTGCTGGCGGTGGCGCTGCTGGTCGGCGCTGTGGCGGAGCGGGCCCGCATGGGATGGTTCATCCTCTTCGCGCCGCTCTGGATGCTGCTCGTTTATGCCCCCATCGCTCATGCGCTATGGGCTGGCGGCTGGCTCGCCGACCTTGGCGTCATGGATTTTGCCGGTGGGTTGGCCGTGCATGTAACGGCCGGATTCTCCGCCCTCGCGCTGGCGCTCATTGCGGGCCAGCGCCGGGAACCGCCTCTGACCGGCCATGCTCCGCTGCTGACGCTTGGCGGCGGCGCCTTGATGTGGGTCGGCCTGTCCGGCGCGGTCGGCGGGTGGGCGCTGGGTGCGACGGACGACGCCGCCACCGCGATCCTCAATCATCATTTCGCGGCCTGCGCGGCTGCTCTGGCCTGGGGACTGGTCGATCTGGTGCTGACCCGCAAGACCAGCGCCACCGGCATCCTGTCAGGCGCGCTTGCCGGCATCGCCGCCATTTCCGCTTCGGCCGCTTTGGTCGGCACCGGAGGCGCCATGCTGATCGGCGTCATCGCCGCGATCGTCTGCCGCATCGGTGCGGGCATATTGGACGGGCGTATCGACGACGGCGCCAGCCTGTTCGCCATCCATGGTCTGGGCGGCCTCATCGGCGCGATTTTGCTCCCTTTCTTCGTCCTGCCCCTGTTGGGCGGCGTCGGCTTCGACGTGAATATCAGCCTGTCGTCCGCCCTGATCAGCCAGATCATCGGCCTGGCCGCCGTCGCCCTGTGGGCGATGATCGGCACCAGCATGGCCGCACTGATCGTCTCCACCATGATGCCGATGCGCGGCCCGGCCACCGACGAAGCGGACGGGCTGGACATCGTCCAGCATGGCCAGCAGGCCTGGGACTTCCGGTAAGGGACAGCCATCATGACGGTCGCCGTCGCCATTTTCGCCCATCAGGAGGAGCGACGCATCGCGCTCTGCCTCGCCTCCATCCCCCTCGATCGTCCTGACACCCTTTTTCACATATTGGTCAACGGCACGACAGACTCCACTGCGGACGTCGCCCGGAAATCGGCCGGTTCCCGCGCGAATGTCATCGTTCACGACCTTCAGGCCGGCGGCAAGTCGCGCACCTGGAACCATATGGTCCATGGTCTGCTGACTGGCAATGAGGACGCCGTCATCTTCATGGATGGCGACGCGGAAATCACCCCCGGTTCCTTCGACTCCCTGATCGCTGACCTCGCCGCCCACCCCGAGGTGAATGCGGCGGCGGGCATGCCGATGAACGGCCGGATGGCGGCCACCTATCGCGACGGGTTAAGAGCCGAAGGCGGGCTGTTCGGCGACCTTTACGCCCTGTCGGGCCGGTTCGTGAAAGACATCAGAACGCGCGGATTGCGCCTGCCCGAAGACCTGATCGGCGACGACGGTCTGGTGGCGTCATGGGCGCATACCGGCCTCTACCCCGATAGTCATTGGGTGCATGAACGGGTGCTGATGTGCGATGGCGCAGGCTTTCTCGCGGAGCAGGTCAGCCTGTTGCATCCCGCCACATGGCGGATGCAATATAGGCGGCTGATCAACTATTCGGTGCGCTTTTTCCAGAACCGGATCGTGTCCGACATCATGACGCGCGAGGGGCCGGATGGCCTCCCCGCGCGTCTTGCAAGTCTCTATCCGCAATGGCTGCCCCGTTTCCGGCCTCGCCCCGGTCTTACCGCATGGTTCGACAGAAAGGCGCTGCGCCGGATGAAGGCCGCAATTTAACGATCGCGGGCCGCCAGTTCCTTGTTGATGTAGAGCGCGGCCATGGTGGCTATCGCCCCGGACAGCAGGTAGATGCCCGACGCAGCCAGACCGAACTTCACCGACAGCAGCAGGGCCAGAAGCGGCGCAAAACCCGCCCCGACCAGCCACGCAAGGTCGGACGTCAGGGCCGAACTGGTATAGCGGGCATCCGTCCTGAAATTCGAAGCGACCACGCCCGAAGACTGACCGAAGGACAGGCCGAGCAGCATGAAACCGAGGATCATGAACGCGACTTCGCCCAGTTCACCACCATTGAGCAACAGCGGCGCGACGAGGGCGAAGACCGCAATCCCACCGGCCGACCAGCCCAGCAGCGAGCGTCGACCGATCTGATCGGCGATGAAGCCCGAAACGACGATGGCCAGCAAACCGACCGACGCACCGATCATTTCGATGATGAGGAAGCGATCGATCGGCTGGTCCGTATAGAGAACCACCCACGACAGCGGGAACACCGTCACCATATGGAACAGCGCGAAGCTGGCGAGCGGAGCGAAGCCGCCCAGCACGATGTTGCGCCCTTCGGCCTTTAGCGTCGGCAGCACGGGGGACGGTTGCAGATCGCGTTGCTCGAACAGCCGTTCAAACTCATGCGTCACCACGATGCGAAGCCGGGCAAACAGGGCGACCACATTGATCGCAAAGGCCACGAAGAAGGGATAGCGCCAGCCCCAGTCGAGAAAATCCGCTTCCGTCATGTTGAGCAGGAAGAAGGCAAACAGGCCGCTCGCCACCAGCAGCGCCAGCGGAGCGCCAAGCTGTGGCACCATGGCGTACCAGCCGCGCTGTTCCTTCGGCGCGTTCAACGACAGAAGCGAGGCGAGGCCGTCCCATGTGCCGCCCAGCGCAATACCCTGAGCGGCACGCAGCAGGAGGAGGACAACCGCAGCATAATGACCGATCGTCGCATAGCCGGGCATGAAGGCAATAGAAGCGGTCGATCCGCCCAGCAGGAACAGCGCCGCCGTCAGCTTCGTGCCTCGTCCGTAACGCCGGTCGACCGCCATGAAGATGATCGAGCCGATCGGCCGGGTGATGAAGGCCACGGCGAAAATCGCGAAGGAATAGAGCGTCCCGGTCAGCGCATCCACATAGGGA
>JAHFPU010000233.1 GCA_023266635.1 Sphingobium sp.
CCGTACCGATTGACGAGGTCGAGGCAATCACGGAAATCCGCAAGCGCTTCGTCACGCCGGGCATGTCGCTGGGCGCGCTGTCGCCGGAGGCGCATGAGACGCTGGCCATCGCCATGAACCGTATCGGCGCCAAGGCCGTGTCGGGTGAAGGCGGCGAGGATGCCGTGCGCTTCAAGCCCTATGAGAATGGCGACAACGCCAACTCGGTCATCAAGCAAATCGCTTCGGGCCGCTTCGGCGTCCATGCCGAATATCTGGGATCGGCGGAGGAAATCGAGATCAAGGTCGCGCAGGGCGCCAAGCCCGGCGAGGGCGGCCAGCTGCCCGGTTTCAAAGTGACCGAGTTCATCGCGAAGCTGCGCCATTCGACGCCGGGCGTGATGCTGATCTCGCCCCCGCCACACCACGACATCTATTCGATCGAGGATCTCGCGCAGCTCATCTATGACTGCAAGCAGATCAACCCGCGCGCGCGCGTCTGCGTCAAGCTGGTCAGCCAGGCCGGCATTGGCACGGTCGCGGCGGGCGTGGCGAAGGCCCATGCGGACGTCATCCTGATCGCCGGCCATGTCGGCGGCACCGGCGCATCGCCGCAAACCAGCATCAAATATGCCGGCACGCCGTGGGAAATGGGCCTGTCCGAAGCTAATCAGGTGCTGACGCTCAATGGCCTGCGCCATCGGGTGAAGCTGCGCACCGACGGCGGCCTCAAGACCGGGCGGGACATCGTCATCGCCGCGATCCTGGGCGCGGAGGAGTTCGGCATCGGCACGCTTTCGCTCGTCGCCATGGGCTGCATCATGGTGCGCCAGTGCCACAGCAACACCTGCCCCGTGGGCGTGTGCGTGCAGGACGAAAAACTGCGCGCCAAGTTCACCGGCACGCCAGAGAAGGTCATAAATTTGATGACTTTCATCGCCGAGGAAGTGCGCGAGATCATTGCGCGTCTGGGCTTCCGCAGCCTGGACGAGATTGTCGGCCGCACCGAACTGCTTCGGCAGGTCAGCCGTGGCGCGGAGCATCTTGACGATCTTGACCTCAACCCGATCCTGGCCAAGGTGGATGCGCCCGACCATGAGCGCCGCTTCACGCTGGACGCCTGGCGCAACGAAGTGCCTGACAGTCTGGACGCACAGATCCTGAACGACGCCAAGGCCGTGTTCGAACGGGGCGAGAAGATGCAGCTGACCTATACGGTGCGCAATACCCATCGCGCCGTCGGCACGCGGTTGTCCGCCAAGATCACGGAGAAGTTCGGCATGTCCGCGCTTGCTGATGGCCATGTCACCGTGCGCCTGCGCGGATCGGCCGGCCAGTCGCTCGGCGCGTTCCTGTGCAAGGGCATCAAGCTGGAGGTGTTCGGCGATTCTAACGACTATGTGGGCAAGGGCCTGTCGGGCGGCGTCATCATCGTCCGGCCGATGGTCTCCACCCCGCTGGACACGCGCCACAACACGATCATCGGAAACACCGTCCTCTACGGCGCGATCAGCGGCAAGCTGTTCGCGGCGGGCCAGGCCGGCGAGCGCTTCGCGGTCCGCAACTCGGGCGCGCAGGTGGTGGTCGAGGGCTGCGGCGCCAATGGCTGCGAATATATGACCGGCGGCACGGCGGTGATCCTGGGCGACACCGGCGCGAATTTTGGCGCAGGTATGACCGGCGGCATGGCCTTCATCCTGGACGAGCATGGCGTCTTCCCGTCACGCGCGAACCCGGAAAGCATCGTCTGGCAGCGTCTCGACAGCGCCTATTGGGAAACCCGCCTGAAGGCGCTGATCGCCGAACATGCGGTCGCGACCGACAGCCGCTGGTCGCACACCCTGCTCGACGACTGGGACCGCTGGCGCGACCATGTGTGGCAGGTATGCCCGAAGGAAATGATCAGCCGGCTGGAAAATCGGCTGAGCGACCGCGAGGAGGCTGTTGCGGCGGAATAGGCTGGGCTCGGGAGTCTAGCTTGGTTCGGTTGCTCCCCTCCGTTCGTTTCGAGCGTAGTCGAGACACCCGGCGCGGACGTTCAGACCTTCGCCTTGCGCGCACCTATTGCTGGGCGGACGGGATTGGCTGAACCATCCCGGCCGTCCCGGCAGGCGTTGACGCGGCTTTCTGCGCGCGTGGCGCAGCGGTGGACGGAGACGAAGCAGCCAGTGATTTCTCTGCGGCATCCCCCTGCGCCTGATAATCCTGCAGCGCGGGATCATGCTCGCCAGTATCGTAGGCGTCGCCCATCATATTGCGCTCCGCCAGCGTCGGCCCGCACCCCTTGCACACGATCTGGTCGGGCGTCAGCGGCGTGTCACCGCCATCGGCCGGATTGAGGTTGCCAAGCGAGGGATCGACCATAGCGGAGTCATTCGCTTCCGGCGGCGTCTGCATATTGCCGGAGCCGCGCAGGTCCTGCCAGACGCCGCCACCGAACTGCCCCCCGGCAAATCCGCCGAGGCCATAACCAGCGGCAATGCTGGTCAGAAGCACCGCTCCACCGGCAATCCAGAACCTTGACGACATTGGCCAACCTCTTCTTATGCGCCGTCCCTAACATGGAACGGGAGAAGGTGGGATGGGGTTCCCGCCGCCCAGTATGTCGCCCTTCCGGCCAAACCAGATCAGTTTATCTCCGGCCGCCATACCAGCGGCAGCTGGTCGAGGGTGTTAACCGGCCCGGCCCTTGCGGCAATCCGTTCGGTGGTCGAGACGGCGAAATCGGGAATACGGGCAAGCCATTCCTCGATGAAAATCTGGATTTCCATCCGTGCCAGCTGAGCGCCAGCACAGGTGTGACTGCCAGTGCCGAAGGTAATGTGACGCGGCGACCGGTCGAAGTCGACCCGTTCCGGCTCGGAAAACAGTGCCGGATCAAGATTATATAGGCTTGGCGATAACATGATGTGATCGCCGCGCTTCATCGTGACGTTTCCATGCACTACATCTTCAGCCAATACGCGGCCCATATTGCTCGTCGCGTAGCGGCGGAGCAACTCGCTCACCACCAGGGGGCGCTGTCCCGGCGTTTCCAGAATGAATCGCCGTTGCGCGGGTGAGCGCGCAAGGAAAAGGGCCACGAAGCCGAACATTGCGGCGACCGTATCAAGCCCGGCGAAAGTGACCATCGTGCATGTCGATAACAATTCTTGGGGGGTGAACGGACGACCATCCACCCGCGCCCGAAGCAGATGGCTGATCAGGTCGTCTCCTGGCGCGGCCTGCCGCTCGGCGATGCGTAATTCGAGATAGCTGCGGACCTCAAGATACGCATCGATCTTGGCCTGCAAATCAGGGTGCCGCGCAAAAATCTCGGTGCGGGCATGAAGATAGGCACGGTCGGAAAGCGGAAGGTCCAGAAGGCGCAGGACGATGATCAAGGGAAGATGATGTGCAAAATCGCCGATAAATTCGCATTGTCCGCGCGGCGCGATGGCGTCAATAAGTTCGCCCGCAAGAGCGCGTATCTCTGGCTCAAGAGCCTTGACCCTGACCGGCGTGAGATAGGACATGATCGCCCGGCGATAGTCAGCGTGCAAGGGGGGATCAGCCTCCAGCGGGAGCAGCCGATCCGCCGGGACACTAGGGATTGTTACGCTGGCGCTGGAGAAACGATGATTGTCGCGGAACATGGCGGCGACATCTGGACCAGAGGTCGCAACCCAGTGGCCACCGTTGCGAGGCGTCCAGACCAGGGGGCCATATTCCCGGAAGGCAAGCCAAGCGCGCTGAGGATCCTCATCCGCACCGGGACTGTCATGAATTCCGTGTTTGGACGGGCGGTTGAACATCAGGCCGACATGGCCCTGATGAAACGTTCGCCGAAGATGACGGCAAATTGAGCTTTCGCCATCGTCCATTCACGAGGCGGCATCTTCCACTCTTTTTCGGACCTGTTCAAGATCAGATAAAGGAGCTTTGTTGCGGCATCGTCGCTTGGGAAATGGCCCCTTGCTCTGACAGCCCTGCGAAGCTTCGAGTTCAAGGCCTCAATCGCGTTCGTGGTGTATATGATCCTGCGGACATCATCAGGAAACGCGAAAAATGGAATGACCTCAGCCCATGCCCGGCGCCAGCTCTGGCCGATGGCGGGGTAACGCTGACCCCAGGGGCCGGCCTCGAAGGCTGTGAGGGCCTGTTCGGCAGCATCAGCACTAGGCGCGCGGTAGATTTCCTTGAGCGCTGTCGCAAGGCCTTTGCGGTCCTTCCAGGATACGAAGTCCATGGAATTACGTAACAAATGGACGATGCATGTCTGAACGACAGCTTCCGGGAACACGGCTGTAATCGCATCTGGGAAGCCCTTAAGGCCGTCGACGACAGCGAGCAGAATATCCTCAGTGCCGCGGTTGCGCAGTTCGTTCATGACCCGCAACCAGAATTTGGCGCCTTCGTTCTGCTCGAGCCATAAGCCCAGCACCTCCTTGGCGCCGTCAGCACGGACGCCCAAGGCGATATGGATCGCTTTATTACGAACCATCCCTTCATCCCGGATCTTCACCCGGATCGCGTCAAAGAAGACGAGCGGATAAATGGCATCGAGCGGGCGTTGTTGCCAAGTGGCAACTTCATCCAGGACGGCATCCGTCACTGTGCTGATCAGGTCGGGCGACACGTCAATGCCGTACAGATCGTGCAGGTGCCCAGTGATCTCCCGGGTGCTCATCCCGCGGGCGTACATCGACACGATCTTCTCGTCGAACCCCGGGAAACGGCGCTGATATTTGGCTATCAGCTGTGGATCGAAGCTGGACTGGCGGTCGCGCGGGACATCGATCTCCAGTTTACCTGTCTCGGTCGTGACGGTCTTCCGGCCATATCCGTTGCGCGTGTTGCCGGCACCTTCGCCGGTCGCCAGGTGGTGATCCATCTCCGCGTTCAGAGCGCGCTCCGTGAGCGCCTTCTTCAGAACATCCAGCAAGCCTCCCTGGTCAAAAGCGGCACTGGCAGCGCCTCCCGCCAGCAACTGGTCGAGAAGCTCATTAGGAATAGCGGGTTCTTTGCGTCGAGACATAGTGGGACTCCTTCTTACCCATTATGCCCGTCCAAACACGAAATTCCTGACAGTCCC
>JAHFPU010000192.1 GCA_023266635.1 Sphingobium sp.
ATTCGGCGATCTCGCGCATTTCCTCGCGCGTTGGAATGCCAACGCCGAGCAGCTTCTCCGTCGCGGCTTCCTCGTCCTGGCTCGGATCCGACAGATCGATCCAAATCGCTCGGGACGCTACTTGCGCGGGCTTTGCCGATTCCAGCTTTTCCAGCCCGCCATCATGGACAGCGTAAAGATGCATCATCGCGGGTACCCCCTGAACTTCTTGCCAGCGTCATGCGTCTCTAAAGCAACTTCCGCCGTAGGTCGAGCCGGTTGCAACCCTATAGGCGCCGCCAAGACCGGCACGATCAACGCAGGCGGATTGGATAAGCGGTCGTCTCGTCCGGTGGAGGGGGGGAGTCCCGTGTGGCAAGCGCGATAATGCCTCCAGGTTGAGCAAATCCACGTGCATCAGTTGCGCGAGGCGCAGCTTTTGCGCGCGCGGCGACAGCCCGCATGGTAAGACGTGTCGGAATGAAACGGCGAAAAGCGCGCATAAGCCAAATCAGCGCGTCATTTTGCTTTCAAGGTCCGCAACAACCCCTTATTTCGCAGATGCGAACTAGGCGGATGCTGCAATGCGGGTTAAATTCGGCTGGAGCGCGAAGGGCTCGTGTTGCGTCCTAAACGCTTGATTCCGGCCGAAGGTCGCAAGCGTTTGGAAAAGATGCAACACCAACAAAGACTTAAGCAGGGTTCCGGGCTGACGCTTGGGAACCAAGCGTTAGAGTCGGAACACTAGCGTAGGCAAGACATGCTTCTCGACGAAGACAGGCTCTGGTATACGGCGGTAAAATTTTTTTAACCGGTTGTATTGCTAATCAGCATTTAGGCACCTTTTTACGCGTGGGTTTGCCCGTTTCGCTCATGACCATCAAATACGATAATCTCTTAAGAGTTGAAGGCAATGCTGCATAGCACGCCACGCCCGGGCCTATCCCGCGAGAGAGAGGATGTTTTGCTCCAAACGGAGCCCAATCACATCAGCTTTGTGGATATTTCGCGCTTTTTCCGACGCAACAGGCTGTTGATCGGCGGCTCCCTCGCCATAGCCCTCGCTTTCGCCTTCCTCTACGTCGCCACCGCCCAGCGCACCTATACGGCGCGCGCGCAAATCTTGATCGACCCCAACGCCGCCGAGCTGGTTCGCGATCCCAGTCCGATCCAGGGGCGTTCGCTCGACGCGGCGCAGGTCGAGGGACAGATGGCGCTGTTGCGCTCGGAATCGCTGGCCTTCGCCATCATCGGCAAGCTGAAGCTGTTGGACGATCCCGAATTTCAGGCCGACCCGCAATCGCTCTCACGCATGGTTGTCGGCGTGGCCAGGAGCATTCTCACCCTTGGTGACGTCCCTTCGCCCTCGGCGACGGAACAATCGCCGGAATATGCGCGGCTGCGGACAGCCCTCGACATCTTCCAGGGCAGTCTCGACTCCCGCCGCGTCAGCACATCCTATGCCATCGACATCACCTACACCTCGCCGGACCCCGAAAAAGCGGCGGCAATAGCGAACGCCGTGGCCGAAGCCTATATCGACGATCAGCGCAGGAACGCATCGCGCGCCGCGCAGCAGAGCAGCGAATGGCTGGAAGCGCGCCTGGCTCAACTTCGGACGCAGCTCAACAGCGCCGCGCGCCAGCTTGAGCTGTTCCGCTCCGGTCGCGATTTCCGGCCGCCCGAACAACGTCGCGATGTTGTTACCCAGGATACCCCGCCCGGCGCGCCGCGCCCCGGCTCCTCCGATGTCGCCGCCCAGGACAAAAGCGGTGTCGTTCCCACACAACGCGACACGGTGACACGCAATCCCGCGTCGCCGCAGGGCGAGATCACCCTGACCGAGCTGGAATCGACGGTGGAGAGCTACCGCAGGATCTACGAAGCCTATCAGCAGGCATTCACCGAGGCGGTGCAGCGGCAGTCCTTCCCGGTCACGAATACACGCGTCATAACAGCCGCGACGAAGCCGCTCGGCAAGAGCGGCCCGCGCAGCCAGCTCATTCTGATGTTCGGGGCTTTGACAGGTCTGCTGTTCGGCATCGGGGCCGCCACGCTGAGGGAAAGCACCAACAATACAGTGCGGTCAGCCCGGCAGATCCGGTCGAAAATCGGCTTGCCCTGTCTCGCGGTCATTCCGCGCATCGACAAACAGGCGCTGTTTTCTGGCAATGACGGCGCACAGCTCCGCTGGCCCAGGCAAGGCAAACGAGGCGAACGCTCCGCCCAGCCGATCATCAAGGCGCCGCCCTCGTCCGAGTATAATTTCCGGCTCGCCATCGACATGCCGTTCTCGCCTTTCAGCAGCGCCATGAAGAATCTGCGCACCGCCATCGCTCACGCCGATCCGCGCAATCCGATGCGCTGCATCGGCATCACCTCAAGCATGCCGCGCGAAGGCAAGAGCATGGTCACGGGCAATCTGGCGACGCTCTATGCGCTGTCAACCGGCCGCACGCTGATCATCGACGCGGATATTCACAACGCGACGCTGAGCCGCCACTACGCTCCGGGCGTCGCCGCCGGGCTTCTGGAAGTCGTGGCGGGCATTGCCGAGCTGGACAGAGCCATCGTCAAGGGCTCGGGCTTCGTGCCCGACATCCTGCCAGTCGCCGTGAAGGAAATGGCGCCCGTCTCCTATGAGCAACTCGCCTCGGAGAAGATGCAAACGCTGATCCATGTGCTGCGCGAACGCTACGACATGATCATCGTCGATCTGCCGCCCGTCCATCCCATCGTTGACGGGGTCGCCATTGCCGCGCTGCTGGACGGGGTCGTCCTGGTGACGGAATGGGGACGCACGCCCATCGAACTCGCGGACGAAGTGCGGACGACGCTCTATACGGCACAGGCGAATGTGCTGGGCATCGTCATCACCAAGGCCGATGCCGCCTCCGCCACGGTGCGCTGGCGCAAGGATTGGGGCTATGGCTATTACCCGAGCGCCCGCAGCAACCGCAGGCCCATCGACGGCAATAGTTGACGACAGGCGCGAGCATCCCCCGCGGCGGCGCGCATCTCGCCAGGGCAGTGTCTGGACTTGCCCTTAGCAGAGTTCCCAAAAGCATGCCCTCGCGAAGGCGGGGGTGCCCTTCCCGGTTTTGGAAACTCTGCTTAGAGCTTACCAATGTCGGGCGTCCATCATCCAGGATCATTCAAAGAACGCGCCCTGTTGCGGTTTTGATGGCGTCGGCGCGGTCTTCTTGGACGTTTTCGCGCGCTTGCGGGATGGGCAGGCCCGTTTTGCGGATCGGTGACATTGCGAGATTGCCCTTGCTTCCGACGTCGAAACGCGAGAAAAGCAGAAGTTCTATAGGTTCGGGGCGTAGCGCAGCCTGGTAGCGCATCTGCTTTGGGAGCAGAGGGTCGGAGGTTCGAATCCTCTCGCCCCGACCAAATTTTCCCTCTGAATTTACAGGATTTTTAGAAACGGCCCCATTCTGTTCTATCTCTCTTGATGCCGGTGATAGCAGAAATGATAGCCGTTTTTGACGTGAAGCTTACACCGACAGGTCCGGGAGCTTATCGAGCATCGCCACGATCTCCTGGTCGATGACGCGCGCATAGCGCTCGGTGACCTTGGTGTCTGAATGTCCCAGTGTGGCAGATATGAGACGAATATCCGCCTTCGCATACTGCCGGGACCATGTGGCCGTCATGCCGCGCAGATCGTGCCCCACGTCACGTCCTTTCGGCCGATGGCGCTGCGGGCCGTCTACCAGTGCTTGCGCCGGTTGGTCAGGTCGAAAACAGTGGTGTCCATGTGGTCGGGATTTTCGGCGATTGCATCCAGGATCTTCATCGCCTTCCGCGACAGCTAGACGGTTCGCGTGCGCTCGCGGGTGCCTCGCCCCTTGGTGATCACAATCGCAGCGGATCGGCCCCGGTCCACCCTATCCCAGGTCAACGTCTCAAGCTCATCCAGCCGACAGCCGGTATATAGGGTGAAGGCGAAGGCCATGGCGATGTGCTGAGGAAGCAGCTCCATAAGCCGCTTGGCTTCGTCGGGAGACAGGTAGACGTCGCGAACGCCGGTCTCCTCCCTGCATCATCTTCATCCAGGAGACAGTCTTTATCTCCTCCTCCCAATGAAGGGCGGCGTAGTTCATGGTCGCGCGGAGGCGGCCGAGACAGCGGTTAATCGGGACTGGTCCCATCTCGCGCAGCTTCGCGTCGCGGACGAAGGCGCTGACTTCCTTATTACCCAGGTCTCGGATCTTCTGGTGTTCGCCGATCAGTTCGACGATGAGGGCAACCTGCACCGGATATCCTTGGCGGATCGAAGCTCTCGACCCTTCTCCAAGATCCACTTGGAGAACATCGTCGCCAGAGTTATGTGGTCCATCTTCTGCTGGCGGCTCTTGCGGCGGCGCCTTCTCCGCCTCTGCTTTTTCCCTCGCTATCCGACGGGCAACCGCTTCGGCTTCCCGCCTGTCAGTAGCGCCAGTGCTTCGGAGATAGGCAGCGCCGCCGGCTTTTTCTCCAAAACGGATTTGGGCGGTATAATATTTCGACGGCTTCCCGTCCTTCTTGCGCTTGAAGACATAGATGCTGGGCATATCTTGTTCTCCGCCATCCACTGCCGGATATCGCCCCACCGGTAGCGCTTCGCGCGCCCCTCGCCGATGTGGGGGATTTTAAGCGATTTGAAGTAGTTGAGGTTGTAGCCCATACGCCTTGCGGCATCGGCCTGCTTGAGCATGTCGTCGAGATGGTACGAGGCTTCCCCGCGATGCCGGGTGGCGTCTTTCTCGTCTCTGGCGGTGATGCTCATGCGGTGCTCAGTGACTGGGTTGTTTTTGGCGGGCGGTGAGGAGGAGGATGGAGCCCTTGCGGGTGGACTCATACCAACGGCCATTGCCTCTGACTCCAGGGGGATTCCCAAATCGGTTGAATTCTGACTCACTGCCATCGCGGCACAGGAGGGGGCGGTGGCAGCGATCGAGATCACGCGCGATGATATGACGGCGGCGGAGCTTCGGGCTGCGTCTGGCACGGCAAAGGATGTTCCATCTGCCCGGCGGATGTTGGCCATTGCCCTCGTGCTCGACGG